>DBNU01000143.1 GCA_002299125.1 Proteobacteria bacterium UBA664
GCTATGCTGCACCGCGCCCCGCTCATGTGACGGCGGGTTTCACGGAAGATGCCATGACCACCCTGCTTACCCTGCCCGCCCGCCGACCGGGCCTCACCCTGGTCACAGCCCTGCTGCTCACGGTGGCGGCCATCGCCTGCTCGGCGCTGAAGCTCCGCCTCGATATGGATCCGGCGCGGATGCTCGATCCGAACCTGCCCTACCTCGAGGCCCAGCGCCGCTATCAGGCGGCCTTCCCGATGTTCGATCGGTTGCTGGTGGCCGTAGTCGAGGCCCCGGGTGCCGGGCTGGCAGAGGATGCGGCCAGCACCCTCGCGGCGCGCCTCGGCGCAGGCAAGGGCAGCTTCCTCAGCATCCATCACGCCGGACACGACGCCCACTTCCGGCAGAACGGGCTGCTCTACCTCGAGACGGACGCACTCTGGGACATGGACAAGCGGCTCGCCGCCGCCGCGCCCTTCCTTGGGGCGGTCGCCGAGGATCCCTCCCTGCGTGGGCTCATCAACACCCTCGGGGCGGGTCTGGACCATACCCTCGATGAGAACCAGGCGGCCGAACTCGTGCGCGTCTATGAACGCGTGCGTAAGAGCGCGGAGGAGGAACTCGCCGGCCGCAGCGCACGCGTGGTGTGGCGTGACGAACTCTTCGCACGCGAGGCCGGTGCCGACGGGCTGTTCCGAGAGTACGTGCTGATCAAGCCGCGCGTGGACTTTGGTCGACTGGACCCGGCCGGCGCCCCCCTCGCACAAGCTCGCCAGGCAGGCGGGCGCGTCGAGCAGGACTACCCCGGCGCGAAGGTCCGCTTCACCGGACCGGTAGCCCTGGATGACGAGGAACTGGCTGCCGTGGCCGCCAGCGCCACGCTGACGACCAGCCTGTCGCTGCTGCTGGTCGTCGGGCTGCTCGTCTGGGGGCTGCGCTCGCCGGGGCTGATCGCGGCCGTGCTGTTCAACCTGCTGGTGGGGCTGACCCTCACCACGGCCTTCGCGACACTCGCCGTCGGCTCGCTGAACCTCATCACCGTGAACTTCGCCGTGCTGTTCATCGGCATGGGCGTGGATTTCGGCATCCAGTACGGGGCCCGCTACCGTGAACTCGAGGGGCTGCGGCGGCTGGATCGCCTGAGCCAGACCTCGCGCGGTCTCTGTGGCGCACTGTGGCTCGCTGCGCTGGCCGCCGCCGTCAGCTTCCTCGCCTTCACCCCCACCGACTATCGCGGCCTGGGCGAACTCGGACTCATCTCTGCTGCGGGCATGGTGATCGCCTTCTTGAGCACCCTCGCCCTGCTGCCTGCCCTGCTGCGCCTTCTGCCCTCATCGCGCAACCGCGTCGCCCGACAACAGGCGGAGGCCGCTACCCGTGCGAACCTCACGGCCCTCGTCGGGCAGCGCCCGCCGGAGCGCAGCGATGTGCGCGCCCAGAGGCCGCTAACCATCCTGCTCATCGCGCTCAGCGTGACACTCGCCAGCCTGACTCTGGTGCCGCTGGTGGACTTCGACTTCAATCCACTCAATCTCAAGGATCCATCCGCGCCCTCGGTGCAGACCTATCGGGCGCTGTTGGCCGATCCGAAGGCCACGCCCTACACCGCGCAGGTGCTGGCCAGCGATGCGGGTGCGGCCCACGCCGTGGCCGAACGGCTGCGGGCACTGCCGGAGGTGAAGAAGGTCGTCTGGCTGGCGTCCTACGTGCCGGAGACTCAGGAGGACAAGCTCGCCATCATCGAGGGCATGCGCCTCGCGTTGGATCCGGTCTTCGCGCAGCAACCGCTGGCAGCGCCGGGTGCGGCGGAGAAGCAAAAGGTGCTGACCCGTTTCGCCGAGCGCCTGCAAGCGGAACATGCAGGCCTTGCGCATCCCAATCTGGCACGCGCGGCCAAGCGTCTCGGCGCCACCCTCGCGCGGCTGACCGCCGTGACACAGGCTGAGGCTGCGCGGCTCAAGGCCTTCGAGACCGCCGTCATCGACGACCTCGTCAAGACCCTGGGCAAGCTGCGCGAGTTGCTGGAAGCGGCACCCGTGTCGGTGGAGACGCTGACGCCGAGTCTTGCGGAGCGCTACGTGGCGGCGGATGGCACCCACCGCATCGAGGTCTACCCGCGTGAGAACCTCGCCGATAACAGGGCGCTGGCGGCCTTCGTCCGCGCCGTGCGTGCGGTAGCACCGGATGCCGCCGGCGCGCCGGTTGGCATCTATTCGGGTGGTGAAGCCGTAATCAAGGCCACCCTCGAGGCGACGGTGTATGCCGTGATCGCAAGCTTTCTGCTCTTCCTGGTCTGGCTGCGCAGTTTGCGCGACACGCTGCTGGTGCTGGTGCCGCTGTTACTTGGCCTCATCGCCATGGGCGGCAGTTCAGTGGTATTGGGCCTGCCCTTCAATCTGGCCAACATCATCGCCCTGCCGCTGCTCATCGGCCTCAACAATGCCTACGGCACCTATCTGGTGCTGCGGGCGCGGGAGCTCGGTGCCCGTGCCCTGCTCACGAGCAGCACGCCGCGCGCGGTGCTGCTCTCCGGCCTCACCACGGCAGGCTCCTTCGCCACCCTCGCGCTCGCCAGCCACCCGGGCATGGCCACCATGGGGATCTTCGTCGGGCTGGCGATCGTGTGGTCGCTCTTCTTCGCCCTGCTGGTGCTGCCGGCCCTGCTGGTAAAGCTCGAGCCCATCACGCGCACCCGGTAGGCAAACAGGCAACGCACAGGACCGGGCGATCGTTCAGCGGCCGAAGAGCCAGGGCGCCTCCTGCCGGCGACGCTCCTCGTAGGCACGGATGTCCGCCGCGTATGCGAGCGTCGCGCCGATGTCGTCCAGGCCTTGCAACAGGCGCTCACGCAACGCCGGATTGAAATTGAAGCCATGTACCTGACCCTCCGGTGTGCGGACTTCGGAGGTGGTGAGGTCCACCGTCAACCGGTAACCGGGCGTGGCCGCAACCGCCCGGAACAGCTCATCCACCACATCGGCCGGCAATACCACGGGCAAGAGGCCGTTCTTGCAGCAGTTGCTGAAGAAGATGTCTGCATAGGACGGGGCGATGAGGGCGCGGATGCCGAAGTCGGCGATGGCCCATGGGGCGTGTTCGCGCGAGGAACCACAGCCGAAATTTTCGCGGCAGAGCAGGACGCTGGCGCCCTGGTAGCGCGGCAGATTGAGCACGAAGTCCGGGTTGAGCACGCGGGCCGACTGATCCGCATCGGGCTGGCCAACATCGAGATAGCGCCACTCATCGAAGAGATTCGGCCCGAAGCCGGAGCGCCTGATGGACTTCAGGAACTGCTTGGGAATGATGGCGTCGGTGTCCACGTTCGGACGATCGAGCGGCGCGACCAGTCCTTCGATACGGGTGAAGGGTTGCATGTGCGTGATCCTCAGGCCAGTTCGCGCAGGTCGACGAAGTGCCCCGCCACTGCGGCAGCGGCGGCCATGGCCGGACTCAACAGATGGGTGCGCCCACGCGGGCCCTGGCGGCCTTCAAAGTTGCGATTGGAGGTAGAGGCGCAGCGTTCACCGGGCGCGAGTTGATCCGGATTCATGCCCAGACACATAGAGCAGCCCGGTTCACGCCATTCGAACCCCGCGGCGATGAAGATCTCGTGCAACCCCTCGGCCTCGGCCTGCTGCTTCACCAAACCAGAACCCGGCACCACCAGGGCCAGACGCACGCTCGACGCCACACGCCGGCCGTCAAGGACGCGAGCGGCAGCGCGCAGGTCCTCGATACGCGAGTTGGTGCAGGAGCCGATGAAGACCTTGTCGATGTTCACCGCACGCATCGGTGTGCCAGCCGCCAGACCCATGTATTCCAGCGCCCGCTGCATGCCCTGACGCCGCACCGGATCCGCCTCGTCGGCGGGATCGGGCACGCATCCATCGATGGGCACGACCATCTCCGGTGAGGTGCCCCAGGTGACCTGCGGAGGGATGTCCCCGGCAGCTATGCAGACCTCACGATCGAAGACGGCCCCGGCATCGCTCCTGAGGTCCCGCCACGCGGTCTCGGCCGCCTGCCAAAGCGTGCCCTGAGGGGCGTGCGGACGCCCGCGGAGGTAGTCGATGGTCGTCTGATCCACCGCCACCAGGCCCGCGCGTGCGCCGGCCTCGATGGCCATGTTGCAAAGGGTCATGCGACCCTCCATCGACAACGCCCGCACCGCCGAACCGGCGAACTCAATGGTGAATCCCGTGCCGCCGGCGGTACCGATGACGCCTATCACATACAGCACGATGTCCTTTGCCGTCACGCCGGGGCCGAGTTCACCCTCGATGTGCACGCAGAGGTTACGCGCCTTGTGCAGCACCAATGTCTGAGTGGCGAAGCAATGCTCGACCTCTGATGTGCCGATGCCGAAGGCCAGCGCGCCGAAGGCCCCATTGGTGGATGTGTGGGAATCACCGCAGACGATGGTCATGCCCGGCAGGCACAGCCCCTGCTCCGGCCCGATCACATGCACGATGCCCTGACGCGGATCGGCGAGGTCATAGTGGGTGATCTCGAGGGCTTTGCAGTTCGCCGCCAGCGTCTCGAGCTGCACGCGCGAGATCGGATCTTCGATGGATTGGCGATTGACCGTCGGCACGTTGTGGTCAGAGGTGGCCACGATGGTGTCCGTCCGCCACGGCCGGCGACCGGCCAGCCGCAAACCCTCGAAGGCCTGCGGGCTTGTCACCTCGTGGATCAGATGACGGTCGATGTAGATGAGTGCGCTGCCGTCCGCGAAGGCGCGGACGACGTGGGCATCCCAGAGCTTGTCGTAGAGGGTACGAGGGGACACGGGCACGGACTCCAGGGCGATTGCGACTGCGGGCCGACGATGGCCTCGCCGCCGGGGCGCGCATTATAGACCCGTGGTCGCTGGCCGGGGCCGGCCGAGCGACAGCACCTGCGGCGTTCCCGGTCGGACCGTCCACCCGGTCGCATGGCGCGGGCAGCAGGTGAGGACGCGGCTTTGCTGCGCTACCATGACCATCGTCGGTTTGCAGCGTCCCGGTAGCTCAGCTGGATAGAGCGTTCGCCTCCTAAGCGGAAGGTCGGCGGTTCGAATCCGCCCCGGGACGCCATCCGACACCCTCCAGGCCGCAGATCGCGTTGCGGGATCCGGATCGTCGGTCCACCGTGGCTATCTTCAGGAGACTGCCATCTTGTTCCCCATCACCTACCTCCTTGCGGCCGTGCTGCTTTTTTGTGGGCCGGTGGCACTCGCCGCCGAGCGACCTGAAGCCCGCACCTTCAGCCAGCAGGAGATCCTCGCGGAAGTGGAGCAGTTCTTCGGCGAGGGTGCCGATGGGCTCGCCCAGGTCATCGAGAAGGCCTTCCGAGACCATGGCGAACCCAATGCCTACATCGCCGGCAACGAAGTTTCCGGCGCGCTGGGGGTGGGCCTGCGCTACGGTGAGGGCCGGTTGGCGATGGCGGGTGGAAAATCCCGCACGGTCTTCTGGCAGGGGCCCTCCATCGGCATCGATTTTGGCGCCAATGCGGCCAAGGTCTTCGTGCTCATCTACGACCTCGCGCGCGCGGATGATCTCTTCCAGCGCTGGCCAAGTGTCGAGGGCAGCCTGTTCTTCGTCGGCGGGGTCGGCATGAACTACCTGCGCATCGATGACACGGTGCTCGCACCGGTGCGCTTTGGCGCTGGCTGGCGCCAGGGCATCAATGTGGGCTATCTCAACTTCTCGCGTGAGAAGCGCCTGCTGCCATTCTGAGCGCTGCGCGCGCGCGCCCCCCCCCTCCAGAACGACACATCGACGACGGCACCAGTCGCCAGATGCCAGCCCTCTCCCCCGGAGAGACCGATGAAGCGCCCCGCCCGCTACCGGGTTGGTATCACGCACCCCGTCATGCCGGCGCAGGCGGGCATCCAGTCCTTCCGTAGCGACCGCACGACGACACTGGATCCCCGCCGCAGCCTGCCCCCGAGTGTCCTCGTCGGGGGCAGGGATGACGGCTTCTTCGTGCGGGCATGACGGCAGGTCAACCCTGCCGAGCAGGGCCGAGACGAAGCACCCTCAAGCATGCCCAGCGAAACATTCGCGCGGAAATTAGGCGCGCGCTAAGCATGGTACACGCGTCGGCGCGATTGCCCGAGGATAGTGCAAACGACGCTCAGCCTCGGCGACATGACGTGCGGCGTCGCGCTTGCGATGCCTCTTGCAGCCCTCTACGCTCAATCGGCTGTCCAGGACGGTTATGGCTGCGCGTATCCGCGAAGCGGGATCGTGCGACGGGAAAGGATGCCCTTTGGATGCAACCGATCAAGAACAGCACTTGACGAGTGAGGGCGTCATGCATCAGGAAGACGATGGCAGGCAAGGCGCGGATGCATCCGTCCACGAGACACCACCGGGCGCTTCCCGACCCGCCGTGCACGCCATGGCACCAGCGGCACCGCCCTACAGCCAGCAGCACCTGGCGGTAGCACTGGAACAGACCGACGATCTCGTCATGATCACGGACGAGAACGCCGTGGTGCAGTACGTGAACCTCGCCTTTGAGCGCTGCACCGGCTACCGGCGCGAGGAGATCGTGGGCAGAAAACCCTCGATCCTGAAATCCGGCACGCACCCGCCCGCGTTCTATGCCGAACTGTGGCGTGAGCTGCGCGCGGGTCGCGCCTTCCGGGCCACGTTCGTCAACCGCCGCCGTAGCGGCGAGCTGTATCACGAGTACAAGACCATCAGCCCCATCCGTGACCCCGAGGGGCGTATCACCCATTTCGTTTCCACCGGCCGCGACGACACCCGGCGCGTACAGGAGGGGCTCGCCCTCGAACACGCGGCGCGTACCGACGACCTCACCGGTCTGCCCAACCGTCGCGGCCTGACACTGCACTTCGAGCAGCGGACCCAGCTCGCACCCGACGCGCCCTTCGCCGTCGCCTTCCTCGACATCGACCGCTTCAAGCACATCAACGATGCCCTCGGTCACGGCACCGGTGACAATATCCTGCGTGTGGTGGGCCAGCGGCTGAGCTCGGTGCTGCGTCCCGAGGACTTCCTCGCGCGCGTCAGCGGCGATGAGTTCGTCGCCATCCTGCCGCTCGACACTGAGGGGTGCACGGGCGGGGAACTGACGGAGCTGCTCCGCCGCCTGCTCGCCGAGGTACACCGCCCCATCGAGGCGTCCCCACACGCCCTGTTCATCACTGCTTCCATTGGCGTTGCCGCATTTCCCGAGGATGGCATTGAGCCCGCTGCCCTGATCCGGCGCGCGGACCTCGCCATGTACGCGGCAAAACATACCGCCCATGGATCCTATCGTTTCTTCTCCCCGACGCTTGAACAGGCGGCCAGCCGCCGCCTCCTGCTCGAGTCCGCTGCGAGCGAGGCCCTGCTGCATGATCAACTGCATCTCGTGTTCCAGCCACTCTGGGACATTGCCGAGGGCCGGGTGGTGGCGATCGAGGCGCTACTGCGCTGGCGGCACCCGGAACTCGGTGTCGTCTCGCCGGGCGAGTTCATACCGATCTTCGAGGACACCGGACTCATCCTCGAGGTTGGCCGCTGGGTGGTCGAAACGGCGGTGACGGCACTTGCCCGGCTTCGGGTGCTGGGCTTCAGCGATCTGGCCATCGCCGTGAACGTCTCGCCAGTGCAACTGACCGATCCGATGCTCGTTCCGCACATCGCGTCCTGTATCGACGCTGCCGGGATCCCGCCTGGTCTGCTGGAGATCGAGATCACCGAGTCCGCCATGATCGAGGGCTCCGCCGAGGTGAAGGCGGTGCTCGCTGCACTCTCTGCACTGGGTCTCAAGCTGACCTTGGACGACTTTGGGACGGGCTACTCCTCGATCGGCGCACTTAAGCGCCTGTCCTTCGAGGCACTCAAGATCGGCCAGCATTTCGTCTGGGACGCGGCCAGTGACCCGCAGAGTCGCCTCATCCTTGAGGCGATGCTGCAACTGGCGCACGCGCTGCACATGCCGACGACGGCGGAGGGCGTGGAGACGCCCGCCCACTACTGTTTCCTGCGTTCGCTGGCCTGCACCCGCATCCAAGGCTACCTAGT
>DBNU01000166.1 GCA_002299125.1 Proteobacteria bacterium UBA664
CGGCCAGTTGCGGGTCGCGCAGATTCAGACCGAGATAGGTCAGGCTGTCGCCCGGGGTGGTGAGCACCCGCAGTCCGGGTTGCTCGGCGGCCCATTGGAGCAGCACCGGCCCGAGTTCGCCCTGGGCGATGTCGGCCTCAGCGGCGATGACACGCCGCAGCCGCGTGAGCGGATCCTGCAGGCCGCGCAGCCAGACCTTGAGGCCGTCACTCTGCCGCGCGAGCAGCAGATCGCCACCGGCCGCGCGCCGGAGGATGCGGAAGGGGCCGGAGCCGATGAGTTCGGACTCGGCCAGCACGGGTCGATGGGCCAAGCGTGCGGGCAGGATGCCGAGGCCGAGACGGCCCGGGAACAGCGGATCGCGGTCCTGCAGGTGGAAATCCAGCGTGTCCTCGTCGAGGACCTCGATGTGCTGGATGGCGGCGAGCGCGCCGGCCAGCGGCGAGGCGAGCGCCGGCGAACGCACGGCGGTGTAGGTCGCATGGACATCCTCGGCGGTGATCCGGCTGCCGTCGTGGAAGGGGGGGCGATCGGCCTTGAGGCGCAACCGCCAGCGACGGGCGTCCGCACTCTCCCAGTTCGCCAGCACCGGACGTGGCTGATAGTGGGCGTCGAAGTCCACCAAAGGCTGGAAGATCAGCCGGACGGCGCGGGCGGACACGGCGTCCGTCGCGTGGCGCGGGTCGAGGGTGGTCGGTACCTGCGGCAGCAGCACGACCCGTGCTTCGGAGTTGGCCTCGGAGGTTGGCGCGCTGGCGGGATCTGACCCAGCGCTGCAACCGGCCAGACCGACCATGGCTGCGAGCAGCGGGCCCCAGATCCCAGGCGGTGCGGTCGGTTCCCCGGGCCCCGACCGCCACCTCCAGTGAGCATCAGGGGCTGCAGGGCTCGCCGCCCACCTGATACAGGCGGACCACTGCCGGACAATCCATTGCCACCCCACGCCACAACGGCCACAGACGGCGGGCCGCGCGGCCGAGGGATTCGTCCGGTGTGTCCTCGCGGCGGGCGAGGATCTCGAGATGGAAGCAGATGGCCTCGGCAAGGTCAGGGTCCGGATGGGAGGCGTAACGGCTCATCAGGTAAAGCACGGCGGCGAGTACGGTGTCCAGCGTCGGCGTGCGGGGGCCGGCCTGCGTCAGTGGAGCAGCGTCGGTTTCGAACTGGGCAAAAGGGCGGGTACGGGCCTCTGCGGTCATCACGGGGTCCTCTGGGCAAGGGCGCTCAGTGATGATAAGCATTCTCATTCGTAATTCAAGGTGGGGCGAGGCACAGTGCCCAGGGCCTGTCCCTGTCCAGCTCAGCAGACCTCCGGCAGGAAGAGCGCGATGGACTCCACATGAGTCGTGTGCGGGAACATGTCCATGATGCCGGCCGCGGCAAGCCGAAAGCCGTGCTGCCGCCGCAGGAGACCGGCGTCCCGCGCGAGGGTGGCCGGGTCGCAGGATACGTACACCAGGCGCTCGCAGTCGGCGAGATGAAGCTGCCCGATGAGTTCAGCCGCGCCCGTGCGGGGTGGGTCGATGAGAATGCGGTCGAAGCCGCCGGCAAGCCAGGCGGCGTCGATCCGCGTTGCCGCCAGGTCAGCGACGGCGAAATCGACATTGCCCAACCCGTTCCGGCGCGCATTGGCGGCGGCACGCGCCACCAGTGCCGCCGACCCCTCCACGCCGTGAACGTGGGCAGCGCGGGTGGCCAGCGGCAGCGTGAAGTTGCCGATGCCGCAGAACAGGTCGAGCAGCCGCGATTGCGGGGTCGGGGCCAGGAGTTCGAGTACCCGTGCAACCATCGCGCGATTGATGTGCGGGTTGATCTGGGTGAAGTCGAGCGGCTCGAAGTGGAGCTGCAGGCGGCCGTCCAGCAGGCCATAGCCGAGGGGCGGTGCGGGGCTGTGGGTGATGCAGTGCACGGTGTCCGGCCCCCCCGGCTGCAGGTGGATCACCCAGCCCTGCTCGCTGGCCAGGGCCGTGAGGCGCTCGAGGTCGGCCTCGCCCACCGGGGCGAGGTTGCGCAGCACGAGCTGGGTGTTGCCGTCATCGCCGATTGCCACTTCCATCTGTGCGAGCTGGCGGGCGATGGCGAGGGCTCCCAGCCGTTCGCGCAGCCAGCCGATGCGGCTGCCGAGCGGCTCGGCCAGCACCCGGCAACTCGCCATTTCCGTCACCTTGCGACCGCCCCGCTCCGAGAAGCCGATGAGCAGGCCGCCCTTGGCATCCACCCAGCGCATCATCAGCCTGGCCTTGTGGCGGTAGCCCTCAGTCGGGCCGATGAGCGGGGGCAGGAGGGTGTCGGGTGCCCCGGCCCCGGCATGCAGCAACCGTTCAAGCAGGCCGGCCTGCTTGTGTGCCCGTTGCGCGGCTGGACTCATGTGCTGCAAGGAGCAGCCGCCGCAGACGTTGGCGTACCCGCAGGGGGGCTCGACCCGATCGGGTGAAGCCGCGTGGACCACCTCGACTACCGCTTCGTCGTGGCGGCCGCGGCGACCGGTATAGCGGAACGAGACCTCCTCGCCCGGCAGGGCACCGGCGACGAAGGTGGCCTTGCCGTCGATGCGTGCGATACCGCGGCCTTCGTGGGAAAGGGCCTCGATGTGCGCTGTGACAGCAGCGGCCGGCAGCCGGGCTTGACGCCGCCGGCTCATGTCGGGGCTTGCTCCGGGGGCCAGGCCGCCAGATAGGCGCCAAGATGCGTTCGTCCGGCCTCGGCCTCGGCCTCGAGGTAAGTGCGCACGACACCATGGCTGGCCAGTTCCTCCGCGCGCGAGATCGCACCGCGCAGGCGCTGGAAGGCGAGGTACACCAGCCAGGTGTTGAGGACATCCGTTTCGCAGTAGTCACGGATGCCCTTGCTGTCGCCCGCGAGCCAGCGCTCGCGCACGGCCGAGCCGTCCATGTCGAGCTTTCCGGGCAGGCCGAGCAGGCGCGCGGTGTCGTCGAGCGAGGAATTTGAACGGGCCTGGTAGCCAGCCAGCACGTCCATCAGATCGGTGTGCCGCCAATGGAAGCGCGACAGGTAGTTGTTGTAGCGGAAACCGGTTTCGTGCTCGCCCGTCTCGAAGTAGCGACTGGCGACACAGCCGCGGAAGAGGCCGCGATGATGCAGCACCGGCAGATCGAAACCGCTGCCGTTCCAGGACACGAGCACGGGGGTGTAGCGATCGATGCCGTCGAAGAAGCGCTGGATGATTTCCGCTTCCGGGCTGTCCGGATCACCCAGCGACCACAGCCGGATGCGGTCCTCGGCGGCGAGCAGCACGGAGATCGCCACCACGCGCTGCAGGTGCGGCTTGAGGAAGTCGCTGCGTCCCTCGGTCTCGTCGCGGCGAAGCTTCAGCATCGCCAGTCCGACCTCGGCCTCGGACAGGCCGTCGAGACCCAGCAGCCGCCGCCCCGCCTCGGTGTCGGGTACGGTCTCGATGTCGAAGACGAGGGTGTTCACCAGGAGGCATCCATCTCATCGTCATTCCCGCGAAGGCGAGAATCCAGTGTCGTTGTGCTGTGGCTGCTGAAGGGCTGGATCCCCGCCTGCGCGGGGATGACGCTGTCGTGAATCATGGCGAGGTGCGTGATGCCGCTGGATCCCCGCCTGCGCGGGGATGACGGTGGTAGGCGGGGATGACGGTGGTATGCGGGGATGACGGGGCGTGCGGGGCTGACGGGGCGTGCGGGGCTGACGGCAGGAGAGGACGGCCCGTTTCGCGCGCGGATAACGGCTGAGGAGGTGTCACGTCAGGACGTACAGCGGCCCGGGGCAGTCGGGTGCTCATTTGCGTGCCCACTGGCCACCCTGCTGGAACCAGGTCCCGCCCGGGGCGTTGGCCACCCACTGCTTGGCCCAGATCTGGCGGATCTGCGGCTCCCACTCAGGGTGGCCGTTGGCGTTGGCGATCTCGCGGTAGAGCTCGGCCCGCTGACGGTTCTCCTGTCCGATGAGCAGGTTCACCTCGTTGCGGGCGGCCAGCGGTACGGCCGCCGGATCGCGCAGTACCAGCAGGCCGTCGGCGCCGATGCCCACGGCACCCGAGGCGTAGTGCGGGGCGAGCGCCGGATGGCGGGCCGCCATGGCCGCCCTGAGCGCGGCGATCGCGGGGGAGGAGAGGTCGAGATTGGGTGTCTGGGCCGCCGCCGGGGCGATGAGCCAGTCGAGGCTGGACCGTGGCGAGGCACCCGGTGCAGGAGTGGTCTCAGGCTCGACGGCATCCGGTGCGGACGGTGCCGGTCGCACCGGCGGGTTGCCCTCCGTGCCATAGACCTCGCGGGTGAATACGCGAGCGGCAGACTCCGCCGCCTCGGCGGGGAAGTAGACGTTCACGGTCACGCAGGCGGTGCAAAGCAGCAGGGGCAACAAGCGCAGCAATTTCATCGGAGGCTCCGGTTGCCGTAGGACAGGGGTGGGGTGGACGGCTTGCCGTGGCCAAGGATGGCAGAGCCGGGCCGCTCGTGGGAATTCCGCAGCGCAGCTCGTCGTGGGTCGACAGGGCTGTTGAGTGGCTCACGGTTGGCGCAGCTCCAGTTCTCCGCTGGCGATGCGCCGGTAGATCTCGGTGAGGCTTCTCCACGAGATCTCGCGGCCGCTCGCACGCACCTCGATGAACGGCGGTATGAGCCCACCGCGGCTCACCAGCACCACACCACCGTCCGCGGCACGTTCGACGCCGCTCACGGTGCAGATCCCGTCGATCAGGCGACAACCAACTCCAAGCCGCCCGTAGCTGTATTCGCTGAAAAACCGCATGAAGCCGCGCGAGAGCAGTCCGGCGCCGCCGCCAGCGAGCGCGGAGAGCGAATCGACCGCGCGCTGACTGATGCGGCGTGGGCGATCGTTGTCTGGTGGCGTCGCAAGCTCGAGGTCCATGGCGACCGGTTGCCAGGCCTGGAGCCTGAGACCGCGCACATGCCCGCCGAGGCGGCCCTTGACCCGACCGAAGTAGCCCTCACGCGTGAGCAGGCCGAGGTCGATGTGCGTGATCTGGAGATCGGTGGCGAGCTCCGCGAGGGTGGCGAAGGGATGCAGCACGCGCAGATTGCGCGCCACGATGCGCCCGTCGAAGAGCCGCAACAGCAGATTGCCGTCGATGCGGAATTCATGCTCCGAGGCGATCACCTCCGGCAGCATGCCGGAGACACGGCCAGCGGCCCGAGGCAGACCGAGGGCGTCGCAAAGGGCGGGCAGCGAAACGGGTGTGAGCACCCCAGCCAGCCGCAATTCCAATGGTAAGGATGCTTCCGTTGCCGGCGTGTCGCCAGTGCTTGGCGGTATCGATGCGTGCCCCGGCACTGCAGCCGCGCGGGCGGCATCCCGCTGTAGCAGGGCCAGTCGCTCGACCACGAAATGGCCATCGAGCAGGGGGATGTCCACAGCCTCCTCGAGCGCGAAACCATCGGGTCTGGCGGCCAGGGTGAGGCGCGCGGGACCGAGGGGCAGTCCGTGCAGACGTAGCCCATCCATGGCCAGCGTGTGAACCTCCCCGGCCCGGCGTGCGCCGACCGCGATGCGACCGTTCAAGCCCTCGAGTGCGAAGCGTGCCTGCGTATCCCTGACGCTGAGGCGGAGAAAATCAATGTGGAGGTCGGCATCGCTGGCGGCTTGTTCGAGACTGAGCGCAAGGCGTCCTTCGGCCTCGAGGGCATCCAGCGGACTGCCCGCCAGGAAGGGTTGCAGCCAGACGCGATAGAGGGCCGCGAACGGCGTGGGAGCGAGGCTGAGCCCGAAGTTCTGCCAGTGTCCCTGCCTCACCTCGAGGCTGGCCTCGGCTGCGAGCCAGTCACCCTGGGACAGGCGCAGCGCATCGATTCGCCAGAGCCCCTCGCTGGGCTGCCAGCTTCCGCGGGCGTTCACGTCGAGGGCACCGTCCTGCCTCGGGTTCATGAGCAGACCCGGCAGGCCACCGGCCACGCGCCAGCCGGGCACCACATAGAGCAGGCCATCGGCGTGCCGAGCGTCGATCTGGAACCACCAGGTGCCGCCTCGGTTCCGGACCAGCAGATGGGCACGGGTCGTGGCCGCTTCGGCGGCATCGATAGCGGTGAAGTTCAGATCGTCGGTTGCCACGACGGCTTCCGCTCGCTCGATGGTCGAACCCTGGCCTGCGGCGCTGATGTCGAGGTCGATCTGGCCTGAGGCCGAGGAGGGCCAGCGGGCTGCAAGGGCGACTCGCCAGCGCTCGGGGACCACGTCATGCAAGGGGGAGAGGTCGAGTCCGCTGCCAGTGATACGAAGCTTCCAGGCACCGCCGTCGGTGATGGTGACCGCGAACGTCAGACTCTTCGCCAACAGCGGAGAAGCGGCGAGATGCACATTGACGCCGGTGTCGGTGCGGCGCAGATGGGCCACGAACTCCAGCAGGGGACCGTCGTCGAGTCGCAGACGGAGTTGCCCGTTTTGACATTCAAGCCGCGGCAAGGCCAATGGGCAGTCAAGGGTCAGATCATGCAGGGTCACTCCCAGGCCCGAGATCTGACGGATGCGCGCCCGCAGGGTGGGGGCCTGTGGCGAGAGGTCGACTCCGAACTCGACCCCATCGACAGCGAGCGGGAAGGCGGACTGGATCGGCGGCGCAGGTGATGCGGGACGGGCCGAGGACGCGCCCTGGATGAGGCCCGCCACCAGCGCCACCAGCAGCAGCCGAGTGGCGACGCGGCCGGGCGGGGAGGCCGCTGTCCAACGCCTGGACAGGCGACGCCTCAGGCCGGAAACACCGGAGAAGACAGGTAACGGTCACCGCGATCACAGACGATGACGACGATGACGGCGTTCTGCACCTCCGCGGACAGGTGCAGCGCAGCGGCGACCGCTCCACCCGAGGAGATCCCGGCGAAGATCCCTTCCTGCCGGCCGAGCGCGCGAGCGGTTTCCTCTGCCTCGGTCTGGGAGACGTCGATGATGCGATCCACGCGCGAGGGTTCGTAGATCGCCGGCAGATAGGCCTCCGGCCAGCGGCGGATACCGGGGATGGAGGCACCGTCGGTCGGTTGGACGCCGATGATGCGGATGGCCGGGTTGCGTTCCTTGAGGAAACGCGAGACGCCCATGATCGTCCCTGTCGTGCCCATCGACGAGACGAAGTGGGTCACGCTGCCGGCGGTGTCACGCCAGATCTCGGGTCCGGTACCCTCGTAGTGCGCGCGGGGGTTGTCAGGGTTGCCGAACTGGTTGAGCACCCGGCCTTCCCCCCGCGACTCCATCAGTCGGGCGAGGTCGATGGCCGCCTCCATGCTCCCGGCAGCGGGAGTCAGGATGATCTCGGCACCGAAGGCACGCATGGTCTGGCGGCGCTCGATGCTCATGTTCTCCGGCATGATGAGGCGCAGGCGATAGCCGCGGATGGCCGCGGCCATGGCCAGTGCGATGCCCGTGTTGCCGCTGGTCGCCTCGATGAGCACGTCCCCGGGGCGGATGTCGCCGCGCGCCTCGGCGTGGTGGATCATGCTCAGGGCCGGGCGATCCTTCACCGAACCGGCCGGGTTCTGGCCTTCCAGCTTCGCGAGGATGCGGTTGCTGCCGGTGCCGGGCAGTCGTTGCAACTGCACGAGGGGGGTGTTGCCGACGATGGCTTCGATGGTTTGGGTTTGCATGGCCGTGAGTCTATCAGCCCCCCCAGGCCGTTCATGGCCTCGCGCATTGACAGCAGCGCGCGCAGGCCCAAGGCTCTCGACCTGCGTCGGCGCGTCTGCGTCGGCGTCAGCGCAGAAGAGGCCGCCGATGAGCGTCAAACGGACGTCACGAGCAG
>DBNU01000164.1 GCA_002299125.1 Proteobacteria bacterium UBA664
CCACACAAAACAACATAGAGCCAAGCGACCGCGACCGGCATGAGCGCGAATGGTCGGAAAGATCCGGTCGAAATCGCTTTGCCGCTGCACCTTGGCGGGGAGGGAATTGTTCAGAGGCTGCTTGGGGCACCCCGAGTCCCGCGCCGGTAAGCCCGTCGTCCCTGCCACCGACTACAACACTCGGGGCAGCCTGCGGTGGGGATCCAGTGAGGCCCATCGGCGCGGCGCGCGCGCTGTCGTCGTCATCCCCGCGCAGGCGGGGATCCAGTGTCGTCACGCCGTCGCCACGAAAGGACTGGATGCTCGCCTGCGCGGGCATGACGGGGTGCGCGATACCAACGCGGTTGCCGAGGCGATCAGCAGCGCCCTCGGGGACCGGACCCTCACCCCCAACCTCTCCCCCCGGACACCTGCCTACTGCGAAGTATCGCTGCGCTTTGCCCGGCGACTGGTCGACCGGCTGGTTATGCGTGACGCTTGCTCCGCGATGCTGAGCAAGCCGTGTAATGCTTCGTTTACTGCTTTGGAGGTTGGAAACGCCTTCGCAATATCCGGCTCGAGCAGCGCGACCGAAGTCCCTTCTCGTGCCTCGGCGTAGAACTTTCCGCGCTCGAGTTTCGTGAAATCAGAGCGCTGGTACTCGGTACGCATCTCGTCTTTAGCCTTCTTCATACAATTTCTTCTCGCTGCGTGTCACGAGGCGGGCGTTGATGATTCGAATCCTGCCTGGACGGTAGGCGTGGCATACCGACAGGAGTCTCCCCAAACTCGAATACCCAAACGTAATGTAGCGGTCTTCTTCATCGGAGTGGTCCGGATCGGGGCCTGACAGCGCCAGTGGGCCGAGAAAGACCGTCGCTGCTTCGTCAAAGCTGACACCATGCTTTTCGAGATTCGAGGCCGCCTTCAGGTCGTCCCACTCGTAGTCCATGGCGCGCCGATGACGTTCCCGTCACGTATGCCGCCCCGGTTCACCCCGGGCGGCGACCGGAACTGTCGTGCACCTCGCTCACCCGGTTCGCGGCATCCACCAGCACCACGGTGGGCTGGTGGTGATCCGCCTCGGCCTCGGTGAGCAGGGCATAGGCCACGATGATGACCAGGTCCCCGGGCTGCGCCAGGCGGGCGGCGGCACCGTTCACGCAGATCTGGCCGGTTTCGCCCGGGATGACATAGGTGGTGAAGCGCGCGCCGGTGTTGACGTTGTAGATGTCCACGCTCTCGTGGGCGCGCAGACCGGCCGCCGCTGTGAGCCCCGGACAGATGGCGATCGAGCCTTCGTAATGCAGATCCGCCGCCGTGACGGTGGCCCGGTGGAGCTTGCACTTCAACATCTTCAACAGCATTCAGGACTCCTGCCGGACCCCGCCGGGGGTTACGGGCCGGCGCGATGATGGATTATGCGCTTCGGTTGACGAACTTGCCCGGTACAAGCTGTGGGGTGGACCGCGCCTGACGCCTCGCCCAGGGCCGGTTGAGAGGCAATGGCGGGGCTGACCAATCGGCCAATCGGCCAATCGGCACGACCGACCCCGGACGGCCCACCGCCAACATCCCTACCAGTCGAGTGCGTGGCCAAAGCTCTCGCGGTAGCGGGCCGCGAAGGCCTCGAGCGTGAAGCAATGATTCTGGGTGCCGGCGGTCTCAATCTTGATGCCACCCATGAGCGAGGCGATCCGGCCGGTCACTTCCCAGTCCAGGCCGCGATCGAGGCCGAAAATGAGACCGGCACGGAAGGCGTCCCCACAACCGGTCGGATCCTTGATGCGACTGACCCGCGCTGCCGGGATCTCGATCACGCGACCCGCCGTGTAGATCCGCGAACCGGAGCCACCACGAGTGACGATCAGTGCCTCGAGATAGGGCGCGACCTCCTCCTCCGACCAGCCGGTGCGCTCGCGGATGAGCTGCCACTCGTAGTCGTTCACCGTCAGCCAAGTGGCGAGGTCGATGAAGCGCCGCAGTTCGTCGCCGTGGAACATGGGCAAACCCTGTCCGGGGTCGAAGATGAACGGGATACCGGCCTGAGCGAACTGCTCGGCGTGGTCGAGCATGCCTTCGCGGCCATCAGGAGACACGATGCCCAGGCGCACCGGTCCGGCATCCTCCACCCGGTTCACATGGGAGTGGTTCATCGCACCCGGATGGAAGGCGGTGATCTGGTTGTCGTCGAGATCCGTGGTGATGAAGGCCTGGGCCGTGAGGGAATCCGCCACCACGGCCACGTGCCCATCCGGGATACCGAGCGCCTCGAGATGCGCGCGGTAGGGCTCGAAGTCCGTCCCCACCGTGCCCATGGGCAGGGGATCGCCACCGATGAGCTTCAGGTTGTAGGCGATGTTGCCGGCACAGCCACCGAACTCCCGGCGCATCTCCGGGACCAGGAAGGACACATTCAGGATGTGGATGTTGTCCGGCAGGATGTGATTCTTGAAGCGGTCCGGGAAGACCATGATGTTGTCGTAGGCGAAGGAACCGCAGATGAGCGCCGTCACAGGAGACTCCCGTCAATGGACCGAGGGCGCGCAGTGTAGCGGAGTCGCGTGCGGAGGCGCGTGCGTGGTGCCCCCGGGCCAAACGTGCCGAGCGGCAGCCTGATCGGGGCCTGCCCCCAAAGCGCCCAATAACACCAAGCACCAAAGACTCAACGACGACGCCGTGCCCCAGCGACCACACCCACCAAGGCGGAGCCCATCAGCCACAGCGCCCCGGGCAGCGGGATCAAGAGGTCCCCCGGATGCACCGCCCATGCCCGGTCGCTGGAGCCCTGACCGGCACCGTTCTGGAAGCCGTCGTTGAAGCTGAAGCCCCAGGCGCCCGACGACCCGATCGGGCGGTCACTCCAGTACCACTCCGGAATCAGGTTGCGGAAGGGGCCGGTGTTTTGCAAACCCCAGCCGGACTGCACGAAGGTACCGTCGGGCAGCCAGAAGCCCCTGTTGCCCAGATGTACGTAGTACATAAACCCCATCTCGCTGTGCCCGCCCCAGCCCTGATCCGTCCTCGCCGTGCCCCAATCCGTACTGCCGTTGGTGCTGAAGGCGGTATTGAAGTTCGCCGTGCCGTCCACCGGTGTAACCGTCGGCAGCCGCCAGTCCGTACCACCAAAAAGCGTCAAGCCCCCGGCCCAGGCATTCGCCGCCGACCAGTTCATCAGGCCATGCGCGGCATGGCCCGAGGTCTGCGCAAAATCCGCATCCGCCAACCAAGTCAGATTCAGGATAGGGTCATAGTAGGCATCCACACCCACCCCATTTCCCGCCCAGTCACGCGCCAGCAGGGAATGCCGCCAAATCCCCTGATGCGCAAGACAGGCACCCATCCACGCCCCATTGCCATCGGCAAACGGACAACTCAGCGCCGCGGAGGCCACACCCGACACACCCGACAACATCAGCACTGCCGTCAGCGGTGCCACCACACGCGACCCGTGCATGTTCATCACGTCATCCCTCTAGAGGAAAGCAAGCGGAATGGGGGCGGGACGAAGCCAGCCGACCCGCCGCGATCCGTGCCTGCTACGTGGCACCGCGGCCACGCCAAGGTCCCACCACCGGCGGCGCGTGACCACGCTCGCAAACGGAATTTGTGACGCATGCCCGGAAAGGCAGACGACCAACTCCCCGCTCTGTGACGGGACTCACGGGTAGCCCGGCCGGGTCGGCCGACGAGGTTTCTGGCGCAGATCCGGCTCGCCCGGACGGCGACCGCCACCGCCGTTGCCGTCACCCCCGGTGGCGTGTGCCCCTCAGGGACGTGCGGGGTCGTGCGGGAAGTCCACTGGCAAGTGTGATCGTCCCAATCCACCGCACCTCACGATAGGGGTAGGGAAGGACTTGCGTCCTCCCCTCCCTCCGAAC
>DBNU01000074.1 GCA_002299125.1 Proteobacteria bacterium UBA664
ACATGCGCCGCCGGTCGCAGCAGGGCGATCTGTCGGCGACTGATGCGGGCCGCCGCCCGTCCCGGCAGGTCGAAGCGGTCGAGCAGCAGATGCGCAAGCCAGCCCTTCGGCAGCCAGCGCTCCAGCATGCGCCGGGCGTAGATGCGGGTGAACTGCACCACATCGGTGTGCAGGGCATTCAGATAGGCATGACCCGGCTCACGGGCGGCGAGGCGCATGGCGGTACGCGCGAAGGCAAAGCTGCTGGTGGCCTGGAGTACCGGGATGCCAGCCAGTTCACGCGCCAGGCGCGGATGCCAGCCGGCGAGATCCGTGTGACCGGCGCCGGACTCCAGCCGTAGTTCCCGGGTGCCGAGGCGCGCGGGCAGCAGGCGGTAACGGACATGCGGCGCGAGTTCGCGGGTCTCCGGACGCTCGCCGAGGAAGAACACCGTGAGGTCGAGTTCACCCGGTGCCGCGACCGCTGCCTCGGCAAAGCGCTCCCAGCACTTCACGTGACCGCCGGCCGCGGGCACGAGCGGCAGGTCCACGAGGACGGCGACGCGTGGGACGACGGTCATGCCTTGCTGCCGACGTGGCGCCGGCGTGGGTAGCACCGGAGTCGCCCCCCGGGACACGGACGAAACAGGTCACTGGATCCCCGCCTGCGCGGGGATGACGACAACGGCTCAGGGGATGACACGTCGCCCACCGACGGTGAGGAGGAAGCGTGCTGCGTCACAGCGACAGCCCGGTGCGTCGTCGCGCGTCCAGACAATTGCCGCCAGCGACGAGGAAATCGCGGCAACTGCGCGGCCGGTCCTGATAGACGCTGCAGGTATGCAGATCGGGTTCCGGCGACCTCAGGGCCACGCAGTGCCCGCCCTCGCGACGCAGGCTGAAGCGCCCGTCGCGCTCACTCGCCAGGCCCGGATGCCGCGTCAGCAGCCGCTCCCCCGGCTGCACCTCCACGCAGTCGTAGGCCTCGCGACAGCAGGCCGCGCAGCGCTGGCAAACGAGACTGCCGGCAGCCTCGTGGCCGAGGCAGGCGGGCGCAGCGTCCGGGATACGCACCTCGGGATTGCGTCGGCAGCGCAGGCTGCCGCGCAGCCGAAAGGCCCAGGCGCAGTCGTGGCAGCCTTCCGCTGCGGGAGACGCGCGCTGCCCCGGCGGCATCGCCGCCCCCGCTGGCCTGAGCGGCAGCCCGGAGGCCGGATGCCGGATGGGCGGAGGACGGATCGTGGACCAGAGGCTCGGTGGAGCCTCGGGCTGGCGGCCCGCCACAGGCCCGGACACGACCTCGGCCAGCGCACGGGTCGCGGCCAGGGCCTCATCCAGGGCGGGCTGCCAGGGCGCTTGCCGGCTCTCGCAGGCGGCCCGGCGCGCGGCACGCCGCGCCGCCTCGGCCCAGGCCGCTTCGTCGGGCCAAGAAGCGAAGGGGTCGTCGGGCGGCAGGAGGGGCCAGAAATCCAGCCGATGATCGGTGGTGGGCGCGAAGAAATCCCGCAGTCCCCACGGCAGGGTCAACCAGGCCTGCAAGCGGAGGCAAGCGTGCTCACGCCAAGTGTCCCGGTTGGAGGTGTTGTCCAGCCCCCAGTCCGGCAACCGGCGGCCGGCCTCACCTTCGACCAGGGCGTGGCAGATTTCATGCAGGACCATCTGCGCGAGGCAGTCGTCCACATCGCGGTGCGGCGCCCGAGCGAGGTGGATGGCGCCGCGGCCATCGCTGCTCGCGTACACCTCGTCACTGGAGCTGAGCATGAAGCCGAGCGCACCGGCGCAGCGGAACCAGATGAGGTCGAGCGGATCTTCGTAGCGGTGTGTTGGCTCTGGTCGGGGCATCCGCAGGAGATTGCTGCCTCAGCCGCGACGATTGCAAGACAGGCAGTCGCCTGGGCCAGACCGCGCGCCGCGCCAGTGGACTCCATACAGACGGACCCCCGGCCCCCCCCGAGGAGCGGGGACCAGGGGCCGCGCCCCGGCGCGAGACAAGGCGCAAGTAAACGCCGGGGGTTGGTGAGCTCAGGTGGCCTGACGTCGGGCGATGCCGGTGACAGCCACAAGAGCAGAACCCAGCAACCAGATCGCCGGGGGCACCGGCACCATGGCGACCCCATCCGGGCGCAGCAGGGGCTCCACCGACACGGCATCGAGGAAACCGCCCCAGGTGTCGGCGCGCCCGGCTGCAGCGAAGCGCACGAAGGAGTTGCTCGCAGTCGCCGTGAAGAAATACTCGAAGACCTGCCAGCGACCGCTCGATAGGCCGATGTTGGAGCGGCTCACGCCCTCGAGCAGCGTGAGCACTGGCGCGGCCCGGTCGCCCCAGCTCACCTCGATGGCGTTCGAGGGACTCGCCAGCTCAGGCCGGGCAGCGAAGGCGAAACGGAACAGGTAGTCACTGCCAATGTTCGTAAAGAAGGACTGTTCGATACGCCCGTGGCTGTTGACCCCATGCGTGTCGAGTTCGATGTAGTTGAGGCCGTCGAAGGGCCGGATGACGGAGCCGCGCTGAATCTCGACCCGATCCACCGTCCAACCCGGCAGACTGGTGTACACGGACCATGCCCCCGGGGCCAGCTCGGCACCCGGCGGCAGGGTCTCGAAGCTGCCGTTCTCGAGCAGGCTGGCGTGTGCGGCGGAAGTGGCGAACAGGAACAACGGTGCCAGGGCGAACAAGCGAATCATGCGATCTCCTGCGCTGCGAATGGGTGCGATGGACTTCGTTCGCACCGGGCCTGGAAGTGGCTAGGAATCTAGGAGGCACGACCGCTCGATACCGTGCTTGCATGCGCAGCAACTGATGCAAAGGGTTACAGGACTGTGAGCATTGGTGAGGGCACCGCCCCTGTTGCGGACCCTTGTCGGGGACCTGGTTAACCATCACCCTGCGAACATCAGCCGCAGCCCCACGCGGATTTGAACCGACCAACGCCGGGCCTGCACCCGGGAAGGAGCTCACCATGACAGGACCTCTGGCCGTGGTAACCGGTGCTTCGAGCGGAATCGGGGCGGCCCTGGCGCGGGAACTCGCACGCCGCGGCTTCACCCTGGTGCTGGTGGCGCGGCGGGCAGATCGGCTTACGGCACTCGTGGCCAGCCTGGCGGGGGCTGCACGCACGGCCTACGCGTTGCCGCTCGACCTGACCCTTGTGCAGGCTCCGGCGGCGCTCGATGACTTCCTCGCCGCGCACGGGCTGCCGGAACCCGCGCTGCTCGTGAACAACGCCGGGGTCGGCATTGCGGGCGATTGCGCCGACAACGATCCGGTGGCGCTCGAGCAGATGCTCGAACTGAATGTGCTGGGCCTTACACGCCTGACGCGTCACTACCTGCCACGCATGCGCCTGCGCAGTAGCGGGCGCGTGCTGAACGTCGCCTCGGTGGCAGCCTTCCAGCCGGGTGGACCGGGCATGGCGGCCTACTTCGCCTCCAAGGCCTATGTGCTCTCGTTCAGCCGCGCCCTGGCCCATGAACTGCGCGGCAGTGGCGTCACGGTGACGGCCCTCTGCCCGGGCCCCACACGCAGCGAGTTCGATGCGGCCGCCGGCGCAGCGCGTACCCGCCTGTTCACCTGGCTACCGCTCGCGGACGCGGCCAAGGTGGCTCATGCCGGTGTGGACGCCACCCTCGCCGGCCGCTCCACCTGCGTGCCCGGTCTCGGCAATCGGGCGCTGGCACTGGCCGGCAGACTCGCACCGGTGGCGCTGTCGCTCGCCATCAACCGCTTCCTGCTGCGCGTGCCAGCAAGCGCAGGGCGTTGAAGCGCGGTCGTGGCATGTCCTGACCCTCAACCCCAGCCCCTCTTCCGGGGGGAAGGGGCTCGAAGACACACCCCGTCATCCCCACGCAGGCGGGGATGACCGGAGGCTGGTCACGGACGGGCGGCTGACCATGGGCGACCGGTGCTGGCTACTCCACCGTCACCGATTTGGCCAGATTGCGCGGCTGATCGACATCGGCGCCCTTGAGCACCGCCACGTGATAGGCCAGCAGTTGCAGGGGTACGGTGTAGATGATGGGCGCGATGAGGTCATCCACCGGCGAGAGGGTGAGGCAGCGGATGTCGGGGCTGCTGGAGACGCTCACACCAGCCTCGGCGAACACGTAGAGGCGCCCGCCGCGGGCGCGCACCTCCTCGAGGTTCGACTTGAGTTTCTCGAGCAGCGAGTTGTTCGGTGCCACCGCGACCACCGGCATGTCCTCATCGACCAAGGCGAGCGGCCCGTGCTTGAGTTCGCCGGCCGGATAGGCCTCGGCGTGGATGTAGGAGATCTCCTTCAGCTTGAGCGCGCCCTCCATGGCCACCGGATAGAGCGCACCCCGCCCGAGATACAGCGCGTGATGACGCGCGGTGAACTCCTCGGCCAGCGCCGCGATCTCGGCATCCATCTCCAGGGCCACGTTCACCCGGCCAGGAATGGACTCCAGCAGGGCCACGATCCGGGCCTCGGCGGCGGCATCGGGACGGTGCCTGCGCTTCAGGCAGAGGGCGAGCAGCAGCAGGGCCACGAGCTGGGTGGTGAAGGCCTTGGTGGAGGCCACGCCGATCTCGGGACCGGCGCGGGTCATGAAGACCAGATCCGACTCGCGTGTGAGCGAGCTTTCGGGCACGTTGCAGATGGCGAGCGAGTGCCGGAACCCCTGCGCGCGGGCCTCGCGCACTGCTGCGAGCGTATCGGCCGTCTCGCCACTCTGCGAAATCGTGACGAACAGCGTATCCGGCCGCGCCACCACCGGCCGGTAACGAAACTCGCTCGCCACCTCCACGCTGGTCGGCACACCCGCCAGCGCCTCGAACCAGTAACGTGCCACCAGCCCGGCGTGGTAGCTCGTACCACAGGCGACGATCTGCACGGCCTTGATCTCGTCGAATATCGCCGCCGCCCCCTGGCCGAAGGCGGCATCGAGTACCTTGCCATCGAGCAGCCGGCCTTCGAGAGTATCGCCGAGTGCCTTGGGCTGACCGTGGATCTCTTTCAGCATGAAGTGGCGGTAGCCGGACTTCTCGACCGCATCGGGCGCGATCTGCGAGACGCGCTGCGGACGCTCGATGAGCGCACCGGAGGCATCCCGGATCGTCACGTTGCGGCGGGTGAGCACGGCCACATCACCGTCTTCCAGAAAACTGAAGCGCTGCGTGACCGGCAACAGCGCGAAGACGTCCGAGGCGACGAAGTGCTCGCCGATGCCATAACCGATGACGAGCGGGCTGCCGCGACGGGCCACCACGAGGGTCTCGGGCTCGCGCGCCGAGATCACGGCAAAGGCATAGGCACCCTCGAGCTCCGGGATGGTGGCCTGAACGGCGGCCAGCAAATCCAAACCCGCCGCCACCCGCTCGCCGATGGCCTGCACGACCACCTCGGTGTCGGTGTCGGATTCGAATACCACACCGCGGGCGGCCAGCCGCGCACGCAGTGTGTCGTGATTTTCGATGATGCCGTTATGCACCAGCGCCACCAGACCACGACTCACATGGGGATGCGCATTGCGCTGACTGGGCTCGCCATGGGTGGCCCAGCGGGTGTGCGCGATGCCGGTGCCTCCGGGCAACGGTGAACGTTCCAGTGCCTCTTCGAGTTCACGCACCTTGCCCTTCACGCGCGCCCGCTCGAAGTGGTCGGCGCCCGGGGCCAGCAGGGCCACGCCCGCCGAGTCGTAGCCGCGGTACTCCAGTCGCTTCAGCCCCTCGATGAGGATGGGCGCCACGTCACGCTGGGCGACCGCTCCGACGATTCCGCACATGCACGTTCCTCCGGTTGAACCAGCCACTACACGGCCACTCAGGGCTGATGACGGATCCTGCTATCGGCACGCCGGCCTCCTGACCTTGACGTCCGGGGTGTCGGCGCGCGCAGCATGCCACCGTCCGGGTCGGGAATGGATGGCGGTGCCACTCACTGACCGCCGCGCATCAGCCCCTCGACCTGCTCCCGCCCCTGCCGGGCCATATTGGCGCTGAGCTGGGCGCCCAGCGACTCGGCCTGGATGCGGGCGACCTCGTGACCTCCACGCGCCGCGAGGTCGTACCAGCCATAGGCCAGCAGCATGCTCTTCGGCACCGCGAGGCCACGCTCGTAGAGCAGGCCCAGATTGCGCTGCGCGTCGGCGTGACCGGCAAGCGCCGCTCGCCGGAAGAGCTCATGTGCCCGCTCGAAATCCCGTGGGCCGTCCAATCCGAGGAGATGCATCACCCCCAATGCGTTCATCGCACCGAGGTGCCCCTCGTCGGTCAGACGCTCGAAGCCTGGACGGGCGTCTGCGTAGCGCGCCTCACGATAGGCCACGAAAGGATCGGGCGCTCCACCGCAGGCCGCGAGGGTGAGCAGAAGCAGCAGCAGCACTCCACCAGACCCGTGCCGCTGCGCAGTAGCGCAGCGAACAGTGACACATCGATTGGATCCCACCGGCGGGCTCCGTGTGTCCAATGGCGAAGGACGATGGTTGGTCGGGGCGAGAGGATTTGAACCTCCGACCACCTGCACCCCATGCAGGTGCGCTACCAGGCTGCGCTACGCCCCGAACGTGCGGAATATCCGTGGCCAATGGCGTCTGCCGGCCATTACCCACAACCCACGTCTCTGTCTGCCTCGACGTGGGCGGCGAAGTATGCAGAATGCGGGGGCGCGGTGGAAGCGCCATACGCCGATCTGCCGCGACACCTCACTGCCTCGATCGGCTCTGCGGGCAGCCGCTGCCACCTCAGCGGCGAAGGATGTCCAGGATTTCCTCGAGCTCCACGCGCAGTTGCCGAACGACCTGCTGCGTCATGGCGCTGTCAGCCTTGGCCTCGTCGCCCGAAAGGCGCTGGCGCGCACCACTGATGGTGAAGCCATGCTCGTAGAGCAGGCTTCTGATCTGCCGGATGAGGATGACATCCTGCCGCTGATAGTAGCGCCGATTGCCGCGTCGCTTGACCGGTTTGAGCTGCGGGAACTCCTGCTCCCAGTAGCGCAGGACGTGCGGCTTCACGGCACACAGATCGCTGACCTCACCGATGGTGAAGTAGCGCTTGCCGGGAATAACGGGCAGTTCGCTATTGTTCGACGCTTCCAGCATATGCCTCGACCCTGGCCTTCAGTTTGTGTCCCGGGCGAAAGGTAACCACGCGTCGGGCGCTGATGGGGATCTCTTCGCCCGTCTTGGGATTCCTGCCCGGGCGCTGATTCTTGTCCCGTAGATCGAAGTTGCCGAAACCCGAGAGCTTCACCTGGCGGCCTTGCTCCAGGGCGCCCCGGATCTCCTCGAAGAAGAGTTCGACCAGCTCCTTGGCTTCGCGCTTGTTGAGGCCGAGCTCCTCGAAGAGTCGGTCGGCCATGTCGGCCTTGGTCAGTGCCATGAACTACCCCCTGACGCTGGCGCCCGCCCGCGCGGACAATTCCGCCGCGACCCGCGCCACGGCGATATCGACATCCTCATCAGCTAGGGTGCTGGAGGAGCCTTGGAAGATCAAGCTCAAAGCGATGCTTTTTCGCCCGCTTTCGATACCTTCCCCAGTGTAGACATCGAAGATCTTCACCTCCCGCAGATGCTCGCCCCCCACCTCCCGGGCGATCTCGAGCAGCCGGTTGGCGGGGGTCGAGGCAGCGAGCAGGAGCGCGAGGTCACGCCGCGAGGCCGGGAATCGCGATACCGGCGCAAAGCGCGGCAATCGGTTGGGCACCAGTGCCGATAGCGCCACCGAGGCCAACAGCGCTGACATCGGCAGATCGAATTCGGCCTCGAGCCTCGGGTGCAGGCGTCCGATCCAGCCAACGGCGCGATCGCCACGCAGCAGTCGGGCCGATTGCCCGGGATGCAGCGCCGGATGTGGGGCCCGGTCGAGTCTCAAGGGACACTCGGCGTGCTCGAAGGGGTAGCCGATGAGGGCCTCGAGATCGGCCTTCAGATCGAAGAAGTCCACTTCGCGCAGGGGTAGTCCCCACTGCTCGGGCGCGTGGGATCCGGCCACCAGCAGTGCCAGTTCAGGCTCTTCACGATAGCCGCCCACTACCCCTTCACCCGGCGCGAACACGTGCCCGGTCTCGAACAGTCGCAAGCGCCGCTGCTGGCGGTTGAGGTTCGTTTGCAGATTGCGCAGCAGGCCGGGCCACAGGCTGGTGCGCATGACGTCGAGGTCCGCCGCAATGGGATTGCGCACGGCGACCATCTCATAATCTGGATTGAGTTTCTGCTGCAACCTGCCGTCTGTGAAGGCGAAATTTATCGATTCATGATAACCACGATGAACCAGGTGTTGCTGGATGGCGGGGAGCCGGCGAGTCTCCTCGGGTACCGGGAGCATGGCCAGCATGGCTGTCGGAGGGCGTTCGGGCAGGTTGTCGTAACCGTGCAGGCGGGCCACCTCTTCGATGAAGTCCGCCTCGATTGCGAGGTCGAAGCGGTAACTGGGCGGCAGCACGACAAAGCCGCCCTCGCCGTCAGCCTCCACCCGACTCCCCGTCGCTTCGAGATGTTGGGCCACGACCGGCCCGGGCAAGTGTGCCCCCAGCACCCGGGCGATACGCGCCTCGCGTACCCTCACCGGGCAGGGCTGCGGCAGATGCGCCTCGCTCCGGGCCTCGACGATCGGGCCCGCCTCGCCGCCACAGAGCGAGAGCACCAGACGGGTGAGGGTCTCCATGGCGTCGCGCACCGCCGCCGGGTCGACCCCACGTTCGAAACGATGCGAGGCATCGGTATGCAGGCCGTAGCGACGTGCCCGCCCGGCGATGGTCGACGGCTCAAAGAAGGCCGCCTCGAGCAGAATGTCACAAGTCGATGCTGTAACGGAGGATTTTTTCCCACCCATCACGCCAGCCAGGGCCAGGGGGCCGGCCTCGTCGGCAATCAGCAAGGTGTGGTCGTCGAGTGTCGGATGCTGGCCATCCAGCAGTTCGATCCGCTCGTCAGGCCGGGACCAGCGGACCGAGATCCCTCCCGACAGACAGGCAAGGTCGTAGGCGTGGGTCGGCTGGCCATACTCCAGCAGCACGTGGTTGGTCGCATCGACCACCGGGTGGATCGCGCGCAGACCGGCACGCCGCAGGCGCTCGGCGAGCCAAAGCGGGGAGCGCGCCGCCGCATCGATACCGCGGATGACTCTCAGACAGAAGTGCGGCGCAGCCTCCGGGGCACACACCTCGAGGCCAATGCGGGTATCGATATGGGGGGTAACCGGATCTCCGGGCAGCTTCCCTCCCCCGCAGGCGCCCGGCCCATAGACAGCGCGTGTCTCCCGAGCTACACCGCGCACCGAGAGACAATCGGCTCGATTGGGGGTCAGCTCGAGTTCACAGACCTGATCATCCAGACCCAGCAGGGTGACGAGGTCCTGCCCCAGGGGGGTGTTCTCAGGCAGTTCGAGCAGGCCGTCGCCACCCTCGCCGAGGCCGAGTTCGTCGGCCCCGCACAGCATGCCCGCGGATGGCACGCCGCGCAGGGAGGTGGCGTCGATCTTCCGGCCTTCCGGCAGAGTGGCACCCGGACGCGCCAAGGCCACCACGAGGCCCGGGCGGGCGTTGGGTGCACCACAGACCACCTGCTGGTCTTCGCCCACCCCACAATCGACCCGGCAGATCTTCAGTCGCTCGGCATCCGGATGCCTTAGGGTCTCGAGGATGCGTGCCGTGACGACCCCGGACACCCCAAGATTCACCGGCAGCGGGCCATTCACCTCGAGGCCCGCAGCGGTCATCCGACGCGCCCAGTCCTGGAAGCTGCCGGGAAAATCACACCAGACGCGGAGCCAGCTCTCGGAGATCTTCATGCCTGTGCCTTTCCCCCGGTTCAGCCTCGACCATCACGCCCGTGAGCCGGTTGCGACTCCGTATTCCTGCGCCTACCCGCGCCCCGAACCGATTGTTCAAGCCCTCTCAGGCGAACTGGGCAAGGAAACGGGCGTCGTTCTCAAAGAACAGGCGGAGGTCATTCACTTCGTAGCGCAGCATCGCCAACCGCTCCACACCGAGCCCAAAGGCGCAGCCCACCCACTTCTCCGCGTCCACTCCCACCTGCGCAAAGACCTGCGGATGCACCATTCCGCAGCCCAGGACTTCGAGCCAGCCAGTCTGCTTGCAAACACGGCAGCCCCGTCCCGAGCACAGGACGCAGCCGATATCGACCTCGGCCGAAGGCTCAGTGAAGGGGAAGTAGGAGGGACGCAGCCGGACCGGCAGATCATCGCGTTCGAAGAACCGGCGCAGGAAGTCGGAGAGCAAGCCCCTCAGCGCGGCGAAGGTCACGTCTTCATCCACCCATAGCCCTTCGACCTGGTGAAACATGGGGCTATGCGTGACATCGTAATCGCAGCGGTAGACCCGCCCCGGGGCGATGAGACGCAGCGGTGGGGGCTCGGTCAGCATGACCCGCACTTGCACCGGTGAAGTGTGCGTGCGCAGCAGGTGGGTCGCATCCACGTAGAAGGTGTCGTGCATCGCTCGCGCTGGATGATGCGCAGGGATGTTGAGTGCCTCGAAATTGTGGAAGTCGGTCTCGATCTCGGGCCCCTCCGCCACCGCAAAGCCAAGGCTCCGGAACAGCAGCTCGATGCGCTCGAGCGTGAGCGACACAGGATGACGCGCGCCGGGCGGCTGGCTTCTTCCAGGCAGGCTGATGTCCACTTCTTCGGCAGCGATGCGCGCGACCAGTGCTGCCTGTTCGAGCACGAGACCACGCTCTGCAATTGCATCCTCCAGGCGCGCCTTGAGGGCATTCACCGCCTGGCCGCGTAAGCGCTTCTCGTCGCCTGCGAGTGTGCCCAGGGCCTTGAGTTGCGCGGTGAGCAGACCCTTGCGGCCGAGCCAATGCACGCGCGTCGCGTCAAGCGCTGCGAGAGAATCGGCCGCAGCGACCGCAGCAAGGGCCGCTTCGGCCAGGCCTTCGAGATCGTCCATAGGAAACGGATCGGGGCTCATTCAGCGGAGGTTGGAGGTGCGACGAGCGGCCAACAGCGAAAGCCCGTGCGGAAGTGGCCTACCGCGACTGGCGGCACGCCTGTTTGCGCTTGCACCGCTGGCCCTCGACCCTTGCGTTCCCGCCTGCACGGCAACCGCCCCCCCTCGGATTCGGAGGGCGCACCGGCCAGCCATCCGGAAGACCCTCGTCAGCAGCCGGCCGACAGCCACGCTGGGCCGCCAGACCCGCCGCCGCTCCGGCCGCAATGTCGCCGCTGTCTGGGTTCAGGCCGCCGCGAGTGCGGCCCGGGACTGCTCCGCCAGTCGCCCGAAGGCGATGGGATCACGCACGGCGATATCGGCCAGTACCTTGCGGTCGATCTCGATGGCCGCCTTGTTCAGGCCATCGATGAAGCGACTGTAGGACAACCCGACCTGCCGCGCGGCGGCATTGATGCGGGCAATCCACAGGGCGCGGAATTCGCGCTTGCGTGCCTTGCGGTCACGGTAGGCGTACTGACCTGCCTTGGTGACCGACTGTACGGCCACTCGGAAGACATTCTTGCGGCGACCCTGGTGGCCCTTGGCGAGCGCGAGGACCTTCTTGTGGCGGGCGCGCGCGGTGACTCCGCGCTTGACACGTGGCATGGGGGCGTACTCCGGTCGACTTGAGGCTTAGAGATAGGGAAGTTGGCGTGCGATCGAACGCTGATCGACATCGGCAACCATGGTCTTCCCGCTCAGGTGGTGCTTGCGCTTGGCGGACTTGTGGGTCAGCAGATGGCGCTTGTTGGCAGAGCCGCGCTTGAAGCGACCGCTGGCGGTGATCTTGAAGCGCTTGCGGGCGCCGCTGTTGGACTTGATCTTGGGCATGAGCCTTCTCCCGGGGCGGAAACAAAAAAACAGGACCCTGCGGCCAGCCCCGCCCAGGATATCCCGTAGGGATTGGAGCGGAGCCGGCGAGTCAGCTGTGCTCCCGCTGCTACCGCAATTGTTCAACG
>DBNU01000085.1 GCA_002299125.1 Proteobacteria bacterium UBA664
GATGCGCGTGCATGCGCACACGGAACAGGTTGAACTCGTTGTCCTCCGTGCCGAGCCGGCTGTCCTGCTCCTGCATGTTGCGCACCCAGAAGTTGCCGCCGATGGACATCAGCCAGTTGTCGCCGAGATGGATGCGCTTCAGGGGATCGAAGAGGTCCTTCTCCACGTTCTCCGGCTGGTCGAGATAGCGGAAATCCACATCGAAGGACGAGGGCGGGAACAGTCCGAAGGGTGCGAAGGGTGACACCGGCGGTGCCTTTCGCTCCTTGCCGCTCACATGGTCCCAGAGCGAGTAGTAGCCGGGGCCCGTGGGTGCCACGACGAATCCGCCGAGACGCGGCATGGGGCTGACGGGTGGCACCTTGCTCCAGTCGAATCCGCTCGGCTTTTCCGCTTCCGCTTCCGCTTCCGCTTCCGCTTCCGCTTCCGCTGCCTCGGCACCGAGCACCAGGCCCAGGGCCAGACTGATCGCGGCAAGGATCCGGGGCCTCCCGGCCCCGCGCCTCGCGCGGAGGGTCGTGGTCGGTCCGATCGGCAGATAATCGAGCTCCGCCTGCCATGGACGGGGATGAAAGTCGCCCGCGCGGTCGGTGGCGAGCTGCGAGAGACCGTCCCGGGCAGGAAGCGAACCCGAGGTAGCACCGAAGCAGAGGCCGGGTAGAGTGCCCGGAAACGGACTGGGGATGCGGAACATGGGGCCATCTCCAAAAAAAAAGCCACACGCGGTCGCAAGGACCACGTGCGGCTTCGGTGCCTGGATGGCGCTCGTACGGGGGCGCCGGTCAAGGAGTGCCCGGCGTTGGGTGCTCCCCCGGCTACAACGGCAGCAAGGACCATGCCGCCAGAGATGTCGCGTGCTCCTCAGAGGGTGTGAAGAAATCGTCGCGAGCGGCCAGAGAGCAAGCCGGGCGGCGCACAGCGACGAGACATATCAGATAGATAGGCGAGGAGCGAGCACTGCTCAACGCAGCTATCGGGACGCGCAGCAGATTTACTCACACCCTCTCAGGCCAGACGGACGCCCGGCTGAGGGCTGATTATCGGCGGGGAAGGCGCGCGCGGGTTCAGGGCGTCATCGCCCCGTCCGCGGGGTGCCAGGCGTTCCTGCGCCAGATCCGGGCGCGCTTGCCCCGGCATGGTGCCGGGATGGTGCCGGGCGCAGCGGACGCCAGTCCGGGTCTCAGTCGCTTTTCGCCACGCAGTCCACGTAGCAGCGGATGCGTTCGCCGTCGACCTCACGGTTCATGCCGTGGATGTCGGTCTCGAAGCCCGGGAAGCGCTCATTGAAGCTGCGCGCGAACAACAGGTAATCGCAGATGGTGCGATTGAAGCGCTCGCCGGGGATGAGGAGCGGAATGCCGGGCGGGTAGGGTGTCACCAGCGAGCAGGTGACGCGGCCTTCCAGGTCGTCGATTTCCACTCGTTCGACGTCACGATGGGCGATATGGGCCCAGGCGTCAGCCGGCTTCATGGCGGGGACGATCTGCGAGAGATACATCTCGGTGGTCAGTCGCGCGACATTTTTTGAACGGTATACCGTATGAATCTCGGCGCAGAGGTCCCGCAGGCGCACGCGCTCGTAACGCGGGTGCTTCTGCACGAACTCGGGTAGCACCCGCCATAGCGGCTCGTTCTGGTCGTAGTCGCTCTTGAACTGCTGCAGGGCAGTCAGCAGCGTATTCCAGCGGCCCTTGGTGATGCCGATGGTGAACATGATGAAGAATGTGTAGAGGCCGGTCTTCTCGACCACCACACCATGCTCCGCGAGATACTTGGTGACGATGGCCGCCGGTATGCCGCTGTCGGCAAAATGTCCGGAGAGATCGAGACCCGGGGTGATCACCGTGGCCTTGATTGGGTCCAGCATGTTGAAGCCCTGAGCCAGACTGCCGAAGCCATGCCAGCCATCGCGGGCATCAAGCAGCCAGTCCGCGCGCTCACCGATCCCTTCTTCCTCCTCGATGATTCGCTCCGGACCCCACACCGTGAACCACCAGTCCTGACCGAACTCACGCTCCACCTTGCGCATGGCGCGACGGAAGTCCAGCGCCTCCTGGATGGACTCCTCGACCAGAGCGGTGCCCCCGGGGGGCTCCATCATCGCGGCAGCCACGTCACAGGACGCGATGATTGCGTACTGCGGGCTGGTCGAGGTGTGCATCAGGTAGGCTTCATTGAATAACTGGGTATCCAGTTGGCGCTTCTCCGCGTCCTGCACCAGGATCTGCGAGGCTTGTGACAGGCCTGCGAGCAGCTTGTGCACCGACTGGGTCGCGAAGATGAGGGAGTCTTCGCTGCGCGGGCGGTCGCGCCCGATGGCGTGCATATCGCGGTAGAAGTCGTGGAATGATGCATGAGGCAGCCAGGCTTCGTCGAAGTGCAGGGTCTCGACGCTGGATCCGAGCGTCTTCTTCAGCATTTCCACGTTGTAGAGCACACCGTCGTAGGTGCTCTGCGTGATGCTGAGCAGGCGCGGCTTGACGCCCTTGTCCACGGCGAATGGATTCGCCTCGATCTTGCGGCGGATGTTGTCCGGGCTGAACTCCTCGAGCGGGATCGGGCCGATGATCCCGTAGTGATTGCGGGTGGGCATCAGGAAGACCGGGACTGCTCCGGTCATGGTGATGGCGTGGAGGATCGACTTGTGACAATTGCGATCCACCACCACCACATCGCCCGGTGCCACATTGGCGTGGAAAACCATCTTGTTGGAGGTGGAAGTCCCGTTGGTCACGAAGAACAGATGGTCGGCATTGAAGATCCGCGCCGCGTTTCGCTCCGAGTCGTAGACCGGGCCGGTGTGGTCCAGAAGCTGCCCCAGTTCGTCGACTGCGTTGCAGACATCTGCCCGCAGCAGGTTCTCGCCGAAGAACTGATGGAACATCTGCCCGATCGGACTCTTGAGGAAGGCCACACCACCGGAGTGACCCGGGCAATGCCACGAGTAGGAACCATCGCTAGCGTAGTGCGTGAGGGCGCGGAAGAAGGGCGGCGCGAGACCGTCCAGGTAGGCCTTCGCCTCGCGGATGATGTAGCGTGCGATGAACTCCGGTGTGTCCTCGAACATATGGATGAAGCCGTTCAGCTCGCGCAGGATCTCGTTCGGGATGTGGCGTGAGGTGCGCGTCTCACCGTGCAGGAAGAGCGGGATCTCCGAGTTCTTGAAGCGGATCTCCTCGACGAAGCGGCGCAACTGGTCGAGCGCCGACCAGGTGCTCTCCGGCGAGCCGAACTCCTCGT
>DBNU01000097.1 GCA_002299125.1 Proteobacteria bacterium UBA664
CCAATGCCCTCCCGCAGTCGGCCTTGAGTCTGCTGCAGTAAGCAAGCGGACGACTTAGCAGGCGGGTACGGCAAGGACGCCGTGCCCGCTCTACCCGGGGCCTGAGTCACATCTGGGGTCCGGAGGTAGTCGATCATGACAACCATCGCACTCAATCCTTCTGCCAGCCTCCCCCGGCCAGGGGTTGCTGCGGACACTGAGAATCCGCCCCGCTCGAAGGCGATTGCTGCTGGCGTCGCGGACCAGGGCGGTACGGCGCCGCTCGAGAACCGCCTGGAAATTCCGGCAGGTGAGTCCAACGCGAGCGCGACAACCCGAGCAGTGGCAGCCGACCAACCGCGCGAAATCGAGGAGGCCGTGGAGCGGTTGAACGTCGAGGTAAACAACCTGCAGCGCTCGTTGCGCTTCACGATCGACAAGGACACCGGTCGTACGGTCATCAAGGTTGTGGACCGGAGCACGGACGAGGTGATCCGGCAGATCCCGCCTGAGCACACACTCGAGATCCTGCGGCGGATGCAGATTGGCGCGGGACTCATCCTGAACGAGCAGGCCTGAACCCGCACATCCCGGCAGGCAGGTTCCCCTACAGCGTGCGCGCCATGGCCGAAATCTTGCTTTCCTGAGACTTGCTGGGTCTTCCCGGGTGTGGATGGCTGCGGTGCAGGCGTAGGAGGATCTTCATGAGTGGCATCAGGGTTCCCGGGATCGGCTCTGGCCTCGATATCAACAGTATCGTCTCGCAGTTGATGTCGCTGGAGCAGCGTCCCTTGCGCAACATCCAGATCCGGCAACGTGGGGTCACGGCCGAGATCTCAGGCTACGGTGCGCTGCGTGCCTCCATTGGCAATCTGCAGTCGGCGATGGATCAGTTGGCGAATGTGGATCGTTTCAAGGTGTTCCGTTCGCAAGTCTCCAACCCAGATGCCTTGAGTGTCAGCACGACGTCCAGCGCCGCACGGGGAACCTACGCCCTCGAGGTCGTGCGTCTTGCTGAATCGCATCGCATGGCGGCCGGTCTTGCAGTAGCGGGGAGTGCCACTCTCGGCGCCGAGGGTGACACCCTGGCGATTGCGGTCGGTGGTAACAGCATCACTGTGGCAGCGGGTGGCCGGACCCTGGCAGAGCTGCGTGATGCGATCAATGCCCAGTCAGGCGATCTGGACATCACGGCTTCGATCATTCGCGACGACCGTGGCAGCCGGCTGCTGCTGGCGTCTGGAAGGACCGGCGCCGATGGGTTCATGACCGCCACATGGAACGGTGCGGCGGACCCGCTGGCCCTCGCCAGCCTCAATACCGATCGTGACGCAAGTGGGGCCTTCGATGCCGCGGATCTCAATGCTCGGGTAGTCGTAGAGGGCGCATACACCGTGACCTCGAGCAGCAACACCCTGAGCGAGGCCATCGACGGGGTGACTCTGACCCTGCGTGAGCCGGGCCGGACTACGCTGGACATTAGCCGCGACACGGCCGCAGTCCAGTCATCCATCCAGCAGTTTGCTCGTGCCTACAACGATCTGGTGGGCAACATCGACAAGCTGCGGGGTGAGGCCCTGAGTACGGACCGCGGCCTGCTGGCATCGGTGACGGCCCGTATGCGCGGCGTCATGAATGCCGCCACCAGCCTGCCCGGAAACTTCACCCGTCCCTTCGAACTCGGGATCTCCACCAGTCGCACTGGCACGCTGGTCATCGATTCGAGCACCCTCTCGAGGGCGCTGGAGCGCGATTTCGAAGGGGTTGCACGGATGTTCTCCGACCCTGAGCAAGGGCTCGCCGTCCGCATGAGACGGCTGGCACAGTCTCTGCTCGATCCAGGTGGGTTGGTAGGTGGTCGCACGGAATCTCTCGAGCGCGAGCGACGTTCACTCGAGACGCGCGCACTGGATGTCCAGCGACGCCTGGCAACCAGGGAGCAGGCCCTGCTTTCCCAATTCAGTTCGCTCGAGGCCACATTGGTCCGTCTGCAAGGTACGGGCACGGCGTTGACGGGCGCGCTGGAACAGTTGAATGCCGTCAGCCGCCAGCGCAGTGGGTGAGCAGGTGTCGATCACGTTCCGCTCTTTGCTGCAGACGGCCGCTGATTGGTCGCTATACGTCAAGAGATCGACGCGTCAGGCATGACCGACGCATGAGCGGGATCCTTGGTCACGCCCGTATGGGTGACACCGGATTTCCGGACTGGAACAGACCCCGGGCACACTCGAGGTCAGGAGAGACGAGAGCAGATGCAAACTCAGGGAATCGCCTCAAAGCTGCGTGGGCAGTACGGACGGATCGGGCTCGAGACCGAGGTCGCCACGGCCAGCCCTCATCGTCTGGTGGAAATGCTGATGGACGGCGCGCTGGCACGGATCGCCAAGGCGCAGGTTCATCTGGAGCGAGGCGAGACGGCGGAGAAGGGGGCCAGTATCGGTTTTGCGATCCAGATCATCGATGGTTTGCGTGCGAGTCTCGACATGGCACAAGGCGGCGAGATCGCCGCCAATCTCGATCGACTCTATGACTACATGCTCAGACGTCTGCTCGAGGCCAATCTCGCCAACAGTGCCGAGATGCTTGCGGAGGTGTCGAAGCTGATGCAGGAGATCCGCGGCGGCTGGGTCGGGATACGGGATCAGGCGAACCCCAGCCAGTCTGATGTACAGAACCGTCTCTCGGTGCTGTCTCAGACCGCAGACTGAAGCCATGGATAGCGGCCAGTCACTGCTTGCGGAAGTCGAGCGGCTGCTCGAGGGGAGTCGTGCGCTCCACGCGGCGGCACGCTCTGGTGACTGGTCGCGAGTGGCAGAGCTCGAGACGGCGCGTCGGCCTGATCTGGAAGGTCTGCTTGCCCGGATCTCGGATGCGTCGTCCTCGCTCGATGTCGCAACTCTGGACGCGATTGGTCGCCGTCTGCGTGACACGCTTGCCTGTGATCAGGACACGGCAGAGGCGGTCGCCTCTGGTCGGATGCGGCTAGGTGAGGAGTTGCGCGCACTCGGTCGTGGGGCCCAGGCGGCCAGGCGCTACCATTTGAGCCTCGTCTCTGCGCGCGATTGTTAAGGCTGGCCATGCGTCAGGGCTGGCGGTCTGGTCTCGCTCTCGCTGTGTGCAGATGGACGTCGCTGCGCCAACTTTTTGACATGCCTTCGGGACGCGCCTAATCTCGCGACGTCCGGTGCGAACACCCGGCTTGCAGGGTCGTTCGCCCGTCCGACGAGACATCGACGAGGTCCCCATGGCTTCCATCCTGCTGGTCGACGACGACCTGACCCGGCGCAACGAGCTCAAACTCCTGCTGGAGTTCATGGAGTGCGTCGTGGCGGGCGCGATCACGACAAACGAACTTGCCGCGAGGATACGGGGCGAGGGTGTCGGACGAGTCGATGCCCTCATACTCGGCCCCTGTTCCGGGGCGGGAGAGCAGCTGGAGGTGTTGCGCTCCGTACGTCAGGTCGATGCGCATCTGCCGCTCATATCGCTATCTCTCCCATCCTGTCCCCTGTCCCGGGAGCTCGATGCGATCGTACTGGCGAATCTCGAGCTGCCACTGCGCCGAGCGTCCCTGGAGGGGGGGCTGGAGCGTCTGGCGGTCTTTCGGGAGATCCGTGGCGGGCGGGGTCGTCATCGCAACAGCGAGCTGTTTCGGGCGCTGGTCGGGACGAGCCAGCGAATCCAGGTCGTGCGCCGGCTCATAGAGCGCGTGGCCGGCAGCGATAGCAACGTACTCATTACGGGTGAATCCGGCACCGGCAAGGAGGTGGTCGCCCGGCATGTGCACTACCACTCGACGCGCCGATCGAAGCCCTTCGTGCCGGTAAACTGTGGGGCAATACCACCCGATCTCCTCGAGAGTGAACTCTTCGGGCATGAGAAGGGCGCTTTCACGGGGGCTATCACCGCCCGCCAAGGGCGTTTCGAGATGGCCGACGGTGGCACCTTGTTCCTGGATGAGATTGGGGACATGAGCCTGACCATGCAGGTAAAGCTGCTCCGCGTGCTCCAGGAGCGCACCTTCGAGCGGGTAGGATCCAACCGTAGCATCAGCGCAAACGTGCGCATCGTTGCCGCGACACACGTCGACCTCGAACGCGCCATCGAGCAGGGCCGCTTCCGTCAGGACCTCTTCTTTCGGCTGAACGTATTCCCGATCGAGACGCCGTCTCTGCGCGAGCGTTACGACGACCTTCCGTTGCTGGTCAACGATCTGGTCGAGCGTCTGCGCCACGAGGGTGGTGCCGTCATTCGTTTGACGCCCGAGGCCTTGACCTGCCTGAGCCACTATCCGTGGCCAGGCAACGTGCGCGAATTGGCCAATCTGGTGGAACGGCTGGCGATCCTGTACCCGAATGCGCTGGTTGACGTTCAGGACTTGCCGGCGAAGTACCGTGGTGGCGGTGCTGCGAGCAGTCCGCAGCCCATGATCGGGGACTCGACTGATGTGACTGACTCAACGGCCGTCACACCGTCTGCGGATATGTCCGCGAATGTCTCCGCAGACCTGTCGGCGACAGTCGCGCTGGCCTCACTGCCACGCCAGGGGCTGGATCTCAAGGAGCACCTCAATCAACTGGAGTTCAGCCTCATTCAGCAAGCGCTGGAGGAGTCCGCGTGGGTCGTCGCTCACGCTGCCAAGCGTCTGCACATGGGTCGCACGACGCTGGTCGAGAAGATGCGGAAGTTTGGCCTGCAGCGCGAGGAGGACGCGTCAGGTTATTGACGAATGCCTTGAGGGGCGCGATGCATGGCGTCCAACCTACTGATTCGGCGAGATGAATCGCTGATGGCACGGTGTTTGTTTGTCCCCGGTGTAGAGGTCGCCCTCGTAAATGAGGCAGCGCGCCAGAGTCGCTCACCGGGAGTCGTTCACCGCCATGCAAGCCGCGATGCATCTCTGCTTCGAACCATCCCACGCCGACCAGACAACCCTTTCGGCCTGGCACCGGGCCCTTGCTCCCGGTGTGCCCATGGAGGCCGTGCTGGAGGCACTGCCGGCCGGCGTCGTCCTGCTGGGCACGCAGGGTGAGGTGCGGGCCCTGAATGAAAGCGCCAGAGAGATCCTGGGCGAGGTTTCCCCAGGAGAACTTTGGCGTCTGGTGGTTGAACGGGTGGTGCGCCCGCGCTGGGATGACGGACATGACGTGACCCTCGTGAATGGGCGGCGGGTCAACATCGGGACCCGAGCAATGCCCGGCGGAGTGGGGCAGCTCGTTCTGGTGACCGACGTTACCGAAACGCGTCGTTTGCAGGATCTGCTGGAGCGCTACCAACGCGCGGCGGAACTCGGCCAGATGGCGGCGACGCTGGCCCACCAGTTGCGCACGCCGGTGGCTACGGCCATGTTGAACTGCGGATCCATTGCAGCGGCGATCCCGCGTGACGAGGTTCCATCGCGGGCCATGACCCGCATGACCAACTCGCTGCGAAGGCTGGAGCGTCTGGTCGACAATCTCTTGGCGTACGCGCGAGGTGGTCGATTGGAGCTGGCGAAAATTTCTGCAGCGTCCCTGCTTTCCTGGTTGTCGGAGGACCTCGCGCCCCTTGCGACCGAACACTTCCGGATAGCCATGCCGACCGGGAAAGTTGCGGGCGAGATTGCGGTCAATGAATCTGCATTGCGCAGTGTCCTGCTCAATATTGCGGAAAATGCGCGGGACGTCACCAAGGGGCATGGAACACTACTGATCGAGGTGAGCGTCGTTGCCAGCGCGCTGCGGCTTGCCTTTCGTGACAACGGCCCGGGCGTTCCAGAGGCAACCCGACAGCACATCTTCCAACCCTTCAACTCCAGCCGCCCCAACGGCACGGGTCTTGGGTTGGCGGTTGCAAAAACCGTAATCGAGGCGCACGGAGGTCGCATCCACCTGGAATCCCCGGAGTCAGGTGGTGCGTGCTTCATGGTAAGCCTGCCCATTCAGCGGGCCATCCAGGAGGGGGCATCATGACTGACACAAACATTCTGGTGGTCGAGGATGATGCCGAGCTGTGTCAGGCGTTGGAGGACACGCTGCGCCTTGCCGGGTTCACAACGCTCGCTGCCTCATCCAGTGAGGAAGCACTGTCGCTCGTGGATGCGAAGCAACCCGATCTCGTGGTTAGTGACGTGCAGATGGTGGGTGGTGATGGGCATGAGCTGCTCGTCCGCTTGAAGTCACGGCTCCCGAATCTTCCGGTTCTGCTGATGACCGCACATGCGAGTGTGGAGCGGGCTGTGGAGGCGATGCGCGCCGGCGCAGCGGATTACCTCGTCAAGCCATTCGAGGCAGAGGTCCTGATCACGCGGATACACGAACATCTCCCGCGTCAGGATATGGATGCCGGAGATTGCGTCGCCCACGACCCGGCTACCCGCTCCGTTCTTGCAATGGCGGCGCGTGTCGCAGCCAGTGACGCAACCGTGCTGGTCACGGGCGAGAGCGGCACCGGCAAGGAAGTCCTCTTCCGATACCTACACGCACATTCGCGTCGCGCGAAAGGCCCCGCTGTCGCGATAAATTGTGCAGCCATACCGGAGAATATGCTGGAAGCCATGCTGTTTGGCTACGAGAAGGGCGCATTCACCGGAGCGTACAAGGCCTGCGCCGGGAAGTTCGAGCAGGCACAGGCCGGGACGCTGCTCCTGGATGAAGTGACCGAAATGAGCCTGCCTCTGCAGGCGAAGCTACTGCGCGTGCTGCAGGAGCGCGAAGTGGAGCGACTGGGGGCAGGCAGCTCGATCACGCTCGATGTCAGGGTGGTTGCCACCACCAATCGGAATCTCGCGGAAGAAGTCGCTGCTGGTCGCTTTCGTGAGGATCTCTACTATCGACTGAATGTCTTTCCCTTGCATCTTCCGCCACTGCGCAAGCGCCCGGCAGATATCCTTCCCCTTGCGGAATACCTGCTTGGGCGCGCAGCGCTTCGAACTCGCGTGGCGACGCCACAACTGACAGTGGAAGCCCGCAATGTGCTCATGGCGTACCAGTGGCCTGGCAATGTGCGTGAGCTCGACAATGTGATGCAGCGCGCGCTCATTCTGCAATCTGCGGGGCGTGTACGGGTGTCGGACATACTGATCCAGCCGAGCCATACGCCTACTGCGCCCATCGCGCAGCCACAATGGGCCGATGATGGCCGTCAGACAGGAAGTGTCAGGTCAACCGAATCTGTAGCATCGTTGGACGAAATGGGAGAGTCCATCAACGACCGTCTACACGATGGGCTACGCAGTAGAGAGCGAGAAATCATCCTGCAGGCATTGATCGAGGGTGGCGGGAGCCGACGTTATGTGGCAGACAAACTCGGCATCAGCGAACGTACGCTGCGCTACAAGCTGGCGCGCATCAAGGATGCGGGTGTCAGTCTGCCGGTTGCATGACGCCATTCCGGGCGCAGATTGTGTGCAGGGCCAATGCCGGGAAGGCTGCATCGGCTAGAGAGCGTCAATGCCAGTGCCAGCAGATCATTGATGGTATGCATGGTGAATGCTTAGCGAGGAGCAGGGACCGATGAGTAATACAATCAACTCGCACGCTTTGCTTATGCAGATGCGCCTGATGGCAGCCAAGGCCGAGGGGGTGAATCAGGCCGGCGCGATCGCGCCAGATCTTCTGCGCGGTAGTTCCGCGAAGGTCGCGACAACCGCGGGCGGGAGTTTCACTGAGGTTCTTGCCAACAAGCTTTCAGAGGTGAACGAGCTGCAGAAGTCCAGTTCGGGACTCGCAACACGGTTTGAGCAGGGGGACCCATCAGTGGACGTGGCCGAGGTGATGGTTGCGATGCAGAGGTCATCAGTCGGTTTTACGGCGGTAACGCAGGTCAGGAATCGCCTGATCTCGGCGTACCAAGAAATCATGAACATGCCGGTCTGATGCAGATCCGAACCACCATGAGCCACGCTGTCAGCTCGAACCATGACTGAACTCATTCAGGTCACGAGGCAAGGGAGCGGCCCGCTCAGACTGCTGAATGATGCAGCCGATAGCGGCAAGCTGGCTGCGATGCTCAGACAGTTTGGGATTCTGGCGGGAATCGCGGCAGCGGTTGCGCTCGGGACCTGGGTGGTCCTTTGGTCCCAGAGCCCAACCTACAGCCTGCTATACGGGAACCTCTCTGACCGGGACATCACTCAGGTGATGGATGCCCTGCAGGGGAATGGCACCGATTATCGCGTCGATCAGGTCTCGGGAGCCATTCTGGTCCGGTCCACACAGGTGCATGATATTCGGCTGAAGCTGGCGGCAGCGGGCCTCCCGGAAAGCAATAGCAAAGGCTTCGAGGTGCTGCAGGAGCAGTCGGGGTTTGGCACGTCCCAGTTCATCGAGACCATGCGCTATCAGCACGCACTCGAGTCGGAGCTGGCGAGAACGGTCGGCCAGATGAATGGTGTGCGTGGTGCGCGGGTGCATCTGGCCTTGCCCAAGCAGAGTGCATTCCTGCGAGAGCGCAAGGCACCGAGCGCATCAGTGCTGCTGGATCTGCATGCAGGAAGGACCCTTGAGAAGGGCCAGGTGGCAGCGATTCTTCACCTCGTGGCCTCCGCTGTTCCAAATCTGCCGTTGTCTGGAGTCACCGTTGTCGACCAGCGCGGCAAGCTGCTCTCGGAGGACGATTCGACGGGCCTTGGGCATAGCGAACGGCAGCTTGAGTATGTGCGCACACTGGAGCAGCGGCATGTTCGTGCCATTACTGCGCTTCTGGAGCGGATCGCTGGTGCAGATGCAGTGCATGTGGAGGTCGCTGCCGATCTCGACTTCACTCGCAGCGAACAGACCAGTGAGACCTTCAACCCGGACTTGAGGACGGTGCGGAGTGAACAGACCACCGAGGAGCGACGCATCGGCAGCGGTGCTGTCGGTATTCCCGGTGCGCTCAGCAACCAGCCTCCAGGCACCGGGACGGTGCCTGAATCCACCGCCGCGAACGCTGCAGATCCAGCAGCGAGTCAGGCCCCTCCAGCACCAGATGGAACGATCCCGCCCCCAGCAGTCCCGGATCCGGGTGCAGCTACGACTACTGGAGCACCGGCAGTGGCAGCGGCAACGGCAACGGCGGCTGAGCGCAGCCCCGAGTCCTCGAAAACGCAGCAGATGAGAAACTATGAAGTCGACCGGACCATTGCACATTCGAGTTCGTCCACTGGCCAGCTTCGGCGTCTGTCTGTCGCGGTACTGATCAGAAATCGTGTCGTCACTGATGCCGAGGGGATCGCCGCGGCCAAGCCCTGGACTGGAGAGGAACTGCAGAACTTCGAGGCCTTGGCACGCCGAGCCGTCGGCTTCGATGAGTCCAGAGGAGACTCTATCAGCATCACGACCGCAGACCTGGTAGCACCTGCTACGCTGGAGCCTCTGCCCGCTCAGCCACTATGGGAGCAGGCGTGGATTTGGGATGCGTCACGACAGCTCGCGGGAGCCTCCTTCGCGTTGCTCGTTCTTTTTGGGGTCCTGCGCCCGGCCATTAAATCGCTCACCGTTAACCCTGAGTCCGCTGCCGATGCTGCGTCAACCTCAACCGTGGCTGCCATGGAGAAGGACGAGGCAGGCATGACAGTTCTCCGCCTACCGGATGGCCGTTCCCTGACCGTCGATCTGACGGGCCTTGATCAGGGGAAAACGGTGCAGGTTGTGTCCGTCCCGGGCAGCGACTCACGTGCGCTGGTTGTGGCGAATGCAGCGGGCGGTACCACCAACGGTAGTGCGGACGGCGCTGCCGGAGAGGGACTACCGCCTGACGAACTCGAGCTGGCTCTGCAGAAGGTAAGGGACATGGTCATCAATGATGCGAGGCTTGCAGCGCTCATCTTGCGCCGCTGGGTGGAGGCCGGGGAATGACCGATGCAGCCAGTCTGAATGGAACTGATCGCGCTGCGGTCCTGTTGCTCGCCTTGGGCGAAATCACCGCCGCGGAGATCCTCAAGCACCTTGGCCCGAAGGAGGTGCAGAAGGTCGGTGTGGCGATGTCGGCCGTGCATGGTATGCCAAAGCAGACCATTCACGATGTGCTCAAAATGTTCATCGCCGACATGGAAGGGCAGACAGCGCTTGGTGTTGGCAACGATGACTTCATCCGATCGGTTCTGGTGCAGGCACTCGGAGAGGACAAGGCCGGGGGCATGATCGACCGCATCCTGATGGGCGGGCACACCAAGGGTCTCGATTCGCTCAAGTGGATGGACGGACGCAGCGTTTTCGACATCGTGCGGCTGGAGCATCCTCAGGTGATCTCGATCGTGCTTTCCTATCTCGATAGCGATCAGGCAGCAGAGGTGCTGGGATTCTTCCCCGAGCGGGTAAGGGCCGATGTGCTCATGCGAATCGCAACCTTGGAGGGAGTCCAGCCGGCAGCCATGGCTGAGCTGAACGAGACCCTGGAGCGGCAATTGCGCGGGGGAGGAGCACTCAAGCAATCCAGCATGGGGGGAGTGAAGGCCGCGGCAAATATCCTGAATTTCATGGATTCGAGTGCAGAGCAGGCGGTCATGGATCTAGTCAAGGCAGCGGATTCCGAGCTTGGTCAGAAGATTCAGGATCTGATGTTCGTGTTTGATAACCTCGAGCAGGTAGATGACCGTGGCATCCAGACCCTCTTGCGGGAGGTGTCGACCGATCAGTTGGTGCTTGCACTCAAAGGTGCGGAGGAGGGAGTCAAGCTCAAGATATTCAAGAATATGTCTCAGCGCGCCTCCGCGATGCTGCAGGAAGAGCTTGAGAACAAGGGGCCAGTACGGCTGTCGGAGGTCGAAACTGCGCAGAAGGAAATACTGTCCACGGCGAGGCGGTTGGCCGATGAGGGTCAGATCATGCTGGGCGGCGCAGGCGGAGAGCAGATGCTCTGAAGCCACTTGGGCTTCCGAAGAGCAGTCAGTCGATACTGCTCGCATCTTCCTATCAGTCGGTGCAGCCTGTTCAATTCGAAGTGCACTCTGTCAACGATGAGAAGAATGACCCATGCTGGGTAGCGCGCCATCTCTCCCTCCCCATGACAGGGACCTACGAAGCCCCGGTGATTTCATGGACCCGGTCCAGCCATGGCAGCCGCCTGTAATCCAGAGCGTCAGTGAAGACATCGAGATTCCGGAGCCACCCCCCCTTCCGACGGCTGAAGAGCTTGCGGCCATTCTCCACGCCGCGCAGACCGAGGGCTATGACACGGGTTATGCGAAGGGTTATGACGAGGGTAAATCTATCGCCCTCGCGAAGGGAGAGGAGGAGCAACGCGAGCTGGGTACACAGTTGCTTTCGCTCATGGAGATGGTGGGGCGTCCCCTCGACAAACTGGATGAAAGGGTGGTTCTCGAGCTGGTGGATCTGGCGATCGCCATAGCGAAACAGATCATTCGACGAGAGCTTCGTACCAGTCCAGGTGAAGTAGTTGCTGTTGTTCGCGAAGCGCTTGGTCACCTGCCGATGGCAGCGCGCGAGCGCAAGATGCATTTGCATCCTGAGGATATCCCGCTCGTCCGGAATGCGCTGAGCCTCGCCGAGAGCGAGCATGGATGGTTGTTGCAGGCGGACCCTCTTGTGACACGAGGGGGCTGCTTGATTGAGACCGAAAGCTCCTACATCGACGCCAGTGTCGAATCACGGATTGCTGCTGTTGTTCGGGATCTCCTGGGCGGAGAGCGGGAAGAAGACAATGCGGCGTGACCGCGGCGCCGTTGCAGCGCAATGGGCTGCAAAGTTGCGCGAACATACCGCGCGGCTCACGGGCCAGCGCGCCTTGCAGGTCGAGGGCAAACTCGTGCGCATGGTTGGCCTCACCTTGGAGGCGGTGGGTGTCCGCGCGGCAGTCGGTGATCGTTGCGCAGTATCGGTCGGCTCACAGCGATTCATCGAGGCGGAGGTTGTTGGCTTCGCCGGAGATCGTCTCTATCTCATGCCCACCGGGCGTCCAGATGGCCTCCAACCCGGTGCTCGCGTCATTCCACAAGGGCAAGGGGCTGATGTACCGGTCGGTGTCGAACTGTTGGGGCGCGTACTCGACGGCAGTGGGCGGCCAATTGACGACCTTGGCCCTTTGCGAGCGAGTACACGCGCCTCACTTGCCGGTTTCAGCGTCAACCCCCTTGCCCGCCAGCCCATTGACGAGCCTCTGGATGTCGGGGTGCGTGCCATCAATTCGCTGCTGACTGTCGGCAAGGGTCAGCGAGTGGGCCTTTTCGCGCCCGCCGGCGTTGGCAAGAGCGTTCTGCTGGGGATGATTGCTCGCTATACCGGCGCAGATGTGATCGTGGTCGGTCTCGTGGGAGAGCGGGGTCGGGAAGTCAAGGAATTCATCGAGCACAACCTGGGACAGGAAGGCATGGCCCGGTCAGTAGTCGTGGCAACTCCAGCCGATCTGCCTCCCTTGATGCGGGTACACGGAGCGGCCACCGCGACCGCCATTGCTGAGTATTTTCGTGATCAGGGCAAGGACGTCCTGCTCCTCATGGATTCACTGACACGCTACTGTCAGGCGCAGCGCGAGATTGCGCTCACCATTGGTGAGCCGCCTGCGACACGAGGGTTCCCTCCTTCTGTTTTTGCGCGCCTGCCGCAGCTTGTTGAGCGAGCGGGCCCCGGGAGTCATGGCCATGGTTCCATCACTGCGATCTATACCGTTCTCTGTGAGGGCGAAGATGCCGATGATCCAATCGCTGAGGCCGCACGTGCGATCCTCGATGGGCATATTGTCCTTTCGCGCAGGCTTGCGGAAAGCGGACATTTCCCAGCAATCGATATTGAGGCATCGATCAGTCGGGTGATGCACCAGGTTACCGCCGAGCCACAGCTGCAAGCGGCGCGAAATTTCCGGCAGTCATTTCATCTGGTCGAGAGCAATCGGGATCTCGTCAATGTCGGGGCATATCGCTCAGGTACAAACCCTGAGCTGGACCGGGCCCTGAGTCGACACCCTTTGCTACAGGCATTCCTACGACAGGGCATGCATGAGGACGTACCGCTACAGCTATCGGTCGAGCAGCTCCAAGCCTGTCTTCAGGTCTAGTCATTATGCGCAGCAATGCCCTCTAGGGAGTAGGAGATGACTCGTTCCGATCGATTGCTGCGTCTTTCATCCATTGTCGAGGTAGAGGAGAAGGCGCGCGCGCGACGCCTCGAGGCACTGGCCGCGGAAATTTCACACCAATCGGGGCAACTGGATCTGTTGCGGCGCTATCGCCAAGAGACTGCCGAACAACTCGCTGTGGGCAGGGTCGGGGAATCCTTCTCCGTACGGGCACTTCAGGACCAACAGGGCTATCTGGCAGCCCTCGATCGTGCAATAGGGCAGGGCGAGCAGCGCCGCGTGCAACTCCAGGCGGAGTTGGAGCGTTTACGTGAGGCGTGGCGGGTCGTGCGGCGGCGTGTGCAGGGGATCGATCAAGTCGCTGAAAGGGCCCGCTGTGATGAGGATCGGCAGATACGTCGCAAGGAGCAGGTCGTGCTGGATGACTATCCGCGCAGGAATGCGGACTGAAGCGTCGGCCAGTCGATTTCTCACTGCTGCAGGCGGCTGTTCGACATCACTGCCCCTGACCCAGCGAATACCCGGGCTTGCCATCGAATTCATAGAGATGCTCTGTCTTGATGAAATCCATGCCTGCATCGGTTATCCGCGCAAGCAGAGCGACGATATCCGCATGTGTGGCGCAATCTCCGCTCGCCATGTAGCGTCCACGCCAATGGTCGGTACGGAAGGTTTCCGGGAAGCCTCCAGGCCATACCTTGACACCGCGATTGGTGATGAGCTGGAGCTTCAGCCGATCGGTACTGAGCGGGGCCAGTAGCCGTGCCAGCTCATCGGGTTGCGTGCCACGCCAATTGAAGAACACGTCGATCCCGACCAGTACCCGACGGGCCGGATGGGGGTTTCTCACCATCGGCGGCACCATAGGTTTTTTGCTGGCCTCGCCGAAGCGCGCCGGGCGCAATCGATCGGGGGATTGTCCCAGTCTGGCAATTACCGCGTCTGCGAACGCATCAGTGCCGACCTTCTCGTTGCTTACGCGCGGATCATGGACGTCTGCGGTATGGATCCCATCCTCCAGCGTGCTGAGCCAGGCATTCTTGATGCGGGCAGCCGGTTCTGGTTGCCCGATGTGTACCAGCATCATGATTGCGGCTTGCAACAGGCCAGACGGGTTTGCTATCCCCTTACCGGCGATGTCCGGAGCACTCCCATGAATGGCCTCGAACATCGCGCAGTCGTCGCCCAAATTGGCGGAGCCGGCAAGTCCGACCGATCCAGAGACTTCCGCGGCAATGTCGGAGAGTATGTCGCCGTAGAGATTCGGTGCCAGTATGACATCGAAGCGCTCGGGCATCTGCGCGAGTCGTGCGGCACCGATGTCCACGATCATGTGTTCTTTTGTCAGCTCTGGGTATTCCTCACCGATCTCATCGAAGAGTCGATGGAACAACCCATCGGTGATCTTCATGATGTTGTCCTTCGATATGCAGGTCACTTTCTTGCGCGCGTTCCTGCGGGCAAACTCGAAGGCATAACGCACTATCCGCTCGGTTCCGGGGTGTGAGATCAGCTTGAGGGCCATCGTGACCTCTTCGGTCTGTTGATACTCGATGCCGGCGTAGAGGTCTTCCTCGTTCTCGCGCACGATCACCAGATCGATGGCCTTGTGCTTGGTGGTGATGAATGGCTCGTAGCTTTGTACCGGTCGGACGTTGGCATACAGGCCCAGTGTCTTGCGTACGGTGACATTGAGACTTTTGTAGCCGCCGCCCTGTGGCGTGGTGATGGGGGCCTTCAGGAAGATCCGTGTGCGCCTCAGGCTGGCCCAGGATGCGTCTTCGATTCCGCTGGTCTCGCCGCGCAGGTAGACGCTCTTGCCGATTTCGATGGATTCCGTTGCCAGCGACGCGCCCCCTGCCTCAAGGATCCGGAGGACGGCATGCATGATCTCGGGCCCGATGCCATCACCGTAGGCAATCGTGATTGGGGTGGCGGTCATGAGCGGGCTCCTTTGGTTTTGTCGTTTCGGATGACTGGCGCAGGGCCCGCGTGCGCTGGCGGGCTTTGGGCGCGCATATCGCGGGTGGATTGTGGGTTATCCGTGCGCGTTCGTCCTTGACCGTGACCGAGGACGTGGGTGCCCCATGCACACTCCGTTTGGGCGAATTCCGGTGTATTGCTTGAGCGCGCTCAAGCAGCAGACGGGCTGAGCCGAGGTGCACTTGACTTGACTCGCCGGCGTGTGGCGCCGGCGCTCAGAGAGACTCGGTATGGGTCTCGACGCGGCGGACACGGTCTTGTGGCTGTTGCTTGGCGCATTCTTTGCTGATTTTCAGCTTAGGTTGGTCTGCCCCCGAGCAAACGAGGATTCCCCGTGAATGCCGCTTCGTCGATGGTCCCGTCCCTGTCCACGGCCCCGATGGTAACTACTCCGGAAGTAAGCGAGCGTGTCCAGCAATTGGCAGTGCAGGAAGCTGAGCCAGCCTTCGCGGATGAGCTGGCGCGGCAGGTGGGGGACGATCCTCCATCGATCGAACCCGGCGGGCGTGAGCTCAATGATGCCTTGCCCGGAAGGATGGGGACGCCCTCCACACTTCCCCCCCTTTCCCCAGGAGGCATGGGAGTGCCGGCGGACGGCAAGCTGCTGCAGGGGCAGCCGTCTGCGAATGGGGCGGGGGAGACACAATTTGCCGAGGCGAACACGCGCTCAGCCGGTGTGACTCTGGCTGGGCTCAAAGGCATCGGCGCGCTCCATTCTGCCGTCGAGATCACTGATAACGGCTTGGCTGGACTTGCGGAGCGGGAGGAGGGGAGCGATGTGGATGGCGGCGACCTGGCGGGTGATGAGTCTGCCGGCTGGGCAAGTGGCGGCCCCGACCGCGTGTTGTTCGATTTCCTGGTGAGCGGACTGGCCACGTCGGTCAATCAGGGCGACGAAGCAGGACGCCTCGGCCAGCCTCACTCTGAAGTTGTCACCGGCGAGGCTCTGGGAACCTCGGCTTGGCATGAGCCTGTGGCCACACGCGACTCACCGGGCAGCCAAGGCCTGCACATCGTGGGTAATGACACGGGACGCGCCCTGTCTCTGTCCGGGCTTGAGAGCAAGGCCGCAGGCAATGAGGCACTCTCCAGTCCGGTTGAGGGTGGAGCGCTCGGGGCCGGTGCAAGCGCCGATGGCATCGAGTCGGCAGCCGGCAGTGTGGTCTCGCTGACCGATCTGGCGGAGGCGCATGTGCCGCCGTTTGGAGAGAGATCATCTACGACCGGGCCTTCCTTGCGGATCACCGAGCCCGGTACCCAGGCACTGCCATCGGAGTCCCTGGCGCGAGGGATCCTGGCGCCCCTGGTAGGCAGTGGTGCCTGGTTTGAAGAACTCGGTAGCGGCGTGCGCTGGCAGATCACCGAGGGTCAGGGGGAGGCCACGCTGCGCCTGAACCCTGCAGAGCTCGGCTCGCTTGAGGTTCAAGTGCGTATGACGGAGCGGGGGGCAGAAGTGCACTTCACGACCCAGCATCCGCAGGCGCGTGAGGCGCTGGAACAGGGGCTTGCCCGCCTGCGCGAAGCGCTCGAACAACAGGGGCTCCTACTCGCCGACGCCAGTGTGAGCGGAGGGGGAACGGATCGTGAGCGTCAAGGTGACAGGGCAGAGCCCGGCCTGTCGGCCCCACGGGGGCCGTGGGCCGATGAAGAAGCGCTGGATGTCACGCCCGCCCCCATCCTGACCGGACGTGGCCTCATCGATCTCTATGCCTGAGTCGGGTGTCAGAGCAGCCGCTCACAGGGTGTGAACGAACGCCACCCCACCGACGTGCCTCGAGGATCCTGGCCAGGCCGCCGCCCGGAAGCTGCCCAGCCCGGCCCGGCATAGCGCCATGCACCGGCGCCTTGGGTCGCCTACCGGCCCGCGCCCCATCGAGCACCGGCCCGGCCATCCGCTGACCGTGACTCGACATCGCCAGAAAACCGCTGTCGATCCGAAGCAACTTCGCCGCATGAAGCTGTAACCTGCTGACAATAATCAGGTTCAATCTTTGGCGCAGCCTTTGCTAACAGCCCTGCCGAGTGTGCGAATCACCGGAGGAACGCCAGATGTCCGAAGCAAACGCCGAAGCGCAAGCCCCCAAGGCGGGGAAGAAGAAGTTGCTCGTCCTCGTCGCCCTCGCGGCTGTTCTGCTGATGGGCGGGGGTGGTGCCGCCTGGTACCTGTTGCAGGGAGGGGAGCCTGCAGTCGCCGGCGAAGGTGGTCATGCAAAGGCCGGTCACGGATCGGACGAAGAACACGCAGCCGATGATGCGTCTCATGCGGCGGGAGACGACGAAGACATCGACGGACATGCCCACTCTGAGGATGCAGAGTTCACTGAGGAAGAAGGTGAGGAGCACGGCGGGGGTGGTGGAGGTGGTCATGGCAAGGAGGCTGCCGCGGTACCAGGTGCGAACTACCTTGCCCTCGATCCACCGTTCGTCGTCAATTTCGCCACGCAACCGGGCGTGAAGCCGAGGGCGCGCTTCCTCAAAATCGAGGTGCAATGCCTGACCAAGACGCCGGGGCTTCTGGAGACAGTACGCGCCCATTCACCGATGTTGCGAAACCGACTGATCATGCTGTTCAGCGGTCAGCAATACGAGGATCTCACGACCCCTGCCGGTATCGAGACATTGCGCCTCGCGGCCCTCGAGGAGGTGCGCAAGGCAATGAAGGAAGTCACCGGGAAGAAGACCGTCAAAGATCTCTTCTTCACCAGCTTCGTGATGCAGTAGACCAGGGCACAGAGCGACCTGAGTTCACGCAGGGCACGGAGCACGCACGCGCATGGCTGCCAGTGACATCCTCTCGCAAGACGAAATCGACGCCCTGCTGAACGGCGTTGATAGTGGTGCGGTCGACACAACGGCAGCACCGGTGCCGGGATCGGCCAAGAGCTATGACTTCACCAGTCAGGACCGGATCGTCCGCGGACGCTTGCCGACCCTGGAGATGATCAACGAACGCTTCGCGCGCAATTTCCGTGTGAGCATCTTCAATATGTTGCGTCGATCGCCAGTGGTGGCCGTCGAGGGCGTCGAGATGCTCAAGTTCTCGGAGTACATTCACAGCCTTTTCATGCCCTCGAATCTCAATATGGTCAAGGTGCGGCCCCTGCGTGGAACCGCCCTCATCGTGATGAGCCCGAAGCTGGTTTACTCACTGGTGGAGAACTTTTTCGGCGGTGATGGGCGTTTCCACACCAAAATCGAAGGTCGGGACTTCACGGCGACCGAGATGCGGCTGGTACAGAAGGTTCTGGAGGCGATGTTCGCTGATCTGCAGCGGGCCTGGGAGCCGGTGTATCCGCTGACCTTCGAATTCGTCGGCTCGGAGGTGAACCCGCACTTCGCCAATATTGTCAGCCCGAATGAAGTGGTAGCGGTATCCACTCTGCATGTGGAGCTCGAGGGTGGCGCTGGCGATCTGCAGGTCGTACTGCCCTACTCGATGATTGAGCCTATCCGTGAGCTGCTGGACACGGGCGTTCAAAGTGATGCCTCAGACCACGATGAGCGGTGGATCAATTCAGTGCGTGAGGATGTGAAGTCCGCAACGGTCCGCATCGACGTGCGCTTCCTGCAGATGCCGATACTTCTGCGCAAGGTGCAGGAGTTTCAGGTTGGAGACATCCTGCCCATTGAACTTCCAGACCAGGTAACGGCGCGAGTTCAGGGTGTCCCCGTGTTCTGCGGACAGTACGGTATCCATCGAGGCAAGCAGTCAGTGCGAATAGAACAAATGTTCCACACTCAGCCGCCAGCGACGAGCACCATGCCGCGGAGGAACAAGTTGAGGAACGAGGAACCCTCTGAGGAGACCATCCATGACTGACAACGCGGAAGACGATTGGGCCGCCGCTCTGGCCGAGCAGGCCGCCGAGGACTCTGACAGCGCAAGCTACGCATCCGCGCCTGTAGCCGATCTGGCGAACGACAAGCCGGATCTTCAGCCCGGAACCGCTTCCCTTGAGAACATTCTGGACATCCCGGTACAGCTTTCAGTGGAAATTGGCACTGCAAGAATTGCCATTCGTAACCTGCTCCAGCTCAATCAGGGCTCGGTGGTCGAGCTCGATCGCCTTGCCGGTGAGCCCCTCGACGTGCTGGTGAATGGGACCCTGGTGGCACATGGCGAGGTCGTGGTGGTCAATGAGAAATTTGGCATCCGACTTACCGATGTGGTGAGCGCGCAGGAAAGAGTCAAGCGCCTGCAATGAACACGTCATTACTGGCAGCCGTGGCGGCAAGCCCGATCCCAGCTGGCCCATCGCTGCTGGGGCCCGATCGCCTCATCGGCATGAGCGGGGCGCTGCTACTCGTGCTCGCCCTGGTGGTCATGCTGGCCTGGATCGCAAAGAGACTGGGTGCCGTACGCAATGTACTTGGCCGGTCAATCAAGATACGTGAAGTTTTGGCAATCGGTGCCCGAGAGAGGATCTTGCTGGTGGACTGCGAAGGCCAGCGTTTGCTGATTGCCAGCAGCCCCGCTGGGATTGTGCGTCTGCACGCATTCGACTCGACCTCTGCGGCGGAAGACCTTGAGACGCCCCCTCTGGCCACGGCCAGTTCCGTCTTTGCATCGATCCTGCGTCCGCAGGTCGGCACCGCGCATGCCGTCACGCCTGATGCGCGCGCGAAGGAGGCCGACCGGCAATGAGATCCCAAGCGCAGATTCCGATGTCCGTCATGCTGCTGGGGGTGGGCATAGCAGCGCTGGTTGGCGGGGACCTTGCGTCGGCAACGACGATTGCCCCCATCCCGGGGATCCCAGCACTCAGTGTGACGACTGAGTCAGACGGAAAGCAGACCTGGTCGGTCTCACTGCAGATCCTGGCAGCCATGACAGCCTTGACGCTGATCCCGGCAGCCCTGCTGACGATGACTGCATTCACCCGGATCATCATCGTGCTTGCGATTCTGCGCCAGGCACTGGGGACCGCGCAGACGCCATCAGCGCAGGTTCTGCTCGGACTCGCGCTCTTCATGACGTTCTTCGTCATGGGACCAGTTTTTGATCGCATCAATGGCGACGCGCTCGAGCCATGGCTTGCGGGTGAGATTGAGGCACCGGCTGCGATGAGCCGAGCGGCCCCTCCGCTAAGGGATTTCATGCTTGCGCAGACGCGAGAGGCCGATCTTGCACTCTTCGCGGATCTCTCTGGGACCGACACACCACTCGATCTGCAGGAGATCCCATTCAAGGTCCTGGTGCCGTCGTTCTTGACCAGTGAACTGAAGACGGCTTTCCAGATCGGCTTCCTGATCTTTATCCCATTTCTGATTATCGATCTGGTCGTGGCGAGCGTTCTTATGTCGATGGGCATGATGATGCTGTCGCCGCTCATCATCTCAGCCCCATTCAAGCTGATGTTGTTCGTCCTGGTGGACGGCTGGGCCCTGGTGGTGGGCACCTTGGCTGGAAGCTTCGAGGTCTGAGAGAGACATGTCTCCTGAGGCAGTAATCGAGATCGGCCAGCGCGCACTCGAGCTGACGACTGTGCTGATGATTGTACTGCTGACGCCAGCCCTGATCGTCGGTGTGCTTATCAGCGTCGTTCAAGCAGCTACGCAGGTCAACGAATCAACCCTGAGCTTCCTGCCAAAGATGCTCATCACGATGGCTGTTCTCGTGATGGCGGGCCCATGGATGCTCACCATCCTGACGGACTACATGCGTGGATTGCTACTGGGCATCCCCGAGCTAATCGGCTGATCCACCTGCGTCGTGTCGTCCGGTGCGGTTGCGACGGCCTAATGCAATTCAGGAAGCGCACGATGGACGCAGGGGAACTGACCACATGGTGGATCGTCTTCTTCTACCCGTTCTGCCGGGTTTCTGCGCTCATCGCGGCATCCCCAATCATCGGCACACGTGCCGTGTCTGCACGAATCCGCATCGTGCTCGCCCTTGCAATCGCCATTGTCATCAGCCCGGCAAGCGCCGATGGACAGCAGCTTCCGCTGCCGTGGACCCCAGAGGGGAGTCTTGCCACTGCCGCTGAGGTCATGACGGGCCTGGCCATCGGCCTTTGCCTGCGCGTCGTGTTCATGGCGCTCGAGATAGCGGGTAGCCTCATCGCCCAACTCATGGGGCTCTCGTTTTCTGCCATGGTCGATCCCGCGAGTGGCGCCGAAGTGCCGGTGATCGGGCAGCTCAATACCGTTCTGGCAAGCCTTCTGTATCTCTCGCTCGACGGGCACTTGGTGCTCTTTCGCGTCCTTGGCGACAGCTTCCAGGCGCTGCCAGCGGGGCGTGGGGCGTTTGCACAAGTAGAGCCCGGCGCGATGCTGGCGATGCTCGATGGGGTGTTCACTGCCGGGGTGATCATGGCCCTGCCGATATCCTGCGCATTGCTCATCGTCAACCTTGGCTTCGGAGTGCTGTCGAGAGTCGCGCCGCAGATGAACATCTTCGCCGTCGGCTTGCCGATCTCCGCGCTCTTTGGCATCGGACTGATGCTGTTCGGAACGGCGGATCTCCTGCGGGAACTGCCGGCGCTATTCGAACAGGGATTCGCGACGGCAAGGTCCTTGCTGGGGTGATCCTCAGGCATTCCCTGGTATCGGAAATCTGACGCACGATGAGCGCCGGTAACGACAGCGGGCAGGAAAAGACACACGACGCGACGCCCAAGCGCCTTGAGGATGCGCGTCGCGAAGGGCAGGTGTTGCAGTCAAGGGAGCTCACCAGCTTCCTCGTCATGACCCTTCCAAGCACCGCGCTTCTGGTCTTCGGACCCTACCTCGTGGCAGGGCTCGGACGCTGCATGGAGGCGGGACTCCGCGTATCGCCAGCGATAATTCACGGTGATCAGTCCCTGGGACAGCATCTGTATACGGTCTTGAGCCCATTGGCAGGCCTTCTCATTGTGATGCTGCTCGGGGTAGTGGGTGGCATCGCGTCTTCATGCTTGCTCAGCGGCATGCTTTTCAATCCATCTCTTGCCGGATTCCGCTTCAATCGCCTCGACCCGATTGCTGGACTTGGCAGGATGTTCGGCCCAACGGCGCTGATGGAATTGGTCAAAAGCTTCATCAAGGCGGTCTGGCTGCTTGCGGTCCTTGGAACTGTTCTATGGTGGGATTTCGCGGGGATCCTGGCGATTTCACATCTTGATAGACCGGCGGCACTTGCCCAGACGGCGCTGTTGGTCGCCTACGGCCTCCTGATCATGTCGCTCGCGACTGCATTGATCGCATTGATCGATGTCCCTTGGCAGATTTGGGACCATGGCAAGAAGTTGCGGATGTCGCTCCAGGAAGTACGCGATGAAATGAAGGAGACGGACGGCAGGCCGGAAGTCAAGGCCCGTCTGCGGCAGATCGCGCAGGAGCTTTCACGACGTCGCATGATGGAGGACGTGAAAACCGCAGACGTGGTCGTAACCAATCCAACTCACTATTCGGTTGCAATCCGCTATTCCCCTGAGCGCGCTGGCGCGCCACTTGTGGTCGCCAAGGGCCGGGATGAGGTGGCCCTGCGGATCCGCGAGGTGGCAGCCGAGGCGCGCGTGCCTCTGCTGGAGCAGCCACCGCTCGCCCGCGCGCTCTACTTCCATACAGCAATAGGTGAGGAGATACCCGCAGCGCTCTATGGTGCTGTGGCGCAGGTTCTCGCATTCATTTTCCGCCTGCGTGCACGTGGCTCGAGTGCAGCAGTCGGCAGTGCGCTCGCAACGATAGCGGTGCCTGAGGGAATGGATCGCCGGGAGGAAGTGCAATGAGTGCGGCAAGCATAGTCTCTCGTATCCCCGCGGTCTTCAGTCAGGGTGTCGGGGCACCGCTTGTGGTGTTGGGCATCCTCGGGATGATGATCCTGCCACTGCCCACGCTCCTGCTCGATCTACTGTTCACCTTCAATATTTCCTTATCGCTAGTGGTGCTTCTGGCAGTGGTCTATAGCCGCAAGCCGCTCGACTTGAGTGTCTTCCCGACACTGCTGCTGATCGTGACCTTGCTGCGTCTGTCGCTCAACGTCGCCTCGACACGCGTGGTCCTGTTGCATGGGCATGAGGGAGGCGCAGCGGCTGGGCACGTCATCGAGGCCTTCGGATCATTTGTGGTCGGGGGAAACTATGCGGTCGGCTTCGCTGTTTTCATCATCCTGATCATCATCAACTTCATCGTGATCACCAAAGGGGCCGGGCGGGTATCCGAAGTTAGCGCGCGCTTCACGCTTGATGCGATGCCTGGCAAGCAGATGGCCATTGATGCGGATCTGAATTCCGGCATCATCAATCAGGACGAGGCACGGCACCGAAGGCTAGAGGTCGCCCAAGAGGCGGACTTCCATGGATCCATGGATGGTGCCAGCAAGTTCGTGCGCGGCGATGCCGTAGCAGGCATCCTCATTCTGATTGTGAATCTACTCGGTGGTCTCGCAATCGGGATGCTCGAGTATCAGATGCCTTTCGCAGAGGCATTCAAGGTATACGGACTGCTGACGATCGGTGATGGACTCGTGGCGCAGGTGCCAGGTCTTCTGCTCGCTACGGCAGCAGCGATCATGGTTACGCGGGTCTCCAGTTCGTCTGACATGAGCGAACAGATCGCGAGTCAGCTTGTTCAGGCGCCCAGGACCCTCGTGGTCGCAGCGGCAGTACTGATCCTTATCGGTGTCATCCCTGGTATGCCCAACAGTGCCTTCCTCGGCATGGGGGCGCTTTGTGCACTTGGGGCCTGGTGGCAGGCACGTGGTTTTGCTGGTGCGAGCGAAGCAGATGAGGTGGAAGCAGCCATTGCCCCGGCAACAGCAGAGGCGCGTGAACTCGGCTGGGATGACGTGCAGCCAGTGGATGCCGTGAGCCTCGAAGTGGGCTTTCGGCTCATTCCCATGGTCGACCGAGCCCAGGGTGGTCAGTTGCTTGGGCGTTTGAAAGGAGTGCGGCGTAAGTTGTCGCAGGAACTCGGCTTCCTGCTCCCCTCTGTGCACATCAAGGACAATCTCGACTTGCAGCCTAATGCGTATCGCATCGCGCTCAAGGGCGTAACTGTCGCCGAGGCAGAGATTCATCCCGATAGGGATCTCGCCATCAACCCAGGCCAGGTCTATGGGCAGTTGCAAGGTCTGCCTGGGCGTGACCCGGTATTCGACCTCGATGCCACCTGGATCGAATCCGCCCTGCGTGAGGAGGCGCAGGCCTACGGCTTCACCGTGGTCGATGCCTCGACGGTAGTGGCCACCCATCTATCCCAGATGTTGCAGAACCATGCGCACGAGCTTCTCGGCCATGACGAGGTGCAGCAGATCCTCAATCGGCTCTCCCAATCCAGCCCTCGTCTGGTCGAGGATCTTGTGCCAAAGGTCGTTCCGCTGGGGACCATCGTACATGTCCTGCAGGGTTTGTTACGTGAGCGCATTCCCGTGCGCGACATACGCACGGTCCTCGAGGCGCTCGCGGCTTGTGCGGTGAGGACGCAGGACCCATCGGTCCTGCTGGCGGCAACACGCACAGCGCTTGGTCGGCTGATAGTGCAACAGATCAACGGAATGGCGCCTGAGCTTCCGGTCATCACCCTCGAGCCCATGTTGGAACAGATGTTGCTGCAAGCTGCTCAGGTCAGTGGTGCTGATGGAAATCTGACGGTCGATCCAGCCCTCGCCAATCGGCTGCTTCGCGCTGTCAGGGAGACGGCCGAGGAACAGGAAGCGGCCGGTAATCCAGTCGTGCTGCTGGTTCCGGATGCGATCCGCGAACCGATCTCCCGTTTCCTGCGGCCGGCACACAGCGGTTTGCACGTGCTTGCCTACGGGGAGCTCCCGGATAACAAGCGCTTGCGCATCGTGGCAAGCGTAGACGCCGCGGAAAGCGCATGAAGCGGCTCGGATGAGCAGCGATCGGTGAATCCGGGGCGTTCAGCATCAAGGTTAAAGAGGAGAGCAGGGCGATGAAGGTGCGACGCTATTTCGCCAACGATATGCGAACCGCGCTGGCCATGGTCCGTGAACAGCAGGGGCCGGATGTCATCATTCTCTCGAATCGACGGGTTGATGGCGGTGTTGAAATACTGACGTCCGCCGGTGCGTCCTCAGGCGCCGGAGAAGCTCCCGCAGTCGTAGCAGTGGCCGGACCGGCCCGTGCTCTGCAGGCTGACCCGCCAGGCCAAGCGTCTGGCCTCGTGAGTCAGCGGTCGCCAGTGCCGATCTTCAGTGATGACGAGTTCTCGGTCGATCCACCGGTGAATATCCGGTCGAACGTACGCCATGCTGCAGAGCCGTCACAAATGCCACACGATGAAGATCCGCGCCCAGGCGCTCGCCCGCCAGTCCCGGAGGTCAACCTGACTGCCGTTGCACCTGGCCAGTCGGACATCTCGCGGGAACGTCCGGCAGCCTCAGCGCCGCGAAGCCATCGGATGGCCGAGGCCTCCCCGGCAGCGCGCGCAGAGCTGTGGACGGATCGCCGACTGGTGGAGGACATGCGCGGAGAGCTTACGCGCATGCGCCGCCTCATCGAGGAGGAGTTGCCCGGACTCGCCTGGGCCAGTCTCGGTACGCACAACCCCCTCATGGCGCGGCTGCTGCGGCGATGCGTTGCCGCCGGCCTTTCCCCGCGACTTTCGCGCGATCTCGTTCGTGAACTTGCCGAAACGAGAGAGACCGAAGCGTGGCTTGAATGCCTTGCACGGCTTGGGATGCGCCTGAGATTGCTCGGGGATCGACTCGCGCGAGGGGGAGGCTGGCACGTTCTGCTGGGCCCTACCGGGGTCGGTAAGACCACCCTGGCCGTCAAGCTCGCTGCGCGCGAGGTGCTGGCTGGACGCGGCCACCACCTGCACCTCGTCGGGCTGGACCATCGCAGGGTCGGCGCCCCTGAGCAACTGCGTGCCTATGCGCGCGTTCTCGGTCTCACGGTACACGAGCCAACAGGGACCGAGGAATTGCTCGCTCTGGCGGAGAAGCTGAGCCCGGACGACCGGGTGATTGTGGACACGGCAGGTGTTGTGCCGGGTATGCCTCAGCCGCCCTGGCTCGCAGCACTCGTCGAAGAGGGGCACAGTTGCCTGCGGCACTGGGTACTGCCTGCGCCAAGTGAGCGACGGGTGCTGGAGCGTATGGCAGCTACGGCACGGGATTGGGGCGTAGAGGCCTGCAGTCTCACACGGCTTGATGAATGTGCCTCACCCGGCCCCGCACTTTCTGTCATTGCCGAGGCGCAGATCGCTCTGGCCTATCTGGGAACCGGCCCGAACATTCCTGACGATCTGGCAGTGGCGAGAGCCGATGCACTGCTCGCTGATCTGGCGGCCGCTACGGATCGCGCAGCCGGTGAAGAACTGGATCTGGAGGTTGAGAGCTATGCTCGCGCCCTCCGTTGATGCCATGGATCACCCGGTGGAAGCCTCAACCCCAACCTGGCTCAACGGCACACCATCAGTGCGGGTCATCGCCGTGACGAGTGGCAAAGGGGGGGTAGGGAAGTCCACCGTAGCCATCAACCTGGCAATTGCCCTTGCCAAGCGCCACAAGCGCGTGCTGTTGATGGATGCGGATCTCGGGCTGGCGAACGTCGACGTGATGCTCGGATTGCGAACGAGCAGGACGATCGCAGACGTCCTTGCAGGTAGCTGCACGCTGCCAGAGATTCTGTTGGAGGGACCGGCCGGGATACAGATCGCTCCAGCAGCATCCGGGATCAGACGAATGGCGGAGCTCCCGCGCTCCGAACAGGCTGGGATCGTTCATGCCTTCAGCGATGTTGCCCAGGATGTGGACTGGCTGGTGGTGGACACCCCAGCCGGGATCGCCGAGGCCGGTCTGGGCTTCGCCGCTGCGGCGCAGGAACAACTTGTGGTGGTACGCAACGAACCCGCCTCGATTGCGGACGCCTATGCCGTCATCAAGGTGTTGCACCAGGAGTACGGCCGAAGGCGCTTCCGCATACTGGTGAACATGGTGCGTCATCCGCAGGAAGGCTTGGCACTTTACGAGAAGCTGCTGAGCGTCACCGAGCGGTTTCTGCAGGTGTCATTGGATCTGGTGGGTACGATTCCTGATGACCCGACAGTCAGGCAGTCCATCCAGCGCTGCCGGGCAGTCGTGGACATGAATCCGGGCAGCGATGCCGGTCAGGCATTCAAGAAGCTGGCTGAGCGTGCCGACAAATGGCCAGGGGCTGAGAGTGCGGGTGCCGGCCTCGAATTCTTTGTCGAAAGGCTGGTGGGACGCACGCCGAAGGAAGGGCGGGCCTGAATATGACGGATCTCGCTGTGTACTCAAATGCCGTGGCAGACAGCGCGGCAGACCTCAAAGCCGCGCAGAGTCGGCTGGTGATGCAGCATGCGTCGCTGGTCAAACGGATTGCATACCACCTGATGGCGCGACTCCCGCCCAGCGTGCAGGTCGACGACCTGATTCAGGCCGGGATGATCGGGCTGCTCGAAGCATCGAAAAGCTACGACGCCAGTCAGGGGGCAACCTTCGAGACTTACGCAGGAATTCGCATTCGCGGTGCCATGCTGGATGAGATCAGGCGCGGGGATTGGGCACCTCGATCACTACACCGCAAGGTGCGCGAGGTTGCGGAGGCAGTACGGCTAATCGAGGCCCGCGAGGGCCGAGATGCACGCGGTGCAGAGGTGGCTGAGCATCTGGGGATCTCACTCGACGAATATCATGATCTCCTCCTCGCATCCGTCAATCATCGCATCTTCAGCATTGATGAACTCCCATCTCCCGCCGATATCACGCGCGGGACCGCAGACGGTATCCCGGCACCCCATGAGGTTGCCGAGAATGAGGATTTCCGCAAGGCGCTCGAGCGCGCCATCGCCTCCCTGCCGGAGCGCGAGCGTCTGGTCATGGCCCTCTACTACAAGGACGAGCTCAACCTGCGCGAGACCGGTGCCGTACTCGGCGTCAGTGAGTCGCGCGTATGTCAGATTCACGGTGCCGCACTCATACGCCTGAAGGCGCGTCTGTCGGACTGGACCAAGCCGGAATAGGTGGGCAAGCGCGGGTGCTGAAATCAGCGACCCAAGGCTTCAAGGATAGGGATTGTCGATGAGCGCAGATAAAAGCATAAAGATACTGGTGGTGGATGATTTTTCCACCATGCGCAGAATCATCAAGAATCTGCTGCGGGATCTCGGCTACACAAATACCCACGAGGCAGACGATGGCATGACTGCGCTGCCCATGTTGCAGACGGGTACGTACGATTTCCTGGTCACCGACTGGAATATGCCGGGTATGCAGGGGATCGATCTTCTCAAGGCAGTGCGTGCCGATCCAAAACTATTGACCCTCCCAGTGCTGATGGTGACGGCGGAATCCAAGCGGGATCAGATTGTCGAGGCAGCTCAGGCGGGGGTTAATGGCTACATCGTGAAGCCATTTACGGCCCAGACGTTGAAGGAGAAGATTGACAAGATCTTCGAGCGCATCGCGGCGACGGCATGATGATCGCAGATCCATCGGTGGTAGGCGATACCATGCCAACGCACGCGGAAGATCATCGGCTCGGACTCGCGCGGGCGCTCGTGCGGAGCCTGGAGCAGGGCGACGGGCAAAGCGCCGATGAATTCATGCGTGACTTGCTCGGAGAGCATGAGCGCAGCCTTTTCAATGAAGTCGGCCGACTCACCCGACAGTTACATGATTCCCTCATGGCCGTCGAGTTCGATGGCAGGATCCATGACCTCGCTGAGAATGCGATTCCCGATGCACATCAGCGTCTTGCCTTTGTCGTTGAGAAGACTGAGGAGGCTGCAAACCGCACGCTCTCGGCGGTTGAGGAATTGCTCCCGGTTGCGACGCGGATTGGTGAAGATGCATCCCGTCTGATCGAGGACTGGTCGCGCTTCCGGCGTCGCGAGCTGTCCGTCGAAGAATTCCGCGCTCTGCTCGACACTGAGTTGGAGTTCTTGACACGTATGCAGTCCTCTGCACACGAGATGCATCGGCGTCTCTCCGATGTGCTCATCGCACAGGATTATCAGGATCTGACTGGACAAGTGATTCGCCGTGTCATGCAGCTGGTATCCGAGGTACAGGACAGCCTCGTCAATATGATCCGGCTCACTGGCGGCCAGCGATCGGCAGCCTCTTCGCGGAATGGCACGGGTACGCATGCCGAGGGGCCGCAGGTTGGGATTGCTGCGGCTGGCGCCAATGTCGTCAATGGGCAGGACGAGGTCGACGATCTGCTCTCCAGCTTGGGCTTCTGAGGTGTCCAATGGCCGTAGATACCAGTGACGAGATCGTCCAAGACTTCCTCGTCGAGGCAGGCGAGATCCTTGAGCAGCTCGGGGGGCAACTGGTCGACCTGGAGCAGCAGCCCGATGACAGAGACCTCCTCAACGGGATCTTCCGTGGTTTTCACACGATCAAGGGCGGCGCCGGGTTCCTTGCCCTGCATGCCCTCGTCGAGGTAAGCCACAAGGCCGAGGACGTATTCGACCTGTTACGGCAGGGCGAGCGACAGGTCGATGCCACGCTGATGGACGTGATGCTCCGCGTGCTCGACGTTCTGAACGACATGTTCGGACAGTTGCGCAGTGGCGAGGATCCCTCGCCTGCTCCTACCGAGCTCCTCGAGGCGCTGATCGCAATCCGTTCGGGTGACTTGGTTGCGGCCTTACATGTGCTCGAGAGTGCCGAGGCGCCCGTCGAATCGGTCGCAGAGGAACAGGAGCAGTCCGCTGTCCTTGCAGCGGCCGATTCAGCGGAGCAGCCTCCTCTGAGCACCCCGCCCGAGCATGCCTCTGCTGCAAGTGATGAGATGACCGAGGAGGAGTTCGAAGTCCTGCTCGACAAACTGCATGGTAGCGCTCCCGTTGCAGGTCACCCGTCGTCGGCGTCGATTCCGCTGGATGCAGCGGGAGTCAATTCAGCTCAGAGTTCCGTAGCTCGACCCAATGACTCGGGCGACATCACGGAGCAGGAATTCGAGGCGCTGCTCGATCAGTTGCAGGGCGCTCGGGCTGCCGTGGCGCCCGCGGCCCCCTCGGCGTCTGCTTCGACTGAAGGCGGGTGCCGTGAGCCACCGGTCACAGCGTCAGTCCCGCCACCCGTGAGTGCCCTGAAGGCCACGGATTCGCGAGTCAATGCAGCGCGACGCGCTCGGGCAGAGTCGGGTGAGACGGAAGACGGACATGGTGGCAAGGCGAGTTCTGCGGACAGCACGGTCCGTGTCGAGACGGCCGTCCTCGACCAGATAATGAACATGGTCGGTGAGCTTGTGCTGCTCCGTAATCGGCTCTCCACGCTCGAGGTGGGCATCGGCAACGAGGAGATGACCAAGACGGTCCAGGCCCTCGATGTGGTGACGAGTGATCTGCAGATGGCTGCGATGAAGACCCGCATGCAGCCCATCAAGAAGCTCTTCGGCCGCTTCCCCCGCGTGGTACGCGATGTCATGCGGTCGCTGAAAAAGGAAGTGGATCTGATCCTCGAGGGGGAAGACACCGATCTCGACAAGAACCTCGTCGAGGCGCTTGCGGATCCCCTGGTCCATCTGGTGCGCAATGCCATGGATCACGGCATTGAGCTGCCCGAGGTGCGGCAGGCGGCCGGTAAGCCGGCGCGCGGGACGCTGCGCCTTGCTGCTGAGCAGGCCGGAGATCACATTTTGCTCACCATCCATGACGATGGTGCCGGTATGGATCCCGATGTGCTTCGGCGCAAGGCGGTGGAAAAGGGCCTCATGGATGAGGACATGGCTAGTCGTCTGAGCCCTCAGGAGTGCTTTTCCCTCATTTTCCATGCCGGCTTCAGCACCAAGGCGGAGGTCTCGGATATCTCCGGCCGTGGCGTCGGCATGGATGTGGTCAAGACTCGGATCGCGCAGTTGAACGGCCAGATCGAGATCCTGTCAGAGAAGGGGAAGGGGACTACCATCCTCATCAAGCTGCCGCTCACTCTGGCCATCATGCCGGTACTCATGGTGATGCTTGGCAGGCAGATTTTTGCCCTCCCGTTGGTGAACGTGAACGAAATAATCGATTACGACATCGAGCGCACCAACAGAGTGGACGGGCGCGAGGTCATGGTCATTCGCGGCAAGGCTTTGCCCCTATTTTATCTGTCCAACTGGCTGGTTCGTTCCCACACTGCCGCTCCTGCTTCCAGTGCGCATGTGGTCGTCGTGTCCGTCGGCACGCAGCGCTATGGATTGCTCGTGGACCAGCTTATCGGGCAGGAGGAAGTGGTGATCAAGCCGCTCGGGGCGCTACTCCAGGGAACCCGAGGCCTGTCGGGGGCAACGATTACCGGGGATGGCCGCATCGCGCTCATTCTCGATCTGCCTGGTCTGGTCCTGCGCTATGGACGCCGTTCCTGATCGGCTGCGGTCTGCGGACCGCAATTGTTCCGCCCAGGTCCGAACCGGCCGTCTTTGTGATTCGGGGGCGTCATGTCGGTTCGCGTCCTGATCGTCGATGATTCGGCCTTCTTCCGTCGGACGGTGCGGCAACTGCTTGCAAGTGATCCGCGCATCGAGGTGGTCGGTGAGGCCGCCAACGGCGAGGAAGCGCTGCGCCTGGTGGGCGAATGCAATCCGGATGTCATCACGATGGATGTGCAGATGCCGGTCATGGACGGCATCACCGCTGTGCACAGGCTGAAGGGCATTACACGCGCACGCATCCTCATGTTTTCCCACCTGACCTACGAGGGGGCGCGCTCGACGGTCGAGGCCCTGAGCGCCGGTGCCAGTGACTTCATCCCCAAGACGATCACCGACGCGCAAGGGGATCGCAGTGTGGCTGCGCGGGAGCTGTGTTCCCGCATTCATGCACTTGGCGCTGCGCATGCCGGTCCCCTCAAGGGACATGGTGTGGCAGCGTCCCCCGGCGAGGCTGGGTCTGGTATTGCCGGTGCGCGCAGACCCGTGGCCCCCGCTGGCAGTGGCGGTGTGCCGGATCTGGTCCTGGTCGGGGCATCGACGGGTGGCCCAGTCGCACTGCAGCGGCTGCTTTGCAGTGTCGCCGATGCAGCAGCGTGCCCGATCCTCATCGTGCAGCACATGCCGGCAAGCTTCACCAGGGCGTTCGCCGAGCGCTTGGATTCCCTGTGCCGAATTGCGGTGAAGGAAGCCGAGCATGGCGATTGTCCTGCTCCCGGGCACGCCTACCTGGCTCCCGGAGGTCGTCAGATGCGCCTCGAACGGCACGCTGGACGGCTGCGGATTGTGGTGGAAGATGCCAGCCCGGCGCAGACCTACAAACCGTCGGTGGACGTGCTCTTCGAGTCAGTGGCGAAGCTCGGACTGCGTCAGGTCCTGGCAATCGTGATGACTGGCATGGGCAGTGATGGCTGTGCGGGTGCGCGTTCCCTGCACGAACTGGGTAACCGGATCTGGGCCGAGAGCGCTGAAAGTTGTGTCGTGTACGGGATGCCGCAGGTCGTGGTGAATGCCGGTCTCGCAGATCGGGTGGCCAGCGCTGCCGACCTCGGCAGTGAACTCTCCCGGCTGTTGTCTGGCGCTCGGGCCGCCTGAGTCCCACTGAGGGACCACGCACATGGCGGACCTTCAGCCACGGCCGGAAGCTGATCCACCGCGATCCTTTTCTGTGCGATCGTCGGCCCAGACTCGGCTGAGTCCAGCCGGATCAAAGGCAGCACGAGCCTTTGGGCGGGCAACGCCGATGCGTTTCGATCCACTGACCTTGCTCGGCTTCTGCATCGCTTTCGGTGCGGTACTCGTGGCACAGCAGCTTGAGGGGGGCGCCATTGGTACCCTCCTGCATGGTCCTGCCTTTCTCATCGTCATGGGTGGTTCACTTGGGGCCTGCCTGGTGCAGACTCCCTGGCCGGTTCTCGCGCGGACCATTCGCATCTCGCGCTGGTTGATTGCCGCGCCTCGGCCTGAAACCGAGGTGGCAGTCCAGGCACTGGTTGATTGGGCGCGAGTGGCGCGCAAGGATGGTCTGCTCGCGCTCGAACGGCTGCTCGCACAGCAGAACGATCCCTTTCTGCATCGGGGTCTGCAATTGCTCGTGGATGGTGCCGAGCCGGAGGTCATCCGGCGCACGCTCGAGATCGACATCGACGCCCGCGAGGCGCGTGAGCTGGAGGCAGCAGCGGTCTTCGAGAGCGTCGGCGGTTACGCGCCAACCATCGGCATCATTGGTGCGGTGCTGGGTCTGATTCAGGTTCTCGGCAATCTCGAGAATCCGAGTGTGCTTGGCGATGGCATTGCCGTGGCCTTCGTCGCCACGATCTACGGGGTCGGGCTCGCGAACCTTGTCCTGTTGCCTCTAGCGGGCCGCTTGCGTTCCGCCATCCAGGAGCAGTCCCGCTATCAGGACCTGCTGACCGAGGGTCTCTCCGCGATTGCGGAGGGAGAGAATCCCCGAGTGGTCGAATATCGCCTGCTGGGCCTGGCGCGCTAGGAGGAGAGATGCGCCGTCGACGCCATGGAAGGCAGTCGGTCGCCAATGCAGGTGCGGCCACCGGGCATGCTGGCGGCAATCTGCGCTGGGTCGTCTCCTATGCCGATTTCATCACCCTGCTGTTCGGCTTCTTCGTGGTCATGTATGCAATGTCCTCGGTGAACGAAGGCAAGTACCGGGTCGTCACTGAATCTTTGGCACAGGCATTTCGCGAATCGCCGACCCGGCTCATGCCCATCGATCTCGGCGGCGGTTCACCGCAGGACGCCACACTCGATGCCCTGGTGGCCGCCTTGCAGTCACCGCTCGAGGTGCCAGTGCCCGCAGATCTCCCTGGCGAGGCATCTCCAGGCTTTGACCTACACGACCGCATGGATGGCGAGTCCGCGCCACCGCTCGAGCGCAAGTCGACCATCGAGGCCCTGTCCGGGCTCGTTGCCGGATCTGGGGGGCAGGTGCGCGAGACCCCGCGAGGGGTTGAGGTGGAACTCGACGCCAATCTGCTCTTTGCCAGTGGCAAGGCAGAGCTTGCCCCAGAGGCCATCACCCTGATCCAGGGCCTTGCGCGAGAACTCGAGCCCTATCCCGGACGTATCGAAGTTGAGGGACATACGGATGATCGCCCCATCCAATCCCCAATCTTCCCCTCCAACTGGGAGCTCTCGGGCGCGCGCGCTGCTGCCGTGGTGAAGTCCATGCTCGATGTCGATCTCTCGCCCGCTCGATTTGGTGCCATCGGCTTCGGCGAGTATCGGCCCGTGGCCGACAACGCGACCGAGGAAGGTCGCGCCCGCAATCGGCGCGTCGTGATCCGTTTGCGGGACGATGCCGAGGATGCCTTGCCGGCTGCAGTAGCGGCGGGCAGGGCAGGCATGAGTGGGCTCGAGCGTGACACTGCGTGGCCGGCGCCCGATGGGTTGCGCCTGTGAAGGTCTGGACGGTAGCCAATCAGAAGGGCGGGGTAGGGAAGACCACCACTACGGTGTCGCTGGCGGGGCTGTTGGCCGGGCGCGGCGACCGTGTGCTGGTGGTGGACCTCGATCCGCATGGCTCGCTGACCGTGTACTTCGGGCTCGATCCGGACACCGTGGAGCCCAGTGTCTACACGCTGTTCCAACGGGCAGCATCGGGTACGCGCACGCCCCTGGCGTCCTGTCTCAGACGCACGCGCAGTGAACGTATCGCCCTGCTGCCTGCCTCGAGTGCGCTGGTCTCCCTCGACCGACAGCTCGGGGCGCAGACCGGCATGGGGTTGGTACTCGGGCAGGCACTGATGCAGTGGCGCGCGGCCTTCGACCATGTGCTCATCGACTGCCCGCCCACCCTGGGTATCCTGATGGTGAATGCCCTGGCCGCCTGTGACCGACTCATCGTGCCCGTGCAGACGGAGTTTCTCGCGCTCAAGGGCCTCGAGCGCCTGCTGCACACCCTGGCGATGATCAGGCGCTCGCGACCCGTGCGCGCCGACATGCTGATTGTCCCGACCATGTACGACCGCCGCACCCGTGCCTCGCAGCAGTGTCTGCAGACACTCCACGAGCAGCACGGCGATGCACTCTGGCCGCGCGCTATCCCGGCAGATAACAAGGTTCGCGAGGCAGCCCAGCAGGGCAGGCCGGTGACCGAGTTGTTCCCTTATGCACGGGCCTCGCTCGCCTATGCGCATCTTCTGCACTATCTCGAAACGGGTGTGGACAGCGACCGCCATCCTTATGGTGAGGCGCTACCGACAGACCTCAGCGCTGCGGCACCGTTGCTGCCTGATGTGGAGCCCCTCGCCCTTGATCAGGCGCGACCAGCAACTCGCCCACCCGAGCGGTTGGCGGTGAACGAGGACAGTGACCCACGGCCATGGCCCACTCTCGGCAGCATTCCAATCACCGCTGCGCCTCACCCTCTTGAGATCACGGCATGAAGCGTGAACTCGCCATCCAGGATCAGGAACAGGCACTCGCGCGCTACCTCGATGCGCTTTTCACACCGGTGGTCAGCCCGGTAGCAGAGCCAAAGCCACGGCTGACAGAGGTTGCTGTTGACCTGAATGGCCCGCTGGTGATCGTGCAGACGCCAACGACATCGGATGCGGTCGCGTCAGCCGTGATGGACAGCAGCAGCGTGCCGACCGGGGTGGCTGCAGAGCAGGGGCCCGCGCGTAGTTCGTCAGCGGCAATGGTCGGTATCGGCCCCGGCTTCCGAGCTGAAGTCCTGATCGTCAGACACCGGGGACTGCGGCTTGCCTTGCCGATGCCGGCGCTCGAGGCGGTACTGCCAGCGCCGGATGATTACCCGCGCTTGCCTGGTCAGGCCACTTGGATGCGCGGCGTCTTCCAGCATCGCGGGCGCAATGTGCCGGTGGTATCCATCGATGTGTTGTCACCCGGATGCGATTGGCCCGAGACATCTGCTGTTACGCCGCCCCAGATCCTGATCCTCGGTGATGGGCGTTGGGCGTTGCACGTCGAAGAAGTCATCGGCACCCGTGCGCTCGCCCCCGGCGACTACCGCTTGCGGGCAGAGCGGCAACGCTTGCCCTGGCTTGCGGGCTATGTCACCGATGGCCTGCTGAGTCTCATCGAGGGCGAGGCACTTGCAGCCTTCCTCGACGCACTCGTCGAGGAAGGTGAAGCAGGGCAGACCGCTGCGGGCGCCTCTGTTGGTGGCGCTCCGGTCACCCACGCGCGCAGCAAGGCCATTCATGGCATGGACACTGCTTGAAGCCGCGAAGACGCCCTGCACCAGAAACTTCACAGTCAATCCATTGACGCTAGCGCAATCCCCACTCGACAGGAGACCGATCGATGACTGCCAAAGTCGCTGCCAGCCCGATGGCTGCCAACCAGGACCCGGTCCTGCGCTGGGTGACCTTCAAGCTCGACAACGAGACCTTCGGGGTGAATGTCATGCAGGTGCAGGAAGT
>DBNU01000124.1 GCA_002299125.1 Proteobacteria bacterium UBA664
AAGGCACCGGATGGGAGAACACGCGGATGCGCCGTGGCAGGAGTCGCACGAGGGCCCCTTCGTGCAGTTCCGGCGCTTCGGACTGGCGGATGGGCACGTCCACCTCCAGCACCTGTCCGCCCTGCACGGCGGCGAGTTCAAGCCGGGTCAGTGGACCCAGCGGGAGCCGGCGCAGGATGCGCGCCTGCACGCCCTCTACGGCACCGGCATCGGGGTGATCGGGGAGCACGTCGAAATCGTGCGGACGCACGAAGGCCAGCACCGGCGTGCCATTGGGGAAGTCCACGTCCTCGACGCGCAGGCCGCCCGCCGTGGCTTGCAGCACCCCGCCCGACCACACACCCTCGATGATGTTCGCCTGGCCGACGAACTGGTGCACGAAGGCATTGACCGGGTGCCGGTAGAGATCTTCCGGCGCGCCCACCTGTTCGATGTGGCCGTGGTTGAGTACCACGATGCGGTCCGCCACCTCCATCGCCTCGTCCTGATCGTGGGTGACGAAGATGGAGGTGACGCCGAGTTCATCGTGCAGATTGCGCAGCCAGCGCCGCAGATCGCGTCGAACCTTGGCGTCCAGCGCACCGAAGGGTTCGTCGAGCAACAGCACACGCGGCTCCACCGCGAGCGCGCGGGCGAGCGCGATGCGCTGCCGCTGACCACCGGAAAGCTGGGCCGGGAAACGGTGTGCCAGCCAGTCGAGCTGCACCAGTGCGAGCAACTGCATCACCCGCTCACGGATCACCTCCGGGCTGGGCCGCGCCGCGCGCGGACGCATGCGCAGACCGAAGGCGACGTTGTCGAACACCGTCATGTGGCGGAACAGGGCGTAGTGCTGGAACACGAAGCCCACGCCACGCTCGCGCACCGGGCGATGGGTGGTGTCCTCGCCCTCGATCACCACCCGCCCGGCATCCGGTCGCTCGAGCCCGGCGATGATCCGCAGGAGGGTCGTCTTGCCGCAGCCCGAGGGGCCGAGCAGGGCCGTGAGTTGCCCCTCCTCGAACTCGATGCTCACGTCATCGAGAGCGTGGAAGGCACCGAAATGCTTGCTGACCTTGCTGACCGAGATACTCACGGGGAGGTCTCCTCCGGTGGTTGTGGCCGACGCAGGGCCTCGAGTGCGTGCTGTGCCAGCAGGGTCGCCAGGGCGAGCAGCGCCAGCATCGAGGCCACGGCGAAGGCGGCGGCCGTCTGGTACTCCTGATAGAGCATCTCCACGTGCAGGGGCAGGGTGACGGTCTGCCCCCGGATGTGGCCGGAGACGACACTCACGGCGCCGAACTCGCCCATCGCCCGCGCATTGCACAGGATGACCCCGTAGAGCAGACCGATACGGATGTTGGGCAGCGTGACGTGGCGCAGCACCTGCCAGCCATTCGCGCCGAGCACCAGCGCCGCCTCTTCCTCCTCGCGGCCCTGCGCCTGCATGAGCGGGATGAGTTCGCGGGCGACGAAGGGCACGGTCACGAAGATGGTGGCGAGCACGATCCCGGGCAGGGCGAACACCACCTTGACCCCGTTGGCCACCAGCCAGGCACCGAACCAGCCATGGGCCCCGTAGAGCAGCACCAGCGCCAGGCCGACCACCACGGGCGAGACCGAGAAGGGCAGATCGATCAGCGTGATGAGCAGGGACTTGCCGGGAAAGCGGAAGCGCGTCACGAGCCAGGCTGCCGCGATCCCGAAGACGAGATTGAGGGGAACGGAGATCAGCGCCGCCACCAGCGTGATGAGCAGCGCATGGTGCGTGTTGTCATCCGCAAGGGCGGCCGCATAGGCATCGAGGCCGGGACGCAGGGCCTCCATGAGCACTACCGCCAGCGGCAGCACCAGGAAGCTCAGCAGCACCGTCACGGCCAGGACGATGAGCAGCGCCCGCACCCAGGGCGGGTCGCGCAGGGCGAGCGCGGTCTGCGGGCGGCGTTGACCCTGCCAGCCGGCGGCGCTCATCCGGGCAGTCCCGAACGCCGCTGACCCCAAGCCTGCAGTGCGTTGATCACGAACAGGATCGCGAAGGAGAAGATCAGCATCGTCGCGCCCACCACGGCGGCCCCGCGGTAGTCGTATTCCTCGAGCCGGGAGATGATCACGAGCGGCGTGATCTCGCTCACGTAGGGGATGTTGCCGGTCACGAAGATCACCGAGCCGTATTCACCGACTGCGCGCGCGAGCGCCAGCGTGAAGCCAGTGAGCGCCGCCGGCAGGATGGCGGGCAGTACCACATGGCGGAAGGTCTGCCAGCGCGTCGCACCCAGTGTGGCGGCGACTTCCTCAAGTTCCGCCGCGATCTCCACCAGCACCGGTTGCACCGTGCGCACCACGAAGGGCAGACCGATGAAGGTGAGTGCCACCAGCACGCCCAGGGGCTTGAAGGCCACCTCGATGCCGAGCAGGGCGAGCGGGGCGCCGAGCCAGCCATTCGGCGCGTAGAGATTGCCGAGCGCAATGCCGGCCACGGCGGTCGGCAGCGCGAAGGGGAGGTCTACCAGGGTGTCGAGGAGGCGTCGCCCGGGGAAGTGGTAGCGCACCAGCACCCAGGCGATGAGCACGCCGGCCACGAGGTCGATGGCCGCCGCGGCCAGCGACATGCCGAAGGTGAGGCGGTAGGAGGCCAGCACGCGCGGTTCGAGCGAGACGGCGAGGAAGCCGGCCACATCCAGCGGCTGCGAGGCCAGGATGACCGCCGCCACCGGCAGCAGCACGATGGCCCCGAGCCAGCCGATGGTGATGCCGGCCGCCAGCCGCCCGCCCGGCAGCACGCCATCGACCAGCGGGCGGCGCACGTGCGGCTCGCGCCGACCGGCCGGGGCAAGGGTCGCCGCCGTGCTCATCGCCGGTGGATCTGGTCGAACACACCACCGTCGGCGAAGTGCTTCTTCTGCGCCTCGACCCAGCCGCCCAGGGCCTCTTCCACGGTGAAGAGTTCGAGGTCGGGGAAGCGGGCGAGGTCGGCGGGATCGGCGTGCTCGGGCGCGAATGGCCGGTAGTAGTACCGGGCAGCGATGCGCTGGGCCGCCGGGCTGTAGAGGGCCTCGAGATAGGCGCGGGCGATGTCCAGGGTACCGTGGCGCTCGGCATTGCCCTCCACCACGGCGACCGGCGGCAGCGCCTTCACCGAGCGCGGCGGGACCACCAGATCCACCTTGCCGGGGCCGAGCTCGGCCAGCGCCAGATGTGCCTCGTTCTCCCAGGCGATGAGTACATCACCGATGCCGCGTTGCAGGAAGGTGTTGGTGGCGCCGCGGGCACCCGTGTCGAGCACCGGGACATTGCGGTAGAGGCGGGTGATGAAATCACGGGCGGCCTCCTCGCTGCCACCGGTGCGCAGGCCGTATTCCCAGGCCGCGAGGTAGTTGAAGCGCGCCCCGCCGCCGGTCTTGGGATTGGCGGTCACCACGGCGACGCCTTCGCGCACCAGATCGCCCCAGTCCTGGATGCCCTTCGGGTTGCCGGTGCGCACCAGGAACACGATGGTCGAGTAATAGGGGGCGCTCTGGTTGGGCAGCCGCGTCTGCCAGTCGGCCGGGATGAGGCCGGTGCGGGTGGCGATCTGGTCGATGTCGTAGGCCATGGCCAGCGTGACCACGTCCGCTTCCAGACCGTCGATGACGGCCCGCGCCTGCTTGCCCGCGCCGCCGTGGGACTGGTTCACCGTGATCTTCTCGCCGGTCTGCTGCTGCCATTGGGCGATGAAGTGCTCGTTGAAGGCGCGGTAGAACTCGCGCGTCGGGTCGTAGGAGACATTCAGGATGGCGCGCTCGGCACTGGCATTGCCGGCAACGGCGGCAAGCCCTGCGGCAAGACCGAGGGAGAGAAGGCGGATCAGCATGGAGGCTCCGGGGAGGGGAGGGGCTGGGGAGGGCGAGCTCGTGATCGGATCTTACTGGCCAGGGCCGATAAGCATCGACCCGGGCTTTGGGTTGCGCAGGCTAGGCGTGGTGCCGGCTGCCGTGAACGAAGAAATCCGCACATCGTTATGCAAAAAGCGCGAAAAGGGGGAGTTGTCTGGCCGAGGTTCGCGTGAGTCCGGACCCTCACCCCAACCCATCTGCCGGGCTTCTGTCATCCCCGCGAAGGCGGGAATCCAGACATTGCCGCCTGAGGACTGGATCCCCGCCTGCGCGGGGATGACGGTGAGGTGCGGGGATGACGGTGAGGTGCGGGGATGACGGTGTGCGCAATCTCAACGCGATTCTCGCGACGATCATCCAACGTGCTCGGCGACCGGCCCCTCAGCCCGACCTTCCCCGGGTGAGTTCGCCGTGAGCAGGGCGTGTTCGAGGGCAACGGCCTTCACCAGCACATTCACCGACAGCCCGACTTTGAGATCGAGTTCGGCGGCCGCCTCGCGGGTGATGCGCGCGAGCAGCGGGTGGCCACCGACGCGCACGGCGACGATGCAGTAGGGGCCGACGGTGGCGGCCTCGACCTCGGTGACTTCGGCCTCGAGGCAATTGCGGATGCTGATGTCCGCCGGGCGCGTGAGGGCGAGGCCGAGATCGCCGGCGCGCAGGCGCAGCCGCACCGGTGTGCCCGGCGGCAGGTCCACCAGCGGCAGCTTCAGGCGGCCGCCCGGGCATTCCACCTGCGTGAGGGCGAAGGTGGCGTCGTGGGCCAGCACCTGCGCCGGCAGCAGGCCGCCGCCCTCGAAGCCTTCGGCGGCGTCCAGCAGATCGCTGCGGGCGAGCAGGGCGGCGGGGCTGTCGATCGCCCGCACCTGCCCGGCCTCGAGCAGGACCACGCGCTCGGCCAGGCGGACCAGCTCCTGCAGCGAGTGGGTGACATAGAGGAGTGGCACGCCGGCGTGGGCCACCAGGCGCTCGATGTAGCCAAGCAGCAGCAGCCGGTGGCCGGCATCGAGACTCGCCAGCGGTTCGTCCATCAGCAGCAGGCGGG
>DBNU01000127.1 GCA_002299125.1 Proteobacteria bacterium UBA664
AGAAGCTTGCCGAGAGCAAGCCGTTCAATCAGTCCATCGGCTACATGGATCGACTCGATTACGTGTCGATGATGTGCAACGAGCACGGCTATGTGCTCGCCATCGAGAAGCTCCTCGACATCACGCCCCCCATCCGTGCGCAGTACATTCGGGTGTTGTTCGATGAGGTCACCCGCATCCTGAACCACCTCATGTGGCTCGGGGCGCATGGCCTCGATATCGGTGCCATGACGATGTTCCTCTACTGCTTCCGTGAGCGCGAGGACCTCATGGACTGCTACGAGGCGGTCTCTGGCACCCGCATGCACGCCACCTACTATCGTCCTGGCGGAGTCTACCGCGACCTCCCGGCGACCATGCCGAAGTACGAGAAGAGCGCGCTCCGGAGTGCTGCCGAGGTCGCGCGGCTGAATGCCAATCGCGAGGGTTCCCTGCTCGACTTCCTGCAGGATTTCACCGAGCGCTTCCCCGCCTGCGTGGATGAATACGAGACCCTCCTCACCGACAACCGCATCTGGAAGCAGCGCACGGTCGGCATCGGTGTGGTCAGTCCCGATCGCGCCCTGCAACTCGGCTTCACCGGGCCGATGCTGCGTGGCTCCGGCATTGCCTGGGACCTGCGCAAGAAGCAGCCTTATGAGGTCTACGCGCAGATGGATTTCGACATCCCCGTCGGCGTCACCGGAGACTGCTACGACCGCTACCTCGTGCGGGTCGAGGAGATGCGGCAGTCCAATCGCATCATCCGCCAGTGCATCGACTGGCTGCGGGTGAATCCCGGCCCGGTGATGCTGGAGGACAGCAAGCTCATGGCCCCACGCCGGGAGTCCATGAAGGGTGACATGGAGGCCCTCATCCATCACTTCAAACTCTTCACCGAGGGCTACTGCGTGCCGCCGGGTGAGGTCTACGCCGCCGTCGAGCATCCCAAGGGCGAGTTCGGGGTGTATCTGATCTCTGACGGCGCCAACAAGCCTTATCGGCTCAAGGTCCGTGCCCCGGGTTTCGCGCACCTCGCCTCGATCGACGAGATGGTGCGCGGTCACATGCTGGCCGACGTGGTGGCCGTGATCGGCACGCAGGATATCGTCTTCGGAGAGATCGACCGATGAGCGGTGCTGAGCATGATGGTGCGGCCGCTGCCGCGATCACCGAAGGCGAGGGCGCGGTGATGCTCTCAGCGCATGCGCGCGAGGTCATCGATGCCTGGCTCACCCGCTATCCGGCCGACCAGCGCCAGTCGGCCGTGCTCGCGGCCCTGCGCGAGGTCCAGCACGAGAACGGCGGCTGGGTCAGCACGGCATTGATGGATGCGGTGGCCGATTATCTCGGCATGGATCGCATCGCCGTCTATGAGGTGGCGAGCTTCTACTCGATGATCGAGACGAAGCCGGTGGGTCGGCACAGTGTCTCGATCTGCACCAACATCTCCTGCTGGCTCCGCGGTGGCGAGGACATCGTCCGGCACGTGGAGGATCGGCTGGGGATTGTCACAGGCGAGACCACTAGCGACGGTCGCATCTTCCTCAAGCGCGAGGAAGAATGTCTGGCCGCCTGCTGTGGGGCACCGATGATGATGGTCGATCATCACTACCACGAGAACCTGACCCTGGAAGAGGTCGATCGCATCCTGGACGAGCTGAGATGAGCCAGATTCTGCTGAACCAGACTGTCTACGAAACCCTCCAGTTCGACGAGCCCTGGAGCCTGGCGAGCTACCTGAAGATTGGCGGCTACCAGGCTTGGCGCCGCGTCCTCACGGAGCGGGTGCCACCTGAGCAGGTTATCGAGGAGGTCAAGGCCTCGGGCCTGCGCGGTCGTGGTGGGGCCGGATTCCCTACCGGGGTGAAGTGGAGCTTCATGCCACGCACGGCACCCGGCCAAAAGTACATCGTCTGCAACGCCGACGAATCCGAGCCGGGCACCTGCAAGGATCGCGACATCCTCCGCTTCAATCCGCACGCTCTGGTGGAAGGCATGGCGATCGCGGGCTACTGCGTGGGTGCGACGGTCGGCTACAACTACATGCGTGGCGAGTTCATGGATGAACCTTTCGCGCGTTTCGAGCAGGCACTGGCCGAGGCGTATCGCGAGGGACTGCTTGGGCGCGACATCCTGGGCAGCGGCGTGCACATCGATCTGTACGGCACCCTCGGCGCGGGGGCCTACATCTGCGGCGAAGAGACCGCCTTGCTGGAATCCCTCGAGGGCAAGAAGGGTCAACCGCGTTTCAAACCGCCTTTCCCGGCCAGCTTCGGTCTTTACGGGCGCCCGACCACCATCAACAACGTCGAGTCGCTGGCCTCTGTCCCCACCATCCTGCGCAAGGGGGCCGGGTGGTTCGCCGACATCGGTCGGCCCAACAACGGCGGCACCAAGGTGTTCTCGGTCAGCGGCCACGTCGAGCGACCCGGGAACTTCGAAGTGCCGCTCGGTACCTCCTTCCGCGACCTGCTCGCGCTCGCCGGTGGCGTGTGGAAGGGGCGTCGGTTGAAGGCCGTCATTCCCGGTGGTTCCTCGGTGCCGGTCCTGCCCGGCGAGGTGATGCTCGCCACCGACATGGACTACGACTCCATCAGCAAGGCGGGTTCGATGCTCGGATCCGGTGCCGTCATCGTCATGGACGAGACCACCTGCATGGTCAGCGCGCTGCGCCGGATCTCGCGGTTTTACTACGCCGAATCCTGCGGTCAGTGCACCCCGTGCCGCGAGGGCACCGGCTGGCTCTATCGCATGCTGACCCGCATCGTCGAGGGCAAGGGCGAGCCTGCCGATCTCGAGCGCCTGGACGACGTCGCCCGCAAGATCGAGGGGCGCACCATCTGTGCGCTGGGCGATGCCGCCGCCATGCCGGTGCGGAGCTTCATCAAACACTACCGGGCGGAGTTCGAGTACTTCATCGAACACGGTCGCAGCCAGTTCGGCCCGGTGCCGGCGCGCGCCGCCTGAGGCTGCACTGTCCCATGACCCACGCCCCTGTCCCCGCGGCCCGCGTTCCAGTCACCCCCGCTCCAGTCACCTCTGGTCCGCAGCCGCTCGAACCCATCTGGACGACACGGCGAGCCTGGATGCTGGCATTGCGTCTGCTTCCGCGTCTCATCGGGCGCCGGCTCCTGCACCTCGAGTGTGACCGTGGGGAATTGGTCGGTGCCCTGCATCACCTCGGTCTGCGCGCCGAGGGTATCGACAGCGATCGCAACGCCATCGCGCTGGCGCGCTCGCAATGGCCCTGTGTACGCTTCCACCGCTGCCGACCGGAGGAGTTCCGCCCGGAAACCCTCTACGACGTGATCTACCTGAGCAGCGCCGGGCGACAGTGGCCGGGCGACCTCAGCACGGCGCTCGACTTCGTCGATCGCAGTCTGCAACCGCGTGGCAGTGTCATCAGCGATACCCAGCACCTCGATGAAGACGCCGTCACCGCCATCAGTGCTGGTTTTGCGGCGATGGGTTACGCGCCGCAGGCGGGATTCCCGCGTTCGAGCGACGACCCTTGGTGGGTGTTTCGTCGCGTCCCTTCCGCCTCGCGCCACTGACCTGCCGGCCATCGGGCATAGCGATCCATCCGGAGCAACGAGACCATGGATGAACTGATCACCATCGAGGTCGACGGCGTCGAGCTTCCGGCCCGCAAGGGGCAAATGCTGATCGAGGTGACCGATGAGGCCGATATCTACATCCCGCGCTTCTGCTATCACCGCAAGCTATCAGTAGCTGCCAACTGTCGCATGTGTCTGGTCGAGGTCGAGAAGGCGGCCAAGCCGCTGCCGGCCTGTGCGACCCCCGTGATGCCCGGCATGAAGGTGCATACCCGCTCGCCCAAGGCCCTCGATGCCCAGCAGGGCACGATGGAATTCCTGCTCATCAATCATCCGCTCGACTGCCCGATCTGCGATCAGGGTGGCGAGTGCGAGTTGCAGGACCTCGCCATGGGCTACGGCAGCTCGGTGTCCCGCTATTCCGAGGCCAAGCGGGTGGTGCCGGAAAAGGACATCGGCCCGCTCATCCGTACCGATATGACCCGCTGCATCCACTGCACCCGCTGCGTTCGCTTCGGTGAGGAGATCGCCGGCCTGCGCGAACTCGGCGCGACCGGTCGCGGGGAGCACATGGAGATCGGCACCTACGTCGCGCGCGCGGTCACCTCCGAACTCTCGGGCAACGTCATCGACGTCTGTCCGGTGGGCGCGCTCACCAGCAAGCCCTACCGCTACTCCGCGCGCGCCTGGGAGATGCGCTCCTTTGAATCCATCTCGCCGCACGATGCACTCGGCTCCAATCTCTGGCTGCACACCAAGGCCAACCGGGTGAAGCGCGTGCTGCCTCGCGAGAACGAGGCCGTGAACGAGGTCTGGATCGCCGATCGTGATCGCTTCTCCTATGAGGGCCTGCAGACGGCGGATCGCCTCACCGCGCCGCGATTGCGCGCGGCCGATGGGAGCTGGCGCGAGGTGACACCGGCCGCTGCCGTGGCTGCGGCCATCGCCGGCCTCACCGGATTGCCGCGTGGCCGGGTCGGCGTGCTCACCGCGCCCATGGCCACCTGCGAGGAGGGCCTCCTGCTCGCGCGCCTCGCCCAGGTCCTGGGTACGCCGCACCTGGATTTCCGCCTCGGTCAGGCCGAGGGCGATTGCGAGGATCTCGAGCCGGGTCTCGGCGGGCTCGGCATCGAGGACGTTGCGCAACTCGACGCCGCGCTCCTCATCGGCTGCGACCTGCGGCACGAGATCCCCATGCTGAACCATCGCCTGCGCATGGCGGCCCTGCGCGGTGCAGCGGTGAGCGTGCTCGGCGCGCGGCAGCCGCAGGCCAACTGGCCGCTGCATCACGCCTTCACCGAGGCGCCCGCGGCGCAGGCCGACGTGCTCGCAGGCATCGTGCGGGCTGCGCTCGAGGCCGCTGGCCGTCCGCTCGCGGCCGATGATCCACTCGCGGGCGTCGCCGTGTCCTCGGCACAACGGGAATGCGCTCAGGCGCTCGTTGCTGCCGGCCGCGCGGTGGTCTGGCTGGGTGCCGAAGCAACCCGCAACGCCGGTTACGGCGCGCTGCTCGCGCTGGTGCGGCGTCTCGAGGGGCTGGCCAACGTGCAGGTCGGCTGGCTGCCGCCGGGGGCCAACGCGCTCGGCCTCAGCCGTGCCGGCGTACGCCCGGACCTCGCGTCGGCGCGGGCTGGTCTCTCTGGTCTGTCCGCCCACGCGCAACTGCTCTGCGGTCTCGACGGCTGGCTGCTTCTCAACTGCGAACCGGAGATCGACAGTGGTCTCGGGGCCCGGGCACTGCGGGCGCTCAGCGCAAGCCGTTGCAATGTGGTCGTCACGCCGTGGGTCAGCCCGGCCATGGAGCGCTATGCGCACGTGCTGTTGCCGGCAGCGATCTTCGCTGAGAACGAAGGGAGCTACTGCAATCTCGCCGGACAACTCCAATCCTTTGCTGCGGTCGTGAAACCGCTCGGCGAGGCACGGGCGGGATGGCGCTGGTTGCGGGCCATCGGAGCAGGCATCGATCCAGCGGCCTTCCCCTTCGAAACCCTCGCCGACCTGCACTCAGCCCCGGCAGACGCCGCCGGCCTGCACCGGCCGACGCCTTCAGCGCGGTCCCCGGTCAGCACTGCCAGCGCAGGCGAGAGCGGAGCGCCACGCTTCTTCGCCGAGGTCTCCATGTACCGGACCGATGCGCTGGTGCGTCGCGCGGCTGCGTTGCAGGCGACCACCCATGCGGGGACCGCCGCAACCCTCGCGCTCGCGCTCGCGCCGGCGACGGCGGCTGCCCTTGGGCTCAGCGCGACGGATGCGGTGCAGGTCTCCGCTGACGGGGTGGACGCCGGGCTCTGGCAGGTCGTGCTCGATGGCCGGCTGGCAGAGGGCATCGCCGCGGCGGATGTGACTCACGCGGGCCAGGTGTCGCTGCCGCTGCCCGGGGCCGAACTCACCCTGATGATGCGCGTCCCGGCGGCACGTGCCGCCACGGCCGGCTGAACGCCACCCACTTCCGGAGCCTCGTATCCATGTTCGACTGGTTGCCCGAGCCCGCCGCCACCTTGCTCGAAAGCCTGGTGGGGATTGTCGTCATCATGACGGTCGTGCTCATCAGCGTCGCCTACCTGACGTTGGCCGAGCGCAAGATCATCGGTTACATGCAGCAGCGCATCGGCCCGAATCGGGTCGGCCCGCGTGGCCTGTTCCAGCCCTTTGCCGACATGCTGAAGGCGGCCTTCAAGGAGATCATCGTCCCTGCGGGCTCCGACAAGGTGCTCTTCGTCCTGGCCCCAGTCATCGCCGTCGCCCCCGCGCTGACGGCCTGGGCCGTGATTCCTTTCGATGACTGGGCGGTACTGGCCGATGTGAACGCAGGCGTGCTCTACGTGCTGGCCCTGACCTCGCTCGCCGTGTACGGCATCATGATCGCGGGCTGGGCCTCGAACTCAAAATATGCCTTCTTCGGCTCCATGCGCTCGGCTGCGCAGATCGTCTCCTACGAGATCGCGATGGGTTTCGCCCTGATCGGCGTGCTCATGACGGCAGGCAGTCTCAATCTGCGCGAGATCGTGCTGGCCCAGCAGGGCAGTCTCCTGCACTGGTACTGGCTGCCCTTGCTGCCGCTGTTCGTCATCTATTTCATTTCCGGGGTGGCCGAGACCAACCGCGCACCCTTCGATGTCACGGAGGGGGAGTCCGAGATCGTCGCCGGCTTCCACGTGGATTACTCCGGCTTCGCCTTCGCGCTCTTCTTCGTGGCCGAATATGCGAACATGATCCTTATCTCGGTGCTCACCGCCACGATGTTCATGGGCGGCTGGTTGTCGCCGTTCCAGGGCATTCCGCTGCTGGATCCCCTCACTGCCTGGGTGCCGGGCTTCGTGTGGCTGGCGCTCAAGGTGAGCGTATTCCTGCTGCTCTTCCTCTGGTTCCGCGCCACGTTTCCCCGCTATCGCTACGACCAGATCATGCGTCTGGGCTGGAAGGTCTTCCTGCCGATCACGATCGCCTGGATCGTGGTGGTCGGGGTGTTCACCGTGCTCGACCTGCCGCCCTGGTACGACTGACCTCGCACCCGCGAAGGGAGCTTTGACATGCAAGCCATCTCCTCC
>DBNU01000105.1 GCA_002299125.1 Proteobacteria bacterium UBA664
GGGTCGATCTCGAACTGAAGACCGGTCAGGATCTGGGCCGGGGTACGGTGTCCCGTGAGCCCGCCGATCTCATCTTCGGGGTAGAGGTCGCGATTCCGCTCGAAACCCGCCGGGGGCGAGGTGCGGTGGCCGAGGCACGCGCCAACCTGGCCCAACTCGCTTTCCAGCGCCAGCAACTCGAGGAGCAACTCGTGGTCGAGGTGCAGCGGATTGGGAATGACCTCGAGGCTGCACGCAACTTCGCGTTGCTGACCGCGCAGGAGGTGCAGCAGGCACGACTGATGGAGTTTGCCGAGCGGGAGCGCTTCGAGGAGGGGGCCGCCGATTTCTTCCTGGTCAATCTACGGGAAGAGCGCACGGCCGATGCGGGTGTGCGCAACGTGGACGCCGAACTCTCCTGGTTCCGCGAACTGGCAAACTATCAGGCCACCACGGTCGATCGCGCCGCATTGGGTTTGGGCAGCGCGCGCTGAGGACTGTCCGAGTGCACGCGGTCATGACGGTATCCGTGGATGCCGGCCCCGTCATCCCGCCGCCCCCCGTCCTTCCCGCGCGGGCGGGGATCCAGTCCGGCCTTTCGGCTGCGCACTGTCGCCCGGCATCGCGACAGCGTGAGGGCGGCATGACGAAACCCGCCAAGAGCCCGAGATGAGGACAACAGGGCGGCCCGCTGCAGCGGCCCTGCCGTTCTTGGCCGTGTTCCTGGTGGCGGGTCTGGATGTGACGCTGCGGGGACTCTGGCCGGTCGATGAAACCCGTTACGCCGCCGTCGCCTGGGAGATGTGGTGGCGCGGGGATTTCGTGCTGCCGCGTCTGCTGGGCGAGCCCTACAGTCACAAACCCCCCTTGCTGTTCTGGTTGATCCACGCGGGCTGGCTGCCGTTTGGCGTGAGCGACCTCTGGCCGCGACTCCTGCCCTGGTGCCTGGCGCTGGCGCAGTTGCTGGCCCTGCGCGCATTGGCGCGCGACCTGGCCCCGGATCAGCCACGGCTGCCCGAGCACGTCACTTGGCTGCACTGCGGGCTCAGCCTCTGGCTCGCTTGGGCTGGGGTGCTCGCCTTCGATGTGTTGCTCGGTTTCTGCGTGCTCATGGCCCTGCGACCGGTTGCCCGCTCGCTCGGCGAGGCGCGGCCGCTCGCCGTACTGCCGCTCGGGGCCTGGCTCGGGCTTGCTCTGCTCGCCAAGGGGCCGGTGGCCCTGATCTTCGTGCTGCCGGCGGCACTGATGGCCCCCTGGCTCAAGTCCGGATCCGTGAATCCCGGTCTGCCTGAGGTCGCGGCACATGGCCTGCGGGTCGTGACCGCCGTGCTGCTCGCACTGGGACTTGCGGCCCTGTGGGTATTGCCTGCCGCGGGCCTCGGTGGGGAGGCGTACGCAAACGCCATCCTCTGGGGGCAGTTCGCGGGCCGGATCGTGCACTCGTTCGCACATCGTGAGCCGTGGTGGTGGTATCTGCCCTGGCTGCCGCTGCTGCTCTTTCCTTGGTCGCTTTGCCCGGGACTCTTCCTGGCAGGCCACGCCGCGGATGAGGTGCAGACACGGGCCGCACGCCGGCTACTCGCCGGCACCGTGCTGGCCGCGTTCCTCATCCTTTCGGGCATCAGTGGCAAACAGTTGCACTATCTGGTCCCGCTGCTGCCGCTGGCTGTGCTGTGGCTGGCGCTGCGGCTGTCGTGCACCGAGGAGCGTTTTGGCCCGCGTGCACCCGCCGTCGCCGTGGGCATCGGTGCCTGCGCGCTCGCACCGGTGGCGCTGGGGTTCATCGGGCATCCACGCTGGCCGCTGTGGGTGCCGGAACTGAGCCCCCTGCTGCCGCTTGCGTTGCTGACTCTGGCGCTCGCGGGCTGGCACATCGCCAGCCTGGCGCGCCAGGATCGGGCCGTCGTGGGCCCGTGGATCCAGGGCATCGGCGTGCTGCTGCTGCTCCAGATCGGGATCATTCGCCTGGCCGACAGTGACTTTCGCCCTCAGGCCGTGCTGCCGCACCTGCAGCAGGCCGAGCGGGCGGGGCATGGCTGGGCCTATCTCGGCGGCTACGCCGGGGAGTTCGATCTCAGCGGCCGGTTGCGCGATCCGCCGACCCTGCCGGCGGATGCTACGGCCGTCGCGACTTGGGCACGCCAGGCCCATCCGCAGGCACCGCTGCTCAGGATGTTCCGCGGAGAACTGCCAGCCGGCTTGCCTCCGCCGCTGCTGGTGCAGCCATGGCGCGGCAAGCGTCTGGCGATGTGGCGGGCCGCGGATGTGGCCGCGAGTGAGCGGCTGCGGGAGTTCCTGGGGCCGTGAGTGCGCGCAGGCCGTCGCGGCGTGGTCCCGTTCCGAGCCCTTGCCGGCTATGCCAGAGGGAAATGTCGGGCACCTACGCCAGCCGCGCGCCCGACGGGCTGGTCCAGCGCTCGGTGGCCTGGATCCGGGGTTCCGGCGGCGGCGGTTCCTCGGCCGGAGTGCCCGGTTCTTCCAAGGCACGCTGACCCTCCTCGACGGCTCGCTCGGCCTTCTCCAGGATCTCGGCGCGCGCCTTCTCGGCGGCCTCGATGGCCTGGCGCGTGGCCTCGCTGGCCGCGTCCACGGACTGCTTCACCGACTCCCCCGCGGCATCGACTGCCTGATCGGTGGCGATACCCGCCTGACCGAAGGCCTGCTCGAGGACGTCTCCGGCGGCCCTCACCGCATCCCGGGCGAGGTCGCCGGCCGTGGTCGAGGAGGGCGCAGTCGCCTGGGCACCCGGCTCAGCGGGGGTGGCGGTCGTCTGACCCTCGGTCGCCGCGTCGGCCGAACCGGGTGGATCGACCTCGGCACAGGCGGTGAGCAGGACGACCGTGGCGAGAAGCCCGGCGCAGGCCGGCGCGGTGCGGGTGAGGGGTATCATCATGGGTAGGCAACTCCCGGAAGGGGACTTCAGATGGACCATGGACGTCCCGGCAGGGTAAACGTGCCGTTCGCGGGCTGCAAAGATCGGTCTGCGGGGCTTGTGGCTCTGATCGGGCCGCTGGTCGTCGTGTTGCGGCGCCTCGGGCCGCCGGTGCTCATTGGCCTCCTCATCGTGGCGGTGCTGCAACCCTGGCTGATCCACCCGCGCTGTGTCGACCGGCCGATCCTCTGTGATCCGGCGCAGTTGCCGGCCTGGGACCGCTGGTCGCTCGAACGGCACGAGCGCTGGGCGGTGCTGGCGGACGAGACCCTGCAGTGGTCCACCACGGCGCTGGCGCTGGCGTTGCCGGTGTTGCTGCCGGCGGCCACCGCCCCCCGCCTTGCCGGCCTTGCCCGCGACTGGCTGTTGCTCACCGAGACGGCCGCCTGGAACTGGGCCAGCACCGAGACCGCCCAGTTACTGGTGCAGCGGCCGCGTCCGCCGCTCTTCAACCGTGCGGTGAACGTGAAGCCCCACGACCGACGCAGCCAGTACACCTCGTTCTGGTCCGGTCACACGAGCTATGTCGCGGCCATGGGCACGGCGCTGGTGCTGCTCGCCCGCAGTCGTGGACGCACGCGCCTGAGCGTCGCGCTGACGGCCTTCGCGATCACGGCGACCGTGGCCACGGCGGGCTTCCGCATCCTGGAGGGGCGGCACTTCCTGCTGGATGTGGTCGCGGGTGCGCTGGCTGGTGCCGTGGTGGCGCTCGCGGTGGCCCGTTGGCGTTGGGGCATCCTGCGGGTGACTGAGCTTTCCTGAGATGGAATCCCATGCCCCTGTCGGTTAGGGCAACCGCATTTAGGGCGCTGATCGATTCAGCGCAGCTTTCGCAGGAGCGACACTATCAGCAGCCAAGCCGCAAACCAGAAAATAGCGAGAAATGACCAGCCCAACAGGCTTGGCCCGGGCCAACCGCCAGACTCCGCGATGCCGAAGACGGGCAGACCAATGGCGGAGAGTGGCCATAGCGGCCCATACACCGTGCCCGCGACTACTGCAGCGACGGAATCGGGCAACCGGCCGGCGACGCTGACGACGACGGCGTGAGTGACCGTGAGGCCAAGCGCTGCGAGCATGCGCATGCTGCGTAGTACGCCGTTTAACGTGAAATCGAGCCGACGCCGCTTGCGGCGGTCGACTCGAACGCAGAGTCAGGCGATGGCGCTGGGACAGTCGCAACCGCCCACACACTACGGGCCGAACGCTTGCAAAAGTCCGCGCCCGATGCGCCGCGACGACGCCCTAGCGTAGCCGAAGCCACTGACCTAACAGACCGGGCAACGCGCACGACGGCTTGCGGATGCACTACGGGCGATGCCGCCTGATTTTCAGCGGAAGTTGCCAATGCGATGCCAGGGCTGGGTGAGGACGCTTGCAGCACGGGATTCTCGCGGAATGGACACCGAACGGCCTAACGTTCAGGCTCAGCCGACGGCGGTCAACGAAACGGGACCAGGGGCGGGATCAGGCCACGCTGGCCGCCGCGCCCCGACCACCGCAGCATTTCTTGAATTTCCGCCCGCTGCCGCAGGGGCAGGTCTCGTTGCGGCCGGTCTTCGGTCCGGTAACGACGGGCTGGCGTGACTCGCCGACGAGATCGCCATCGTCGTAACGCCAGGCGCCGCCCTCCCGGCAGAAGCGGGCGCGCTCGTGATGAACCTGCTCGACGCCCTTGAGGCGAAAGCGGGCGATGAACTCGACTTCGCCCTGGTCGTCGTGCTCCGTGCCGCCCGTTCGTTCCAGCACTTCGAGCCCGAGCCAGTCGGAGGTCGCCCAGGCCTTGGCACCTTCGTGGTCGAAGTCCTCGCGCAGCCGCGAGGCCAGCGAATCGTGGAGGAAACCGATGCGCGCCCGCACGAAGGCGCTGTAGCGCGCGCGCATGAGGGCTTCGGCCGTGGGTGCAGCCAGATGGCCGTCGTGGATGGCACCGCAGCAGTCGCTGTAGCGGGTTGGTAGGCCGCAAGGGCAGGCGTCGTCGAGGCTCATTCAGGCGTCCAGGTCGGGTATGAGACGGCTGTGGATGAGGGCCATCTCGTCCTTGATGCAGAGCTTTCGCTTCTTCAGGCGCTGGATCCGCAACTGATCGACGCCCGGCTGTCCGGCGAGGCGCCCGATGAGGTCGTCCAGATCGCGATGCTCGACCTCCAGGGCGAGCAGGCGGTGACGCAGCGTCTGTTCGGTGGCGGCATCCATCAGTGGCTGCATCATAGCCCGAGCGGTAGTCCGGGTGCCTCGGGGACCCTGGCCGCTCGTGCGTCTGCCGCGCCGTCTGCCGCCGTTGCCGGGGCGATCTGCCGCGGCAGGCCCCAGGCCTCCCAGACGGCCGGCAGCCGCTCCGGCAGGGCGACGACGTTACCCAGCTCTGCGAGCGGCCCTGGGGCATGGAAATCCGAACCGACGGACAGACCGAGCCCATGCCGGCCACAGGCCCCGACGATGGCATCGATCTCCGCGCGCGCCAGACGGGCGGGGCCGAGTTCGAGGCCCTCGCCCCCGACGGCGCGAAAGGTGTCGGCCAGCCGCATGAACTTGGTGTGGCTCAAGCCATAGCGCAGGGGGTGCGCCAGTACTGCCGTACCGCCGGCGGCACGAATGGCGGCGACGGCCGGCTCCAGCTCGATCCAGCCGCCTGCGACATGGGCCGGGCGTCCCGGCTTCAACCAGCGCCGGAAGGCGGCCTCCTCGTTGCGGACATGGCCGAGTTCCACGAGGGCACGGGCGAAATGCATGCGCCCGACACTGCCGACGCCGGCCAGCGCCCAGGCGTGCTCCGCGATCGCTGCCATACCGGCACGCTGGAAGCGTTCCGCCATGGCCTCCCCGCGCGCGTGCCGCAGCCGCGCCTGCTCCGCCAGCGCCGCGGCGAGGGCGGGGGCGTCCGGGTTCACGTTGAGACCCAGCACATGCAGGGTGCGCCCTGCATGCAGCACGGAGATCTCGACGCCCGGGATGAGGGTGACCCCGTGCAGTGCCGCGGCGGCACCGGCCTCGGCGAGGCCGGCGATGGAATCGTGATCGGAGAGTGCGAGGAAACGCACACCGCGTTCCGCCGCCCGCGCCACCACCGCGGCTGGTGTCAGCACGCCGTCAGAGGCCACGGAATGGCAGTGGAGGTCGATGCTCATGCGGCCGCCTGCCCGAGAATGGTCCGCCGGCAGCCGGGGAATTGGGTGTCGGTTGAGTTCGCGCGCTTGTTCACGGGCCGTCCTGTCCGCCGTGCGGGCCGAAGCGGCCCTCGATCACGCGACCGTGACCGGTGGTGTGTACCGTGCCCTCGGGAAGCGCGAGGTGAATGGATTCGATCTGGGCGCCGTTCAGCCAGGCATGTCCGTCGAAGCGGCGATCACCCTCGCGACTGAATTCGAAACGATAGCCGCGGCGGATGCCGATGCGTCCGCTCGGCTGCCGGGCGAGACGCATGGACAGGAGCACCACGGACTGGTCGAGCAGCAGCAGGCCAGAGTCCTCGCAGACCCGGCGCACCTGCCGAAGTACGCGTTCGCGCGCCTGCATGCCGTCGAGCCAGAGCCAAGTCAGCACGGCGAGCCCGATGAGTGCGAGTTCCGTCATTCGCTGGCCGCCTCCACGGCCTCGGCCTGCTCACGCAGGGCCGCGACCTCGCGATCCCAATGCGCCGCCTGCCCATACCACGGGAATGCCGGTGGGAAGGCGGGGTCATCCCAACGCCGCGTCACCCAGGCTGTGAAGTGGAGTATGCGCCGGGCGCGCAGGGCCTCCACCCGACGCCACTCGCCCACATCGAAATCAGCGAATTCAAGATAGCCCTCCAGCAGCAGACCCTGGCGGCGCTCGGCCTCACCACCGGCGGCCCCGAGCAGCATCCACAGGTCCTGCACCGGTGGCCCCGAGACGGAGTCATCGAAATCCACGAGCCAGGTCCGCTCGTCCCGGACCAGCACATTGCCCGCGTGGCAATCTCCGTGCAGGCGCACGCCGATCGGTGTGGGCAGCAACGCCTCCAGATCCTCTACCGTGGCGATGAGCCGATCCGCGGCCGATTGCCAGGCGGCGCGTGCGCCCGCAGGCAAGAGCGGGCCCTGGAGCACATCCTCGCGGGCGGCATGCAGGTCCAGATGCGCCGCCAGGGTCGGCCGCGCCAGGTAGCGGCGGGTGCCGCCGATCGCGTGGATGCGGGCGAGGAGTCGCCCGAGCGAGATGAGTTGTGCGCGATCGTCCGGATCCGGCGGGCGGCCGCCGAAGCGCCGGAAGAGGGCGAAGCAATGTCCGCTGGCGCTCCGGTGCAGCGTCTCCCCGCCGGCGTCGGTCAGCGGGGCGAGGACCCAGAGGTCGGCCGCCGCGAGTTCGGCCAGGAAGGCGTGCTCCTCGCGGATCGCCGCCTCGGACCAGCGACCCGGCCGGTAGAACTTCGCGATCAGCGGGGCCTCGCCCTCCAGACCGATCTGGTAGACGCGATTCTCGAAGCTGTTGAGCGCGAACAGACGGCCATCGGGCTCGTGGCCGGTTGCGGCGATGGCGTCGAGGATGGCCTCCGGATGCAGCCCGGCATAGGGGCGCGTCGCCGGGGTTGTCCGGTCGTGGGTCAGTGGCATGGGCGGATTGTGACGCCACCCGCGCGCTACGTCGAAACGCCCATCCGCGGGGGTTCGGGCCGCCTTCAGTGCGGGAGGGGCAGGACCCACTTCACGAGCGTCACCACCACGAACAGCGCCACGAGCGAGGCGAGGTAGAGGCCGAGGAACCAGGCCCACTGCCCCCAGCGCCGGCCAGGGGCAGCGGCCGGGTCTTCGGGGCCCGGTTGCGCAGTGGTGGTCGTGCGCGGGTCGGTCACCGCCGGGTCAGTGGTAACCCGCATCGCTGACCTTGCCCGCGAAGATGCGATAGCCCATCACCGTGTAGAAGATCACCACCGGCAGGAACAGCACCACGCCGATGAGCGCGAATTCCTGCGAGGCAGGCGGCGAGGAGGCCGCCACGAAGGTGACCGCGCGCGGGATGATGTAGGGCCAGATGCTGACGACCAGCCCCACGTAGCCGAGCAGGAATAGCGCGAGGCTGGCCCAGAACGGGGCCTGTTCGCGCCGCTCCACCAGCGCGCGGCTGCCGTACAGCGCCACCAGCACCGCGGCCAGTGGCACGGGCGCGAGGAAGAACAGGTTCGGCAGCGAGAACCAGCGGTCGCGGATCTCGGGCTCCATGAGGGGTGTCCACAGGCTCACGATCAGCATGCAGGCCAGCACCGCCACCCACAGCCGATCGGCCTGCCGGTAACACCAGTGCTGCAGCAGCCCGTCGGTCTTCATGATGAGCCAGGTGGCACCAAGGAGCCCGTAGCCCAGCACGACGGCCACCCCGGTGAAGAGGGTGAAGGGCGTGAGCCAGTCGAAGGGGCCGCCGACGTAGCGCTGATCGACCACATCGAGGCCCTGAACCACCGCGCCGAGCACGATGCCCTGACAGAACGCGGCCACGGTGGAGCCGCCGCTGAAGGCGATGTCCCACAGGAAGCGACTCCGCTGCGCCTTGAAGCGGAACTCGAAGGCCACGCCGCGGAAGATGAGCGCCGTCAGCATGAGCATGATCGGCACATACAGGGAGGACAGCAGCACCGCGTAGGCCACCGGGAAGGCTGCCATCAGGCCGGCCCCCCCGAGGACGAGCCAAGTCTCGTTGCCGTCCCAGACCGGCGCGACACTGTTCATCATGCGGTCGCGGTGGGCGGATTCGGGGGCGATCGGGAAGAGGATCCCGACGCCCAGATCGAAGCCGTCGAGCATCACGTACACCACCACGCCGGTGGCGATCACCAGCGCCCAGATGAAGGGCAGGATCCACGGATCGATCATCGTCAGGTGTCCTTGAGCAGCGCGGGTTGCCAGACGTGCGGCGTGGCGGCTCCCGTGGCCGGAGCCGCGACCTCCGGACCCTTGCGCACGACGCCGGTGAGATAGTGGAGGTAGGCCGCGAAGATGATGCCGTAGACCACCGCCAGGGCGATGAGCGAATAGAGCACGCGAGCGGGTTCGATGGGCGATACGGCGTCCGCCGTGCGCATCATCCCCTGCACCACCCAGGGCTGGCGACCGATCTCGGCCACATACCAGCCCGAGAGCGTGGCGAGGAAACCGATTGGGGTGCTGTACGCCAGGGCGCGGAGCAGCCAGCGCTGTTCGGCGAGCGTGCCGCGGAAGGCGAACCAGGTGGCGGCCCAGGCCAGCGCCAGCAGCAGCAGGCCGGCGCCCACCATGATGCGGAAGGCGAAGAAGACCGGCGCCATGGGCGGGCGATCCTCCGGCGGGGCCTCCTTCAGCCCCTTGACCACGCCCTCGAAGTGGTGCTCGAGGATGAGGCTGGCCCCGTAGGGGATCCCGATCTCGAAGTGATTACGCTCGGCCGCGTCATCCGGAATGGCGAAGAGCAGCAGCGGGGCCCCGGCCATGGTGTCCCAGCGCCCCTCCATCGCCGCCACCTTCAGCGGCTGGTGCTCCTTTACGTTCAGCCCGTGCAGGTCGCCCACTAGGATCTGCATCGGGGCGGCGATGGCGGCCATGCCGAGGGCGAGCGTGATCGCGCGGGTGGCGAGCAGGCGTTCCCGGCCGTGCAGCAGATACCAGGCGCTCACGCCGGCCACGACGAAGGCGCTGGTGAGGTAGGTCGCGAACATCATGTGCACGAAGCGGTAGGGCATCGAGGGATTGAAGATGATGGCCCACCAGTCGAGCGGGTAGAACACACCGCCGCGCCATT
>DBNU01000211.1 GCA_002299125.1 Proteobacteria bacterium UBA664
GCCGGCATCCCCTGCGCGCGCGTGAACAAGGTGCTGGAAGGGCAGCCGCACATCGTCGACATGATCAAGAACGGCGAGGTGTCGCTCATCGTCAATACCACCGAGGGTCGGCAGGCCATCGCCGATTCCTTCACCATCCGGCGCACGGCCCTGCAGCGCAAGATCACCTACTTCACCACCATGGCGGGGGCGACGGCCCTCGTGCTGGCGCTGCGCGAGAAGGCCGATCAAGTGAACCGGCTGCAGGATCTCCATCTGGAGATTCAGGCATGAACAAATCCCCGATGACGGTCGCGGGCGCGCAGAAACTGCGCGAGGAGTTGCAGCGCCGCAAGCAGATCGAGCGTCCCCGCATCACGGCCGCCATCGCCGAGGCGCGCGCGCATGGCGATCTCAAGGAAAACGCCGAGTACCACGCCGCGCGCGAGATGCAGGGCTTCAACGAGGGCCGCATCCAGGAGATCGAAGGCAAGCTCGCGGCCGCGGAGGTCATCGACGTGAGCACCGTGCCGGCCGATGGGCGGGTCGTGTTCGGGGCGACGGTAGACATCGTCAACTGCGAGACCGATGAACGGGTCCGCTACCAGATCGTCGGTGAGGACGAGGCCGACATCCGCGCCGGGCGTGTGTCCGTGACCTCGCCGGTTGCCCGCGCCCTCATCGGCAAGTCGGCTGGGGATGTCGTGACCGTGCAGGCACCGGGTGGCGCCATCGAGTACGAGATCCTCGCGGTGCGCTACGTCTGATGCGCGGGTGGGCGGAGTAGGGCGAGTGTGGCAAAGCGACCCAGCAGCCGTCGCTGGCTCGAGGAGCACCGTCGCGATCCCTACGTGCAGGCTGCGGCGCGTCAGGGCTATCGTTCGCGAGCGGCCTACAAGCTCATGGAATTGGACGAGCGCGATCGGCTCTTTCGCCCCGGCATGCGGGTGCTCGACCTCGGTGCCGCACCCGGGGGCTGGGCCCAGGTGGCGCTGAACCGGATCGGTGCTCAGGGTCGGCTCATCGCGACCGATATCCTGCCGATGCAACCGCTCGCCGGCGTCGATTTCGTTGAGGGTGATTTCACCCGCGATGAGACCCTCACCGCCGTGTTGGCCCTGACCGGCGGCGCGCCGCTCGACCTCGTGCTCTCGGATCTCGCGCCCAACATGAGCGGCACGCGCGCCGTGGACCAGGCGCGGGCCATGGGCCTCGCGGAACTCGCGGCGGATTGCGCCGCGAAGGTGCTCCGGCCCGGTGGCTGCTTCGTGGCGAAGGTGTTCATGGGTGAGGGCTCGGATGCCTTCATCCGCGGGCTGCGGGTGGATTACGGGCGGGTAGTCACGCGCAAGCCGGACGCCTCCCGTGACCGCTCGCGCGAGGTCTATGTGGTTGCCCGTGATTTCCGTGGTGCGGCAGCGGTCGCGGGGCAGGCGAAGGAGTCAGGCATCCGAGCACCAGCAGTGCCCGGGGTCGACTCCCCGATCGTTGGCGGCTGAACCACCTCCACTCCCGCGAGTCTGCCGACGAGGGCCGGCAGGTCGGGGGGCGGCTGCTATAGTCGCGAGGGCGACGCGCCTTGCGGTGGATTCGAAGTGGGAGTTCCCCAATGGGGCGGTCCAGCAGAGGAGATCCGGTTTGAACGACATGACCAAGAACATCGTGCTCTGGGTGGTCATCGCCCTGGTGCTGATGATGGTGTTCCAGACCTTCGGGCCCCGTCAGGGCAACGCCCTGACCGTCGACTACTCCGAGTTCATCGCCGATGTGCGCGCTGGCCGCGTGGCCGAGGTGGTCATCGACGGCAACGTCGTGCAGGGGCGGCGGGACAACAACAACCGCTTCGTCACCTACAGCCCGGAATCCGACAACCGTGCCATGGTGGGCGAACTGCTCGAAAACGGGGTGCGCATCCAGGCGCGGCCTCCGGATCAGCAGGGCCTGCTGATGCAGATCTTCATTTCCTGGTTCCCCTTCCTGCTGCTTATCGGCGTGTGGGTCTTCTTCATGCGGCAGATGCAGGGTGGGGGTGCCGGTCGGGGTGCGCTGTCATTCGGCAAGAGTCGCGCACGCCTGCTCTCCGAGGATCAGGTGCGGGTCACCTTCGCCGATGTCGCCGGCGTGGACGAGGCCAAGCAGGAGGTGAGCGAACTGGTCGAGTTCCTGCGTGATCCGGGCAAGTTCCAGAAGCTCGGCGGCAAGATCCCGCGCGGGGTGCTGATGGTGGGCTCGCCCGGCACCGGCAAGACGCTGCTCGCCAAGGCCATCGCCGGTGAGGCCAAGGTGCCCTTCTTCAGCATCTCCGGCTCGGATTTCGTCGAGATGTTCGTCGGGGTCGGTGCCTCGCGGGTACGCGACATGTTCGAGCAGGGCAAGAAACACGCCCCCTGCATCATCTTCATCGACGAAATCGACGCGGTCGGGCGCCATCGGGGTGCCGGCCTTGGCGGCGGCCATGACGAGCGCGAGCAGACCCTGAATCAGTTGCTGGTGGAGATGGACGGCTTCGAGGGCCATGAGGGCGTCATCGTCATCGCCGCCACCAACCGGCCCGACGTGCTCGATCCCGCGCTGCTGCGCCCTGGCCGCTTCGATCGCCAGGTGGTGGTGCCACTGCCGGATGTGCGCGGTCGCGAGCAAATCCTCAAGGTGCACATGCGCAAGGTGCCGACGGCCGACAACGTCAAGCCGGGCCTGCTCGCGCGTGGAACGCCGGGCTTCTCCGGTGCCGATCTGGCCAATCTCGTGAACGAGGCGGCGCTGTTCGCGGCCCGCGGCGACAAGCGCCTGGTCGGCATGGAGGAGTTCGAGCGCGCCAAGGACAAGCTCATGATGGGGGCGGAGCGGCGCTCCATGGTCATGACGGAGGACGAGAAGCGCCTCACGGCCTACCACGAGGCGGGGCATGCGATCGTCGGTCGGCTCGTGCCTTCCCACGACCCGGTCTACAAGGTCACCATCATCCCGCGCGGGCGTGCCCTCGGCGTGACGATGTTCCTGCCCGAGGGGGACCGGCTGTCCTACAGCAAGGAGCGACTGGAGTCGCAGATCTCGAGCCTCTTCGGTGGCCGCGTGGCCGAGGAGATCGTTTTCGGGCCCGAGTACGTCACCACCGGTGCCTCGAACGACATCGAACGCGCCACCGCCATCGCCCGCAACATGGTCACCAAGTGGGGCCTGTCGGATCGGCTGGGCCCGCTCACCTACTCGGAAGACGAGGGTGAGGTGTTCCTCGGTCGCTCGGTCACCCAGCACAAGCAGGTGTCCGACGAGACCGCGCATGTGATCGACGAGGAGGTGCGCCACGTCATCGAGCGCAACTACGAGCGTGCCCGCAGCATCCTCGATGAGCAGCTTGCGACGCTGCATCGCATGGCCGACGCGCTGATGCGCTTCGAGACCATTGACAGCGGCCAGATCGAGGACATCATGGCCGGGCGCGAACCGCGCCCACCGGCCGACTGGGACGAGGAGGGCCGCAACGATCGGCCATCGGATCGCCCGGCGTCCGGCACCGAAGCCCGGCCGGAAACCGGCAAGGGCGACGGCGCATCACCGATCGGGGGGCCGGCCAGCCTGCATTAGTCAAGGGCCATGCGCCCACAGGTAAGGAGCCCCTTCTCCTCAGGGAAGAGCGGGTGGGGCTGTGGGTCGGGGTGCACAGCCCACGCAGATCTGCTGGCGAGCCTTGAAGAAAGGCCTGTCGGGGCCGATGTCCCGACGGGCCTTTTTCGTTTCCGGGCCGAGGTGCCTGCCTTGCTCGGGGTCAGTCGTGCGCACCAGCCTGTGACGCAGGCACGGCCTCGGTCACGCAACTTCGGCATCATCGAGACGTGGCGCGTTCCGGCGCGGGGATGGCCATCATCCCTGCCCCCGACTGGAACACTCGGGGGCAGGCTGCGGCGGGGATCCAGTACTTCAGGAGGGCATTTCGTGGCAATCGAACGCAGGTACTTCGGCACCGACGGCATCCGTGGCGAGGTGGGTACTCCGCCCATCACGCCCGATTTCGTGATGAAGCTGGGCTGGGCAGCGGGTCGCGTGCTGGCCAACGGCGAAGGCAGCCGGGTGCTGGTGGGCAAGGACACCCGGAGTTCCGGCTACATGTTCGAGGCCGCCCTCGAGGCCGGGTTGTCCGCTGCCGGCGTGGGCACACAGTTGCTCGGCCCCATGCCCACACCGGCCATCGCCTACCTGACCCGGACCCTGCGGGCGAAGGCCGGGATCGTCATCAGCGCTTCGCACAACCCCTTTGCCGACAACGGCATCAAGTTCTTCTCGGCGGATGGGTCCAAGCTGCCCGACGAGGTCGAGTTGGCGATCGAGGCCCAGTTGGATGAACCGCTCTGCTGCGTGCCGCCGCAGGTACTCGGCAAGGCCACGCGGGTGACGGACGCCGCCGGCCGCTACATCGAGTTCTGCAAGGGCACGCTGCCGGCGCGGGCCAGCTTTCGTGGCCTGACCCTGGTGGTGGACTGCGCCCATGGGGCCACTTATCACATTGCCCCGGCGGTGTTCTCCGAGCTGGGGGCGAAGGTCTACACCCTGGGAACCGATCCGGATGGCATCAACATCAACGAGGCCTGTGGTGCCACGGCACCCGAGGCCCTCGCCCGCGAGGTCGTGGCACGCGGGGCCGATCTGGGCATCGCCCTCGACGGCGATGGTGATCGCCTCATCATGGTCGATCACCGGGGCAGCGTCGTCGATGGCGACGAACTCACCTACATCATCGCCGCCGAGCGGCATCGCACCGGTCAACTGGAGGGCGCCATCGTCGGCACCCTCATGAGCAACATGGGTCTGGAACTCGCCATACGCGCCCTTGGCCTCGGCTTCCACCGGGCGAAGGTCGGCGACCGCTACATCCTGGAGATGCTGAAGGAAAACCACCTGACCCTGGGCGGCGAGTCTTCGGGACACATCATCTGTCTGGACCTCACCACCACCGGCGATGGCATCGTCTCCGCGCTCCAGGTCATCCAGGCCTGCCAGCGCAGTGGCCGCAACCTGGCTGAGCTACGGGCCGGCATGACGCGCCTGCCGCAGCGGCTGGTGAACGTGCGCTGTGGCGCACCCGCCGCCGCCGCCGGTCTGGCCCCGGTGCAGGTGGCCGTGCGGGAGGCGGAGGCGCGGCTCAATGGGCGCGGCCGCGTGCTGCTGCGGCCTTCGGGCACCGAGCCCGTCGTGCGCGTGATGGTGGAGGGGGAGGATGACGCCTTCGTGGCCGCCCTTGCGCAGGAGATCGCTGCAGTGGTGGCCTCGTCCGTCGCTCCCGCGTAGGCGGGAGCCCAGTTCGGAACAGGCACTGGATCCCCGCCGCAGCCTGCCCCCGAGTGTCGTTGTTGTCGGGGGCGGGGATGACGGGGTGGCGCGGTGCGGTGTGCCTCAGACGCCCCGCAGCAATTCGTTGATGCCCACCTTCGCGCGGGTCTTCGCGTCCACCTTCTTCACGATGACGGCGCAGTACAGGCTGTGGCTGCCGTCCTTTGCCGGCAGGTTGCCCGACACCACCACCGAGCCCGGCGGGATGCGGCCGTAGCTGACCTCGCCGGTCTCGCGGTCGTAGATCTTCGTGCTGGCCCCGATGTAGACGCCCATGGAGATCACGGCACCGGCCCCCACGATCACGCCCTCCACCACCTCGGATCGCGCACCGATGAAGCAGTCGTCCTCGATGATGGTGGGGGCGGCCTGCAGGGGTTCCAGCACGCCGCCGATGCCCACGCCACCGGAGAGGTGCACGTTCCGGCCGATCTGGGCGCAGGAGCCCACCGTGGCCCAGGTGTCCACCATCGTGCCGCTGTCCACCCGCGCGCCGATGTTGACGAAGGAGGGCATCAGCACCGTGCCGCTGGCGATGAAGGCACCGCGGCGGACGGTGGCGAGCGGGACCACACGGCTGCCGGTGGCCTTGAACATCGCGGCGTCGTGGTGGGCGAACTTCGGCGGCACCTTGTCGTAGTAGCGGGTGACGCCATCCGTCAGCACGACGTTATCGTCGATGCGGAAGGACAGCAGCACCGCCTTCTTCACCCACTCGTTGACCTGCCAGCCGCCGTCGCGAGGCTCGGCGACGCGGATGTCGCCGCGGTCGAGCAGACCGATGACGGTTTCCACGGCAGCGCGGGTGGCGGCATCGCAGTCGGTGGGCGTGAGTTCGGCGCGGCGTTCGAACGCGGCGTCGATGGTGGCTTGCAGCTCATGCATGGTGGCTTCTCTTCGGCGGGGAAATGCACTGGGGTGGGTGGTGCCGACGGCCGCGTCGGGGCAGCGCGTGGGCGTGAGTATGCAGGTGCCGGGCGGGCTCAGCGCGCTGCGGCGTGCGCGAGACAGTCGCGGATGCGCTCGGCGGCCTCGACACAGGCCTCGAGCCCGGCCACCAGCGCAAGCCGCAGCCGCCCGGCCCCGGGGTTCTGGCCATTGACGGTGCGGGCGAGGTAGCTGCCCGGCAAGGAGCGCACACCGGCCTCGCGATACAGACGCAGGGCCAGCGCGGTGTCCTCGCCCGGGACCTCGGGCCACAGATAGAAACCTGCGGGCGGTTCCTCCACGGCAAGCACCTCGCCAAGCCGCGGCAGGACCGCAGCATACTTCCGTGCGTAGGCGCTGCGGTTGGCCTCGACGTGGGTTTCGTCGGACCAGGCGACGGTACTGGCCCGCTGATGGTGCGGCGGCATGGCACAGCCATGGTAGGTGCGATAGCGGGCGAAGGCCTCGATGAGCGCCGGATCGCCCGCCACGAAGCCCGAGCGCAGGCCCGGGAGATTCGAGCGCTTCGACAGGCTGTGAAAGGACAGGCAGTGCTCGAAGCCCGTGTGGCCGTGTTCGGCCGCCACCTCGAGCAGCGTCGGCGGGGCAGCGGCGCCCGGCCGGTACAGTTCACCGTAGCATTCGTCGGATATCACCACGAAGCCGTAGCGGCCGGCGAGCTGGATCGCTTGCCAAAGCTGGCCTCGGGACATGACCGCGCCGGAGGGATTGCCGGGCGTACACAGGTACAGAAGCTGGCAACGCTCCCAGACAGAGCCCGGGATGGAGTTCAGATCGGGGAGATGGCCCTGGGTGGCAGGGCACTGGAGGAAGTGTGGCTCGGCCTGGGCAAGCAGCGCCGCACCTTCGTAGATCTGGTAGAACGGGTTCGGCATCACCACCGTTGGCCGTTGACGACGCGCATCGATCACGCAATGGGCGATCGCGAAGAGTGCCTCGCGGGTGCCGTTCACCGGCAGCACGTGCCGCTCGGGGTCGAGCGGTGTCGCCGCCAGCCTGGCGCGGCGCGTGAGCCAGCCGGCAATGGCCTCACGCAGGGCGCGCTCGCCGCGGGTGGCCGGATAGCACGACAGCAGCGCAAGCGAATCGGCCAGCGCCTCGAGCACGGCGGCGGGGGCCGGGTGTTGCGGTTCACCGATGGACAGATCGATGAGTGGTCGCGGAGGTGGCGTGTGCCCGGCGAGCAGCGCGTGCAGGCGCTCGAAGGGGTAGGGCTGAAGTTTCCCCAGGGCAGGGTTCATCGTGGTCCGTGCGCGAGATTTGATGAGTCGACGTTCGGAGTATACCGACGCTCCCGGATGCTGCAGCCGTGGCCGCAGATGCCGTGATGCAATTCCACGAAGCGCTGGGGGCTTTCGGTTATTCTCCGTCTCTTGATCCCACCGCTCGACCACTCCTCACTCATGACCGAAACCCGCAAACACGTGCTGGTCCTGCCCGGAGACGGCATCGGACCGGAAGTCACCGCCGAGGCAGTGAAGCTGCTCCCGGCCCTGCAACCCTGGCTTGCTTGCATCATCGAGACGCGCACGGCCGATATCGGCGGCGTGTCGTTCGATCGCCACGGCACGCCGCTCACAGACGCGACCCTGGCCCTGGCCACCGGCGCGGATGCGGTCCTGCTCGGCGCCGTCGGCGGCCCGCAGTACGACGCCGCGCCGCGCGATCTGCGCCCGGAACGCGGACTCCTGCGTCTGCGCGCGGGTATGGGTGTGTACGCCAACCTGCGTCCGGCCATCGTCCACGAGGCGCTGACGGCGGCCTCCACGCTGAAGCCGGAGGTGGTTGCCGGTCTCGACCTGCTCATCGTGCGTGAACTCACCGGTGGCCTCTATTTCGGTCAGCCGCGCGGCCTGCGACAGAACGAGGCCGGCCGCCGTGAAGGCTTCAACACCCTCGTCTATGCGGAGGACGAGATTGCCCGCATAGCGCAGGTCGCCTTCCGCGCCGCGCAAGGGCGCAGTCGCCGCTTGTGCTCGGTGGACAAGGCCAACGTGCTCGAATGCTCGGAACTCTGGCGTGCCGTGGTGAACGAGGTCGCGGCCGACTACCCCGACGTGGCCGTGGAACACATGTATGTGGACAACGCCGCCATGCAGC
>DBNU01000033.1 GCA_002299125.1 Proteobacteria bacterium UBA664
ACATCACAAAAATAAAGAAAAAATACTTTTCCTCAAGGTTCAACGCTCGGGTTCAGCCGCACGCGGAACGTGTCGGCTGCAACCGGTTGTTAGGCGCCCGCAAATGCGCATGACTGCGCCTCACTCCCTCGCCACCACGGTGTCGTAAAGTCCGTAATGGGTCAGTCCCGGATGGCTTTCGATGCCGGTGTATCGGAGCGACGCGTCTTCGTATCTCCGAAACGCAAACACAGCCTGGTTCATCTGCTCAGTGTTGAACACCTTAAGGCTGACGAGAAGGTGGAAGTCCTTGACGGCTAGACCGGTTACGGCACGAAACAACACCGGTTCCAGCTTGGTGATCACATCCTGCAGCGTGTTCTCGCGGAAGTCGGTCAGGTACATGAACGCCGGAATGCGCGTGGCGAACTTGATCAGCTTCTCCTGCACCCTTTTCCGCGCGGACTTGTACTCCTTTTCCTCGTCCGCGAGTTCCTTCTTTTCCTTTTCCGTAAGATCCCCAGACTTGGCCTTGTTCTTGAGTGCTTTGACCTTCTCGCTCTTGTTGATGATGGTCTCGATGATGTTGTCACCCAGCGAGCGCCAACCCTCGATGCGCTCCACGGCGGCCATCGCCTCGGGGTTGTCCATGATGCGGCGCAGGGTATCGTTGTCCACGTTCACCAGCAGCGCGCTCTCCCACTTGCGGGCCAGCAGCGTGGCCGAGGTGCCGGCCATCGCGATGTCGAGAATGCCGCCCGCGTCGATCTGCGTCATGTTAGCGCCGTCGTAGGCCAGCACCGGCAGGAACGACACCAGCTCCTTGACCGCGCTCTCCGGGTTCGGCTCGTTGGGCGACAGGCCGATCCCGTACTCCGAGAGCTGCCGCAGGGCGCGCGTGGGCGCAAAGTCGAACACGAAGCAGGCGGGCTTGAGGAGCTCCTCCTCGTTCGGGTCGTCGCCGTTGGGGTTCTTGATGGACCACGGCGACTGCACCCGGAATGCGGCCTGGAAATAGGTCTCCGGCGACTTGAGGTTACGCAGCATCAAAATGGACGACCACTGCGGCACGGTGACGCCGGTGGTGAGTTTGCCGCAGGACAGCGTAATGGTCTTGGTGTCGAAACCGCTCCCGATGGCCTTGCGCACCGGCGGCAACGCCTCCAGCCCGATGCCCGCCGAGGCACCTGCGGCGACGGCCACGGCGTAGTCATGCCAGAAGACATTGTGCTTCTCGGCCAGCAGGCTCGCCATCGCGTGGCAGGCCGCGACGTTGGGCAGGAACCAGAACGAATGCTGCAGATACGGCAGCAGGCGCACGTCCGAGTACGGGAAGGGCGGCCGCGTGCCGGTCTTCAGATGCTCGACCGATTTTTGCGCGTAGCCGCCGCGGATGATGTCCAGCCACTTCTGCACGTCGCCCTTGTGCTTGAACTGCGCCTTGTTATCCGTGCCCGATGCCTCGAAGAACGCGTTGAGGTCGAATTCATCGAACTCGCCGCCGCTGGCGATGGCCAGCAGTTCATCCGGCATCTGATAGGTCAGCAGGCGCAACTGCGGCAGCGCCCCGTAGGGATTCCGTTGGCCCGGGTGCTGGGCGGCAAACGCCTCCTTGGCACGCTGCTCGTCGGTGTATGTCCAGTTGAAAATCTGTTCCTCGATGAACTCGCCCGTCGCCAGCGCCTTGAACGGCGTGCCGGAGAGATACAGGTAAGCCTTGGTGGTGATGGGCAGGAACTCGGTTTCCTTCTCCGAAAGCACGGTGAGGTCTTCGTTCATGGCCTCCAACCCGGCGGCATATTCGAGCTTGGCCTCCTTTTTGGCGACCACCTCTTCCTCGCCTTCGAACAATTCTTTTGCGGTCTCCCGCCAAGCCCCGAAGTGATACTCGTCGAACACCACGAGGTCCCAATTCACCGTGTGCAGCCACTCGTTCTTGGGTTTGATGTTTCCGGCCGCATCGCGGCCAAGCAGGTCTTGGAAGGAGCCGAAGTAGACGACCGGCTGGGTGGGGTCAACCTGCGTCGGGTCGCTGCCGGAGGAGCGCGACAGGTACTGCCAGCCGTCGAAGTCCACGTGATTCTCAAGGTCGGTCTGCCACGCATCCTCGACCGCGGGCTTGAAGGTGAGCACCAGCACCCGCCTGGCGGCGAGCTTCTTCGCCAACTGATACGCGGTGAAAGTCTTGCCGAAGCGCATCTTCGCGTTCCAGAGGAAGCGCGGCACGGCGTGCATATCCTCTTGCCAGATGGAGTGGAAGTACCCGTGCGTCTTGTTCACGGCCTCGGCCTGCTCGCGCCGCATCACGAACGTCTGGTGATGCGTGCCGGTAAACTGCCGACCTGTGCGCAACTCGGTGAGGACAGTCTTCACGTCCTCGACCGTGCAGCGCATCCACTCCAGTTCCGCGTTCGCGAAGCCCTTCCTGGCGAGCGCCGCGCGCACCTCATGGTCGGTGACAATGGTGCCGTCGTGGCGCTCAGCGGACTCGTCGAGGACGATGGTGTAGTTCTTGATCGCGGCGGTCTTGAGCTGCTCGGCGACACGCTGCTTCACGTCGCGCGTGGTCTGGCCCACCTTCAAGAGACCCTGGTGCGCCGCGTCCGCGATCGAGTAGGCGTAGAGGCGTGGCCGGGCCTCGGGCTTGGGGGCGAGGATTTGCTCGATCGGCCTATTCATCACCCTCGCCCATCGGACGGATCATGCTGTTGATGAACGTGATCTCGTCCTTCGTGATGCCGTATTTTTTATAGAGCATCTCGTCGGTCCAGTCGCAATCCCAAGCTTGTTGGGGAACCCATGAGTACGTCGACCGCAGTGCGTGCTGTGTGATCTTCCGCAACGAGACCAGATGCCTGAAGAACTTGGTGCGGTAATAGGACTCAAGGCTTCGCGCTTCGTCCTCATTCGCCACCCAGAAAGCAAGGAATGACTGGGTGGCGACAGACGGCGGCGGGCTCAACCATGGTTTGCCAAGAACGGAGTCTGGAATTTTCTGCCCACCATCAGAACCCGCTTCCGGGACAAGCACTTTCCACTTGTCAATGAGCGTCACGTTCTTGGTGATCGTGCTCCGTGGAACAAACCCAATGGCGCGCTTACCACTTCGGACGTAGTGGAGTGCGACGTCCCCTGACTTCTTTTTGTCATGGAATCCGTCGAAGTTGGTCGCGATGCCGAATGGCGTGTCAGCGGTCAAGATGGCGGTAATAGGCCGCTCACCAAACTTCAACACCTTGCGCAAGATGCCAACGGCTCTCGGGTCCCGCACAAACACGTCAAACTCGTCAAGTTGGCGTGACGAGGTTGTTTCCTCATCGCCGCGAACTACAGTGACGTCGCACGGGCCGTTATGGGATTCCGACGAGAGAAAGTAACAAATGCCGCCCTTGACCTCAACGTTTGGAAAGACTTCTCTTGAGACAGGGAAATCGACCAGCCTAACGAGTTTGTGCGAACTAAGGATGTCTTTGCGGAACTCATCGAGTCCGCGCCCGCCTGCCATCCAGCGCGAAGGGATGACCATGGTGAGGTAGCGCGGCTCCAACAGCATCGCCTGTTCCACGAAGAGGTGATAGATCGAGGAATCGCTACTTCCACCCGCTCCGCCTGTCATTTGGTACGGCGGGTTGCCGATGATCACATCAAACTGCATATCGCCTCCAAACAGCTCGGCAATGCGAGCCCTGATGTCGTCGGTGTGGATGAAAGCGTAGGCATGGGTCTCAAGCCCCTCCTCGCGGTCAAAGATCGTTCGAGGTGCACCACAGTGCCTGCACTTCGTTTCCACCCAGGTGTGCTCCATGCGCTCAAACCAGATGTTGCCGTCGTCGCTGGCAAAGCCTTTGGCAATCGAGTGCTCGCCCTTGGCGTGCTTCGAGCAATACACACTGCGCCGCGCCAGCAGGCTGGTGAGATGCGTGATGCCGATGCCGAACATCTGCTTGGTCAGGATGTGACTGACGCGCTCCTCCAGGTCCGGGATCTCGTCGGCCAATCCTTTGACAAGACGGCTGGTGATCTCGCGCAGGAACACGCCGGACTTGGTGCACGGATCGAGGAACCTCACCGTCTTGTCGGCCCAGAGGTTCGCCCCGTCGTGGTCCGCCGCCCACGCCTCGGTCAGGGTGTCCAGCATCCGCTTGGCGAACTCCGGTGGCGTGAAGACCTCGTCGTTGGAGAGGTTGGCGATGCACATCAAGACGTCCGGGTTGCGGCCGCGCAGCGCAAAGCCAGCCTGTGCGCTCATACGACCTCCTTCGAGGCGTCGCCAGGCGTGGCGGCGGCCAGCTCACTCACCGTCATCGGCGGGTAGGTCCTGGTCGGCGTGAAGAGCTCCTGCTTGCCAGGGTGGGTGGAGAGAGAGCCCTCCGCGCTGAAGGTTGACGACGACATGGCGAGATTGTGGAGGCGGAAATCACGCCGCTGGAACCTGCCCTTGCCCAAGTAGCCCCACTCGGCAAAAGTGATCAGCTGGCCGTCATGGGTGCGCATTCTTAACGCGTCTCCGTGCACGAGGTTCTGCGCCAGCACATAGGACGCCGCGCGATAGAGTGCGTCCGACTCACCCAGATTCAGGTGCTCGGCAAGGATCTCCAGCAGATTCGCGCGGCACTCGGCGATGTTGTCGGGCAGCAGCTCGATGCCGTAGATGCACATCAGCGCGAGCAGCGCATAGTGCTGCCGCTCGAAGTCCGACTTGCCATATTTGAGTTCGACCGCAGCGAGCTTGCGCTGCAGGATCCGCACGAGGAAATTGCCGCTCCCGCACGCGGGCTCCAGAAAGCGGGAGTCGATGCGCTCGGTCTCGTCCTTCACCAGGTCGAGCATCGCCTCGACCATCCACGCGGGGGTGAAAACCTCCCCGTGGTCAGCGACGCGTTGTCTGGACTTGACGTAGTTCATGGGCCGGCTTCACTGCTTCCTTGTGGTCACTGCGGGCTAACGCTCATGGGGATAACCCGCAACGCGAAGCGTTGTCGGGTTATCCCCGGGTTAGCGGTCAGCCCGCCTTCTCGAGCCGTTCGGCGATCCACACCTTGATGATCGACTGCCGGGTGACCCCGAGACGCTGGGCCTCGCGGTCGAGCGACTCGACCATCCACTGGGGGAAGTCGACGTTGACGCGCTTCTGCTCCCGGTTGGGCCGCGTCGCCGTCGAAAGGTCGAAGTCATCGATGATGTCCTCGACGCCCTCGTCGAACTTCTTGTCCAACTCACTGGCCTTCATACGCTTCCACCTCCCGGGCCCGCGATCTCCTCACGGAGATGATCCGGATCGTCTCGCCGCGGTACGTGGCGATCGCCGACCAATGCTTGCCGCCGATCATCCCGATGAACAAGAACCGCGGTTCGGTCTCCGAGCGGCTAGCTGCGCGGAGCAAGTTGTTGTCAAGCCAAAGCTCCTGCGCCTCGACGAAGCCGATGCCGTGCTTGGCCTTGTTGGCACGGCTCTTGGCCTCGTCGAACTCGAACGTGTACCGCATCGCATGGCTTTATTTTCATCATTTGTTGATACTTGTTCTCATCACTGTCAAGCTCTTGAAAACAGAAGAAATTGCCGCGAACGACAGCTTCCGCAAGATTTATGGCCTTACGTGTTCCTGCAACGCTTCGCTATCAGATGAAAATTGAGCCCATCGCATCCCTCGCTCGGCGTTCAGTATAGAATGTATACCCTTTTGGAGCCACTGCCAAGAGAGGGTGGTCTGGCTGTACCGCTAATAACGAGTCTGTAGAAAAAGC
>DBNU01000037.1 GCA_002299125.1 Proteobacteria bacterium UBA664
GCTCCTGCAGGAAGCGCAGCAGCTTCGCCTGCAGAGGCAGGGGCAGATCGCCGATCTCGTCGAGCAGCAGCGTGCCGCCATCGGCGTGTTCGATCTTGCCGCGGGTCTGCTTGACCGCGCCGGTGAAGGCACCGCGCTCGTAGCCGAAGAGTTCGCTCTCGAGGAGGTTGTCGGGAATGGCGGCACAGTTGATGGCGACGAAGCGCGTACTGGAGCGATCAGAGATCTCGTGCACGGCCCGCGCGAGCACCTCCTTGCCGGTGCCACTCTCGCCCTGCAACAGTACCGTCGCCGAGGTCGGCGCGACACGCTCGATGGTGTTGCACACGGCCAGCATGCTGGCCGATCCGGTGATGAGACCCGGCAGGCGCCGACGCGCATCGCCACGCTTGAGCCGGCGGTTCTCCTGTTCGAGGGCGTGGATGCGCAGGGCCCGATCCAGGATCACGCCGAGCACATCCCCATCGATGGGCTTCTGGTAGAAATCCGTGGCCCCGAGGGCGATGGCCCTGAGCGCATTGGCCCGATCATCATTGCCGGTGACCACGACCACCTTGGTCTCGGGCGCGGTGGCGAGGATCTCCGTGAGCGTGGCGAGGCCCTCGCTCGCGTTCGCCGGATCGGGTGGCAGACCGAGATCCAGCGTGACCACTGCGGGCTGATGTCGGCGCAGCTCCGCCAGCGCGCTGGCGCGATTGTTGGCCGGAATGACCTCGAAGCCATCCAGCATCCAGCGCATCTGCTTCAGGAGCCCCGGGTCATCCTCGACCACCAGCAGCTTCGGACGCACAGTCTCCACAGCGGTATTCATCCGACGACCTCCCCCGACGTTGCGGCCGTGGCGAGCGGCAGACAGATGCGAAACAGGCTGCCGGCACCCGGCGTCGATTCCACTTCGAGTCGCCCGCCCATGGCCTGCAACAGCTCGCGGCTTTCGAAGGCACCGATGCCCATGCCGGCGTTGCCCTTGGTGGTATCGAAGGGGCGGAACAGCCGCTCGGCGATGAACGCGGCATCCATGCCACAGCCACTGTCACGCACCGAGACCACCGCTTCCTCTCCCCTCGTCTGCACGCTCACCAGCACCTCGCCCGCGGCTGGCGTCGCATCCTGCGCGTTCTGCACGATGTGTTCCAGTACCGAGCTCAAGGCCTGCGGATCGGCCAGGGCCGCCAGACCTTCAGGCCCCTGCATGAGCCGGGGCTCGGGCTCGCGCACCGGCAGGCGGGCAAGTACGCGCTCGATGAACGGGGCGATCTCCACCGTTCGGGCGGCCGTACTCACGCCACTGCCCGCCTTCAGGTTGGCGAGCATCCGGTTCATGCGGTCCACCGCGTGTCCCACGGTCTCGAAGGCATCCCGCACGAATTCGGGGTTGCCCGCGTGCCGCTCGGCGTTGCGCCCGATGAGCTGCAACTGGGCGACGACATTCTTGAGGTCATGTACGAGGAAGGCCGAGAGGCGGTGATAGGCCTCGAACTGACGGCTGCGGGAGAGGGCATCGGTGGTGAGTGCCAGCGCGAGATGGCCAGCGGCCTGGCGACCCACCGCCTTCAGCAGATCGCTGTCTTCCCAGTCAAAACGACGCGCCCCGAGACTCTGCCCCAGGAGCAGGAAGCCGACCAGATGCTCGCGCGCCAGCAGCGGCACCACCAGGCTCACATTGGCCGCTCCGAGCAGCCAGCCAGGCAAGGCGAGCCCGGCGTAGCGTGCCGGCGCATCACGCCAGTCTTCAAGGATCACGACCCAGCCGGTGTCGCGCAGGAAGCGGGGCAGTGGATGATCCGCCGCCAGCGGCTGCAACTCGGGGGGATCGAACTCCAGGCCACGACGGCGGCGCTCCACGTACTGCCCCGTATCGTCCGCGAGCCAGAGCGCGACACCCTGCGTCTCGATGAGCCTGGAGACGCCCTCGACCACCCCATCGATCACCCCATCGAGCTCTCCCGGCGCACCGGCGAGACCATGGGTGAGCCGCAGCCACTCCTCGCGATAGTCGTACTTGTTGCTGTAGAAGTGCTTGGCCAGCAGGACGCGCGCACGCGAGCGCAGCTCGCCCGAAGTGACCGCCAGCGTCATGACCACAAGGCCAGCGAACCAGAAACCGGTCTGCAGCAGCTCTCCCCAGGTGCCGCCCGCCTCCCGGACCCAGTAACCCGCGAGCCCCATGGCGACGAGGTACAAGCCCGCCGCGAGCAGGGTGGTGCTGTGGAAGACCACGTCCCGCGAGACGTATACCGGCGCCTGCCAGTCCGGATTGCGGCGCGCGGCCAGGGCCACGAGCGGCGTGACCAGCGCAGCGACCACGCCCCGGGCGGCCCAGAGGCGGGTATCCACACCCCGGAGCAGGACTGCCTCGGCGTAGAGGAAGAAATCGTAGGCGGCGAGCGCCCCAAGCCCCACCACGATGAGCTTGACACCCCAGCGGGCCGCGCGCGGGGTCTCCCGCAGCACCTGTTCCAGCAGCACCAGCGTGGCAACGGCCACCAACAGCATGAGCACGGCACGCGGCCGGGCACCACCGTGGATCCAGTCCTGTGGTGCCAGGGCGAAGATGGCCGCACCGACGACGGCAAGCGCGACGAGGGCCCATTGCAGCCGGCGCTGCCGCTCGTCCCGCGCGGCGAGACTCGGCAACAGCGCGAGCAGGAAGCCGAGCCAGGCGAGACCGCGCCACCATTCGAGCGCACCCACCAGGCGCACACCCGGCCCGCGGCCCGGCAGGGGTTCGAAGAGGGCCGTTGCGAGCAACCAGAGTGCGGTCACCGCGGCCGCCACGGCAAGCGCCCGGTTCTGCGGCGTCCGGGTACGTGCCGCAGCCACCAGGAGCATGACCAGCAGGCCCCAGGTCAACGCCCCGATGCCGGCGCTGACCTGGCCCATGAAGGGGAACTCGGGTGGGATCACGTCAGCGACACCTGAGCGACCGTCAGGCCAGGCTGGGCACCCTCAGCCTCAGCGGGCGCCCTTGCCCCACAACACCACCTCGAGTGTCTCGGCCAGGATGTGCAGGTCGAGGAAGAGGCTGTGGTTCTTGATGTAGTAGAGGTCGTACTGGAGCTTCTCACGGCTGTCCTCGAAGGATGCGCCGTAGGGATAGCACACCTGGGCCCAGCCCGTGATGCCCGGCTTGACGGAGTGGCGCAGGCGGTAGAAGGGCAGGCGTTCCTCCAGTTGGTGCACGAATTCCGGGCGCTCCGGGCGCGGCCCGACGAAGCTCATGTCACCGCGCAGGACGTTCAGCAGTTGTGGGAGTTCGTCGATGCGGCAGCGGCGGATGCAACGCCCGACCCGGGTGATGCGGTCGTCGTTGCGCGAGGCCCAGCGGGCACCGTCGCGCTCGGCGTCCTCGCGCATGCTGCGGAACTTCAGCACCTCGAAGACCTCGCCGTTGAGGCCGACGCGGCGCTGCCGATAGATGATGCTGCCGCGCCAGCCCGACTCCAGCTTGATCGCCAGCACCGTCAGCAGCATGAGCGGTGCCGCCAGAATCAGCACGATGCCGCTCACCAGGATATCGAATAGCCGCTTCTGCGGATCGCGGGCGCGGGCCGGCTCGTAGGCCTCGTTGAACAGCACCTCGCCGACGTGGAGGGTGTCTACCAGCACCTTGCCGAGTTGCCGTTCGTGGAAGGCCGCCACATCGAGCACGGCCACCCCGCGCAGCTTGCACTCGAGCAGTTCCTCCAGTGGCAGGCCACCCTCGCGCTGCTGATCCTCCGGTGCGGCCACGATGAGTTCATCGATTGACAGACGCTCGACCATATCCGACAGCGGGCCGAAGCGTTCGACCAGACGCGCCGCGCCGATGCGCACCCGTTCACCGGGCAGGGGCAGATAACCGACGACGTGGATACCGCGCCGGTCACTCGCACGCTTTAGCCCTTCGATGAGCGCTGCTTCGGGACCTGCACCCACCACGAGCGCCCGCCGCCGCAGCAGCGTCTCGGTGCGCGGCATGTAAATGAATCGGCACGAGGTGACCCCGAGGAAAGCAAAGCCATACGCCAGCAATGCCGGTAGCCCGTCGATGACGGGCAGGGGCTCGATGAAGGAGAGGATTTGCATCGCGCCGGCACAAGCGATGAAGGCCAGTACGACACGCAGGAGCACGAAGGATGCACGATCCCGGAGATTGCGCTGATACAGCCCGGTAGCGGTGAGCGAGAGTGCCAGCACGCTGGCGAACAGCAGCGACTCGCCCGGCAGCCGCGTCGCGCGTGCCGCGAGTGCCTCCAGCGGGTTGTCGGCCAGGGGCGCAAACAGGGCGGCGAGCGTTGCACCGAGGTACACCGCTGCCAGCGCGATGAGGAGTTCGGCAAGCCCGAGGATGATGAGGGTACGCGGAACGTAGTGCCCGAACAGACGCAGCATGCAAGCCTCCGGTCCTTGAGCGACGGACGGCAGGGGCAAAGCCGCCCCCGACGGGCAGCGACGCAAGGCACTCACTGCCCGCCAGCCGTCATCTTCTGCAGAGCCCCGCCCAGGAGGAGGGCTGGTCTGCACCCGTCTCGCGGCTATCGGTGCGATAGCGCCTTACTTTAGGCGCGCATGGTGCACTGCCGCTGTGGACGGCGCCACGGAGGATGTCACAGAGCGTTGCAAGGTCGGCGATGAAGTGGTCTGGCCGATCCGCTCGCTGGTCGCGCCAGACCCTCGACGCGCCACCCCGGGCGAACGTCAGGCGCGCGCGCCCGCTCCACCGCCGCTGCTGGCCGTCAGGCAGTCGAGCAGACTCGCCTTGCGCAGGGGCTTGACGAGATAGGCGTCGCAGCCAGCGCCGAGCGCGCGCTCGATGTCTTCCTGAGCCGTGTGGGCCGAGAGGGCCACGATGCGCATGGCTGTCTGGCCAGCGCTGTGCTCGGCACTGCGGATGGCTGCGGTGGCCGCATAACCATCCATGCCCGGCATCTGGATATCCATCAGGATGAGGTCGTAGCGCGACGCGGCCGCCAGGGCCACGGCCTCTGCCCCATCTGCGGCCTCGGTGACCTCCCATGCCTGCCCGCGCAGGAAGGCCCGCACCAGTTGGCGGTTGTCAGTCGAATCATCGACCAGCAACAGTTGGCGCCGCGGCCCGTCCGCCAACTCACGATTCGCTGTCTCCGTCACAGCCGGTGCCGCCGCCGGACGGGGCTCGTCGATGGATCGTGGCCGGGTGAAATCGGCGAGGGTGGCCGGCATGACCAGATACTCCCTCACGTGGAATGCCTTGAGTCGCTCGAGACAGGCCCCGAGTCGATGGCCATCGACCAGGGCGAGCACCCGCAGGCCCGGTGGCAGCGTCGCCTCGCCATGATCGAGCAGCGCCGCGCGGCAGATCAGACGCTCGCCACCGGACACTTCCGCTTGCCGCAGGTCGGCGCAGGACGGCAGCACCCGTACCGGAGCATGCCCGGCGGCGCGCGCGAGGTCGGCCAGTGCCGCTCCGAGGCCGGTCGAGGGCTCGACCACCAGACAGGGCCCATGAACACCCTCCCCTCCGTGTTCCGACCCTGTGGTCACCACAGACAGCGCGGGGGGCAGGTCAATCAGCGCATGAAAGGTACTGCCCACGCCCTGCTCACTCTCGAGCCAGATCCGCCCACCCATGCGTTGCACGAGTTCGCGACAGATCGCCAGACCAAGGCCGGTGCCACCATGGCGACGACCCGGGGTGGTATCGACCTGGGCAAAGGCCCCGAACACGTGCTCGAGCTGGTCGCGAGGCACACCGACGCCGGTGTCGCTTACCCGGAAATGCACGCGCGCCCCTTGTCCCGCATCCTCCGGGCGCGCTACGCGCAGCGCGATTTCTCCACGTTCGGTGAACTTCACTGCATTACCGAGCAGATTCGTCAGCACCTGACGCAGGCGCGGGGCATCGCCCTGCACCTTGACTGGCAAGGCGGGATCGAGATGCAGATAGATGATGAGGCCCTTCGCCGCAGCGCGCAGGGCGAACAGCTCCACCGACTGTTCACATACGGTCCTGAGGTCGAAGGGCTCACGCGCGAGACTGAGCTGACCGGCCTCGGCCTTGGAGAGATCGAGCACGTCGTTCAGCAGCGCGAGCAGATTCTCGCTCGCCCGGCGATGCACCTCCACGTGCTGCCGCTGCTCCATGTCCAGGGGCGATTCGGCGAGCAGCTCCGACATGCCCATGATGGCATTCAGCGGCGTGCGGATCTCGTGGC
>DBNU01000010.1 GCA_002299125.1 Proteobacteria bacterium UBA664
TCCGCATTCGTGATCGTCGATGGCTCATCCTTTCTCTACCGGGCCTTTCACGCCCTGCCGGCGTTGACGAATGCCCACGGTGAACCGACCGGCGCCATTCATGGCTTCCTCTCGATGCTGGAGCGGCTGCGGGCGCGCTTCCGGCCGCATTACCTGGCGGTGGTGTTCGATGCCCCCGGCGGCAGCTTCCGCGAGGCCCTGTTCGCCGACTACAAGGCGAATCGCGACGCCATGCCGGACGACCTCCGGGCGCAACAGGGGCCGCTCTACGAGATCATCGATGCCCTGGGCATCGCCCGGCTGGTCATCACCGGCGTCGAGGCTGATGACGTCATCGCCACTCTGGCGCACCACGCCACCGTGGCCGGCCTCGATACCCTCATCGCTTCGAGCGACAAGGATCTTGCCCAGCTCGTGAGCGACACCGTGCGACTGGTGGCACCCCTCGAGCTCGAGGTGGTGGATGCCACGGGTGTGCACAAGCGTTACGGCGTGGGCCCGGAGTGCATGGTCGATCTGCTCACGCTCATGGGTGACACGGCAGACAATGTGCCCGGGGTGCCCGGTGTAGGGCCGAAGACGGCAGCGAAGTGGTTGCACGAGTACGGCAATCTGGATGCGCTGGTGGCACACGCCGATGAGATCAAGGGCAAGGTGGGCGAGCGTCTGCGGGAACACCTGCCGCAACTGGAGCTCTCGCGGCGGCTGGTGCGACTGGAAGCCGCCGTGGCGCTCCCGGTTGCGGTCACTGCTCTTGCTCCCGGAGTCCCGGATGTCGAGCGTCTGCGCGGCTGGTACACCCGGCTCGGCTTCCAGCGGCTGTTGCGCGAGCTTGATCGGGGCGCACAAACCCACGAACCGCGAGCCGTGTCGCCGGCCGCGCCACCCGTCACCGAGCCTGGTCTGGCGGCAGTGCGGGAAATTTCAGCCGCCACGCCGGGTGTGCCCGCAGACGCGGCGCAGGACCACTTCCGGGCGCGCTACGTCACGATCACCGATGAGGCCGCCTGGCGCGATTGGCTCGAGCGCATTCGCAACGCCCCATTGGTGGCCTTCGACACGGAGACCACCAGCCTCGATTATCTGGACGCGCGGTTGGTGGGGATGTCCTTCAGCGTCGCGCCCGACGAGGCCGCCTATCTACCGCTGGCGCACGTCGGTGAGGACGGCGCACCATGCCCGCAACTGCCGGTCGAACAAGTCCTCGCGAGCCTCAAGGATTGGTTCGAGGACCCCGCCCGCCCGAAGGTCGGCCATCACCTCAAGTACGACGCCCATGTGCTGGCGAATCACGGCATCCGGCTTGCGGGGATCGCCGAGGACACCCTGCTCGCCTCCTACGTGCTCGACAGTGCCGCCACCCGCCACGACCTCGACACCCTGGCACTGGGTCTGCTCGGTCATCGCAACACGCGCTACGAGGAGGTGACCGGCAAGGGTGCGAAGCAGATCGCCTTCGCCGCAGTCCCGATCCCGCAGGCCACGGCCTACGCCGGCGAAGATGCGGCCGTCTGCCTCGCACTGCAGCAGGTACTCGCGCCGCGTCTGGCCGCGGTGGCGACGCTCGACCACATTTACCGGGACATCGAACTGCCGCTGGTGCCGGTGCTGCTCTGCATCGAACGCCATGGGGTGAAGGTCGATACCGGCATGCTCGCCGAACAGGGCCGGGCTCTGGCAGAGCGCGAGGCGGAACTCGCCGCCACGGCGCATCGGCTCGCCGGCCACGAGTTCAACCTGGGGTCACCACGCCAGATCCAGCAGGTGCTGTTCGAGGAGCTGGGCCTGCGGGTGAGCGAACGGACGCCGAAGGGGCAGCCTTCGACCGCCGAATCCGCGCTTGCGGAGATCGCCAACGAACATCCCCTGCCGCAGGTGATCCTCGAACACCGCACCGTCACCAAGCTGCGCAGCACTTACATCGACAAGCTTCCGGGGCTGGTGAATGGCCACACGGGGCGCGTGCACACGAGTTATCACCAGGCGGTGGCCGCGACGGGACGGCTGTCCTCGAGTGACCCCAACTTGCAGAACATCCCGGTGCGCACAGCCGAAGGGCGACGCATCCGGCGTGCCTTCGTGGCCGAGACGGGCAATCTGTTGCTGGCGGCCGACTATTCCCAGATTGAGCTGCGCATCATGGCGCATCTGTCGGCGGATGCCGGACTGTGCGCGGCCTTCGAGCAGGGTGAAGACGTGCATCGGCGTACCGCCGCCGAGGTCTTCGGGCTCAGCTCGGCCGCAGTCGGCGAGGCGGAGCGACGCGCGGCGAAGGCCATCAACTTCGGTCTCATCTATGGCATGTCGGCCTTCGGGCTCGCACGCCAGCTCGGCATCGACCGTCAGCAGGCGGACGCCTACATCGCGCGCTACTTCGATCGCTATCCCGGCGTGCGCGATTACATGGATCGCACGCGCGCCCAGGCCCGTCAGCAGGGCCATGTGGAGACACTCTTCGGTCGGCGGCTGAACCTGCCCGAGATCCACTCGCGACAGGCCGCACGGCGTCAGCACGCAGAGCGCACGGCCATCAACGCACCCATGCAGGGCACGGCGGCCGACATCATCAAGCGGGCCATGCTGGCGGTCGCCGCCTGGCTCGACGCTTCCGGCTTCCCCGCCCGCATGATCATGCAGGTCCACGACGAGCTGGTGTTCGAGGTGAGCTCAGCGCAGGCCGAGGCGCTGGCCGGACGGGTGCGAGAACTCATGGCGGGCGCGGCCGAACTCGCGGTGCCACTGGTGGTGGACGTGGGGATGGGGCCAAACTGGGATGAGGCCCACTGAAAGCCTGCGATGGAGCGGGCGCGCCTTCATGATTCGGTGCGCGTTCCTGCAGCACGCAGATCAGCCTGGGCATCAGGCGTCATGGAAAGGGCTTCCCTGTGGTCGGCATGAGCGTTGAAAACGCTCGAACAGGTTCAAGCCGTAGGTGTCAGAGGAAGATGGCTTACCGTTCTGACCGGTCGCCCGACAGCTGCCGCAGACGGCGCTGCGCACCGCCGCTGGTGCTGTGCCTCAGGGCCAGATAAACATTGATACAGGCGAAGTCGTGGAAGGTCGTTTGCCTCCACGAGTCCTTGGGCTCGTGCAGGAGTGGCGTGAATATCACAAGGCGGAACTCAACGAAGACTGGAACCTGGCGCGCATGAGGAAGGCGCTGAAACCGATCAAGCCACTGGAGTGAAGATCATGTTGCCGACATTGCAAGAGGCCAGATACCAGAGTGACTATCGCATCTGGCTGAAATTTGCCGATGGTGTGACAGGCGAAGTCGATCTCGAAGATGAATTGTGGGGGGATGTGTTCGAGCCTCTGAAGGATAAGGTGCGGTTCGCCGCGTTCGTGCTGAGCGAAGAACTTGAAACCATTGTCTGGCCCAACGGTGCCGATTTTGCGCCGGAGTTCCTGTATCAAAAGTTGCGCCCTGACTATGATCTCAAGCCGATGCCTGACCAGCGGCGCGGCTTGGCGTGACTTGATTCGGCAGTGCGCTCTTCGATGTCAGATCCAGGAAGCCCCGTCGCATCGATCGACTGATGAACGCGTCGACAGGCTTCAGCGAGTCGGCTTCGTCCGCCGTCGCGGCGAAGGTGGCCTGGCCGCCTCGCGCACGCCGTCATCCCTGCCTCCGACAAGAACACCCGGGGGCAGGCTGCGGCGGGGATCAGTTCTGCCGCAGTGACCACATGACGACGCTGGATTCCCGCCGCGCGCCTGGCACCGGGGCCACCGATTCCGCGGTTGCACATCCCGATTGAGCAGCACACTTGCGGTCGCGCGCTGCTCGTCCGCACTCGGGGCGACGGCCCCTGTGCTAGCATCACTGACGATGTTCGCCGAGACTGTCAGACCCGCATACCGGTGAACGCGCCCGCTCCCTGTCATCGGGCCTGTCAGTACCGTTCCGTGCGTAGCCGCGCACAGCCCGCGCAATCCCGCCCAACCAGACTCCCGCGCCGAACCGACGGCGCCCTGCCCGCATGCTGATCATCCCCGC
>DBNU01000214.1 GCA_002299125.1 Proteobacteria bacterium UBA664
GGCTCGTCGAGCACCAGCAGGTTCGCCGGTTTCGCCAGCAGGCGCGCGAGCAACAGGCGGTTGCGCTCGCCACCGGACAGGGCCTTGACCGGCGTGCGGGCGCGCTGTGGCGAGAAGAGGAAGTCGCCGAGATAACTCATCACGTGCCGCCGCTGCCCGTTCACCTCGACCCAATCGGCACCCGGCGAGATGTTCTGGGCGACGGTGCGTTCGAGATCGAGCTGGGCGCGAAGCTGATCGAAATAGGCTACTTCGAGCTTCGTGCCCAGGGACACGCTGCCCGCGTCCGGCGAGACCTCACCGAGCAGCAGGCGGATGAGCGTGGACTTCCCGGCACCATTCGGACCGATGAGGCCCAGGCGATCACCGCGCGTGAGGATGAAATCGAGCCCTCGCACCACGCAGCGATCCCCGAAGGACTTCGATACCGAGTGGAACTCGGCGACGATGCGCCCGGAGCGCTCGCCGGAATCGACATTGAGATTCACCCGGCCGATGCGCTCGCGCCGCTCGGCCCGCTGACGACGCAGGTCCTCCAGACGCCGCACGCGCCCCTCGTTGCGGGTACGTCGGGCCTTGATGCCCTGACGGATCCACACCTCCTCCTCGGCCAGTCGTTGATCAAAGCGCTCTGCCGCCGCGGCCTCGTCGGCCAGTTCCTGCTCCTTCTGCGCCTGCCAGGCAGCGAAAGTACCCGGGTAGCTCCTGAGCACGCCGCGGTCGAGTTCCAGGATGCGGGTGGCCACGGCGTCGAGGAAGCGCCGATCATGGGTGACGAGCACGCAGGCCGGCAGCTCGCGCGTGCGCCCCTCCAGCACCTCGATGGCACCGATGTCGAGATGATTGGTGGGCTCGTCGAGCAGCAGCAGATCGGGCTCGAGCGCGAAGGCGAGGGCGAGGGCGGCGCGCTTGCGTTCACCGCCCGAGGCACCCGCGAGTGGCGCCTCGGCGGACAGGCCGAAGCGATCGAACTCGGCCACCAACCGCGCCTGCACCCGCCAGCGACGGCGGTCGTCGTCCATTGCCTCCAGCCCACCACGCTGCATGGCGGAGTCCATCAGTGTGGGCGCTGCGGGAAGCTCGGGCTCCTGCTCCACGTAGACGATCAAGGGCGCGCCATGGCGCACGCATTCGCCTGCATCGAGCGTGACATGGCCGGCGAAGACGCCAAGCAGAGAGGACTTGCCGGTGCCGTTGCGACCGATGAGGGCGATACGCTCGCCGCTGTCCACAACCGCGTTGCTGCGGGCGAGCAGGGGCGCCAGACCGAAGGCGAGTTCGGCGTCACGAAGGGTGATGAGTGGCATGGCGCAGGATTCTACGCCGACCGGGCGGGCGTGGTTTTCCCGTCGACAGGGGGCGGCGCGGGAACTCAGTCGAGCCAGAGATCCCCGAGCGCGAGCGGCAAGGCCGCGAAGGGCTCGATCCCCACCACCTCTTCACCGAAGTGGTCGGCCACCAGCAACCAACCCTCCTGGCTCCAGCGGAACACCTCGATGTGGCGCGCCGGGGGTGCCACCAGCCACACATGTCCCACCCCTGCCCGGTGGTAGCGGTCGAGCTTCAGGGAGCGGTCGAAGCGCGCGGTAGCGGGAGAGGTCACCTCACACAACCAGTCCGGTGCCTCGGTGAACCAGGGCTTCGCCTCCAGCACGGGCATGCGCTCGCGGCGCCAGCCGGCGATGTCGGGCACCAGCACATCGGCCCCGAAGTGCAGCTCGGGCTCATCGAGGATCCACCAGCCGCCGGGCGGACCACCCTCGGGACCGCCCGGTGCCCGGTCGAAGGCCACATGGACCAGGGCCCCGAGATGGCTGGCGACGCGCGCATGCGGACTGGCCGGGCGGGCCTGCGCGTAGAGTGTGCCGTCGATGATCTCCCCGACGTAGCGCTCGGGCAGGGCCTCGAGGTCGGCATAGGTGGCAAGCCCCGGCGACGGCAACTCAAGGGTGTCGATCATGGAGGGAATCTCGCGCTGCGTGGCGGGGGCAGACATCGTTGCGGTGCTCCGGATCATAGGCGGGCGCGCATTCTGGCGCTGGCGTGTGCGACCGCCGCGTTCCGACCCCGGGACTGCGCCAGCGGCCCGATCCTTGGGATGTGTGCCAAGGCGCCAGTTGTGTACCTTCTTGCAGTGGTACCAACGGTGAGCATCGTCACAACGCGATCCGCCTTGTGACGCCGAACGAGCGGCGCAGGACCGCCGTCCCGAGCGCTGGTCGCACACAACTTGAAACTGGGAGCCGGATGCTGGTGCGCGACTGGCTCCACCGAAAGAACATCACGCAAAAAATGGGATAACCCTCAAGGCCGCGTGACTGGCAGACACGACAACTTCGTTGAGAATCACCGCAAGCGTCGCGTTCGCCGCTCAAATCCGGCACGATGGTTTCATCGAAAGCCGTTCTGCTGGCTGGAGCTGAATATGGCCGAGACGCTCGAAGGCTGCGCAAGAGCAAGGTGGTCAAGAAGCTGCTCGATGCGTTTTTGACCAGGAAGCAATTGCAGACCTTGGCTCACTGATGTGAAGGGGTGACGTGATGAATGCGACTGTCGAGCAACGCCTGATCTCCAGGATCAAGACGCTGTCGCCGCAGCAGTTGGCCGAGGTCGAGGACTTCGTGGAGTTCTTGGCGTCCAAGACCAGGAGACGTGCAGCCATCGATCGGCTGCTGGCCATCGCGCCAGCGCTCGAGGCGGACGGCGTCGAGCCGATGAGCGAGGAGGAGATTGCCGCCGAGGTCAAGGCCGCGCGCGCCGAGCGGCGGGCGCGTCAAGCGGCGGGCACATCGGGTGCCGGTTGAGGATCGTTCTTGACACCAACGTGGTGATGTCGGCGCTGCTGTGGCGCGGCAAGCCTTATCTGCTGCTCGATGCGATTCGCCAGCGCGCCGACTTGCAGCTCATCAGCAGCTTCGTGCTGCTGGAGGAGTTGGCCGATGTGCTCACCCGGCCGGCGGCCACCAAGCGTCTGGCGCTCATCGCCAAGACCCCGCGCGAGGTGATAGCCGATTACCGACGCCATCGAACTGGTCGAGCCCACAGAGGTTCCGCGCGTGGTGCCAGGCGACGCCGACGATGATCACGTCATCGCCGCCGCGGTGGCCGCGGGTGCTGCCCTCATCGTCTCGGGCGACTCCGATCTGATCGCCATGGGCAGCCATCGAGGCATCGAGATCGTCTCAGCAACAATGGCGGTGCAGACCCTCGAGGCAGCCGGCAGGACTTGACCTCGAGCGCCACTGAAGCTCGCGTGACAATACGTCCAACGAATCTTCGGAAACGGGCAACTTCATGAGGGCCAGCCAATCGCCTGCACTCGCCGCTGCACATCAAAGGGGTCAGAGCGATTGATTCCGGGGAAGGGGCAGAGATAGATGTCGGCCGCGTTCAGTTCAGGTAAACCCAGAATCAATGACTCTGACCCCATTGATCATGTGACCCCATTGATCATGTGGCCTGGGTCGCGCCCGCTGCACCGATCTTCGCTGCCATCCGGCGCTGCGCCCCGGGATATGCGCTAGACGTAGCGCGTGGGATCGGCCACGCCGGCGGCATCGAAGCCCGCACGTCGCAGGCGGCAGGATTCACAGCGGCCGCAGGCGCGACCCTCGCTGTCGGCTGCATAGCAGGACACCGTAGCCGCCAGATCGACGCCGAGCCGCAGCGCCTCGCGGATGATCGCGCCCTTGCCGAGCGGCAGCAGCGGCGCGTGGATGCGAAAACCCTCGCCTTCCACGCCGGCGCGGGTCGCGACATTGGCCAGCCGCTCGAAGGCCTCGATGAAGGCGGGCCGGCAGTCGGGATAGCCCGAGTAATCGACGGCGTTCACGCCAAGGTGGATGTCCCGCGCCCCCAGCACCTCGGCCCAGCCGAGTGCAAGCGCGAGCAGCAGCGTATTGCGGGCCGGCACGTAGGTGACCGGTATCCCCGCGGTCGGTGTCGTGGGGACCTCGATGCGGGTGTCGGTGAGGGCCGAGCCACCCAGGGCGCGCAGGTCAATCGACAACACCCGATGCTCGACGGCTCCGAGCGCTGCGGCCACGCGGGCGGCGGCCTCGAGTTCCACCGCGTGCCGCTGGCCGTAGTCCACGGACAGGGCGTGACAGACGAAGCCGGCCTCGCGGGCGAGGGCCAGGGTGGTGGCGGAATCGAGCCCACCGGAAACCAGCACCACACTGCGCCGGAGATCGCTCATGGGGCAGGGCGCGCGGCTGTGGCGTCGGCAGGGGCCATGCCTTGCAGGGACCGAGCCCCGTCAGCGCCCCGGCACATCGCCCCAAATGATCTTGTGCTGCTGGAGTTGCAGGCGCACCGGCAGGCGGTCAGCAAGGATCCACGCCGCCAGATCGGCCGGCGGCAACTCGCCGTGCACCGG
>DBNU01000190.1 GCA_002299125.1 Proteobacteria bacterium UBA664
CCGATCGCCTGCACCAGCGCGGGCGGTGCCCAGCCACTGAAGAAGTCGAGCACCACCGGATAGCCCGCGAGCACGAAGAGGAAACACACGACGAGGCTCACCACGAAGGCAATGACCTGGTTCTTGGTGGTCGCGGAGATGCAGGCACCGATGGCGAGGAAGCCGCCCGCCATGAGGAAGCTACCGAGGTAGCTCACCAGGATGATGGTGTTGTCCGGGTCGCCCAGGTAATTGACGGTGATCCAGATGGGGAAGGTGAGTGCCAGCGCGATGCCGGTGAAGGCCCAGGCCGCGAGGAATTTCCCCAGCACGGCGTCGCCCAGCGTCAGGGGTAGTGTCATCAGCAGTTCCACCGTGCCGGTCTTGCGCTCCTCGGACCACAGCCGCATGGAGATGGCCGGGATGAGGAACAGATACAGCCACGGGTGGAACTGAAAGAAGGGCAACAGATCCGCCTGCCCGCGTTCGAAGAAGGCGCCCACGTAGAAGGTGAACACGCCGGCCAGGAACAGGAAGATCACGATGAAGACGTAGGCCACGGGGGTGGCGAAGTAGGCCCCGAGTTCGCGCCGGGCCACGGCCAGGGTCTGGGGGGACAGGATCACGTGAGCGCCCTCCGGTTGTCGGTCAGGCTGCCCAGGGTGATGTTGCGGAAGACTTCATCCAGCCGGCCGTAATCCACGGCGATTTCCTCGGGCTCGATGCCGAGCGCGCGCACCCGCTCGGCGATGGGGGCGATGATCGGGCGCCCCTCGTGGGCGCAGACACGCAACCGGCGGCTCGCACCGGCGCGACCGAGGTCATCGATGGCGGCCACGCCGGGCAGGCGGGCGAGTTCGCCGCGCACGCGGATGGCGTCCATCTCGGGCAGTCGCAGCAGGACGGCGTTGTGCTGGCGCGAGCGCGATTGCAGCTCGGCCGGCGTGCCGCGGAAGCACAGGCGGCCATCGGCGATGATGAGCGTGTTGCTGCAGATGGCATCCACTTCTTCCAGGATGTGCGTGGAAATGATGATTGCCTTCTCGGCCGCCATCTCGCGGATGAGGCTGCGCACCTCGTGCTTCTGGTTCGGATCGAGGCCGTCGGTGGGTTCGTCGAGGATGAGGATGCGCGGGTCGTGCAGGATGGCCTGGGCGAGGCCCACGCGGCGCTTGAAGCCCTTGGAGAGGGTCTCGATGGGGCGGTCGATGACCGACTCCAGATGGATGCGGGCCACCACCTCGCGGATACGGGATTCCAGATAGCGCCGTTCCAGCCCGCGCACGCGCCCGATGAATTCGAAGAAGCCGCGGGGTGTCATTTCGCCGTAGGCCGGCGCACCCTCGGGCAGATAGCCGATGGCGCGGCGGGCGGCGATGGGGTCCTCGTCGATCGCATGACCGGCCACTGTCACATGCCCGGCGGTCGGCTCGAGGAAGCCGCAAATCATCTTCATGGTGGTGGACTTGCCCGCCCCGTTGGGGCCGAGGAATCCCAGCACCTCCCCGTAGGAGAGGGTGAAGCTCACATTCTTGACGGCGTGGACCTGGCCGAAGCGCTTGTCCAGGCCACGTACCTCGATGGCGTGCTGCATGCCTGTCTCTCGACTCCCTGTTCGGGGCACCTCGCGACCGGGTGCCCTCACGTTTTCTGTATATCCGGATCAAGCGCCGCTGAGTGGGGTTCTGACCCAGGCACCCACCGCGCTGCGTTCCCTCACGGGCACTTTCGCACCGCCCTGGCGCGGGCAGGCATGCCTGCGGTGAAGGAGGCGCATTCTGGCCGAAGCCACAGTGGCGTCAACAGACTGGCGACGGGCGTGCGGGTTCAGTCGCAGACGCCGCCGCCCGCAGGTTGGCGAGCGGCGGTGGCTTCGTGGCACCGGCGGGGGGCTCCACCGCAGGGGCCGCGGGCGACCCCGGGCCGAGGACCGTGAAGTCCGTCGCAGATCCATACACCCGCGCTTGCCGGCTGGTGCTGGCGGTGCGAGCGTTGTCCCGGGGCGACGGTCGCCCGTCGTGCCCGCTGCCGGCGTCGCGAATGATGGATCCCCCGTCCCCTGTCCGACGATTGCGGTGTTGCCGGCATCTGGAATGGGCAGGCGATCAGGCCCTCAGCAGGGCCTTTGAACCTCAACTCGAAATTCCGAGGTGTCAAATGAGCAAACACATCCTTGCGAGGATTGGACTCGCGTCGGTTGCCCTGACGACCAGCCAGGCTGCGTGGGCGGCCGGATACCCGGCCTTGCCCGAAGTGCCCTTCACCGGCGTGGGGGTGACCCATGCGCAGATGCGGGATACTTTCTCCATCGGCCCCGGGCCGATCACGCCCTCCGGGAACGTCAATTCGGGCAATCCCGGGGTACAGGCGGTCAGGCTGGGGCCAGCGGTCCCCCTGACGCTCTTTCCGGCGACTGCCGGGTTGTTCAGCGTATGCGGTACCACCGGTGCGGCTGCGGGCTGCGCCTTCGTGGATGCGTTCAACACCCCCGGCGTCGGATACCACTACCAGGGGCTGTTTCATCGTCCGGTCCAGGCCGCCGGTGTCGCTGCCATTGCCGCCGGGTACAACTTCGTCGGGCGTGACGGGTTTGGCAACGTCTATCGTGTCCCCATCTTCGGGCATGATCCGGGCGAAACCCTGGCCTTTCACCTGCTGACACCGCCCGGGGTCGATGGCTTGCCCGGCGGCCTGCTGGGCCAGGACCTCGGCATCGGCCGTGCGGGTATATGGTCGCGGCTGCCCGGTACCCTGGACGGCAATCTGTGGGTCGGCGAAGGCCTCATTCCGGATGCCAGCATGCTGGCCGATGGCTGGACGCCATTCTTCGGCAATCGCCTGTGGCTCCGTGGGTACAGCGAGATGGAGTTCGGGGACGAAGGCGGGACCGCGGACGGGCCGGATCTTGATTTGCTGGCCTCGGGGGAGTCCTTGCAGGAGTTTCACCCGGAGCTGGACGCTGCGGTGGTGGCGGCGATTCCAGTGCCAGCCGCAGTCTGGTTGTTTGGCAGTGCGCTGGCCGCGCTGGCCCTGCCACGTCGCAAGGCCTCTGGCGGGCCTGCATGACACGGTCTCTCGAGCCGGGCAGCGCCCGGCTCGAGAAGAGACCCCGGCACCGAGGCCGGCTGGCGCAGGCAGAGGCTTGCGTGGGGCTCGTCAGCGGATCAGCGGGTGAGTGGAGGCCCGGGCGACACGCCAATTCCACGATATAGCGTGACTTCTGTCGCTCGGAAGGTGCGGATGCCGTAGGCCTTCCTCCGGATCGAAGTCGCTCTCCACCGGAGACCCATGTGGCGTCCCTGCGGCTGCCGGTTGGTGCCCCGGAACGCAGGTTCCTGGGCAGGGCCTCGGGCTTGCCCAGCATGGTCGTCATCCCCGCGCACTCCCGTCATCCCCGCGCAGGCGGGGATCCAGTCCTGCAAAGCCCCTCCCACACAGGGAGAGAGGCTTGAAAACCCCACCGATCCGCTGACGAGCCGTGCGTGGAGCAGGCGACGGGTTGGCGTGAGGCGGCAGGGCCCGGGTCGATTCTGCCCTCGGCGCTGCCCTGGAAGCCCAGCTCACCGACATCCGTACGGGCCACATCTCGGGTGCAGGGTGGCGCGCTCGAGCCCTTGCAGGGCACTTCCAGCGCGGGCGCCCTCCGCCAGGCGTCCTTCCCGTGCGTTCGATCAGGACGTCCCCATCCGGCAGGCAGACGGCTAGTCACGTTCGTCGCGAAGCGGGTCGATGCGCTCTGGCGTCATGGGGTTAGTCGCTGCGCTCGGGGTCTGTCCGACGGCGGCCTGATCCAGCGCAATGCACGCCCGTATGAGCATGCGCGAAAAACGCATTGCGACGGGCATGGCGACTCCGTAATCATTTCGTCACAATCTTTGCGCATCATTGCCGTGGGTCAGGATGCGCGTGGCAGGCGTTTCCGGGCCGGATGGTGTGCTCCGTGGCAGGGTGCCAGCACCGCAGTCTTTCCAACGACTCGCGTCAGCCGGGTGCTTGAAGCGCCCTACGGAGTTCCATATGTGGTCCCCTGCCCAATTCCTCCCGCGGTTGCGGCTTACGGTCGTGCCCGCGTTTCTGGCCATCGCCTGCACCCTGGTGCTGCTGCACCCCCTCGCGGAGCTGCCCACCGGCCATGGCGTGACGGCCACCATCGGTGTGCGCAACTGAGCACTGGTGACGAGGCTGGCTGCGCGTCCTGATCGCGTCGACCTGCGGTGAGTGCTACCTCCTTTCCTCGCCGGTTGACCTGATAGCGCCGCCTCCCACCGTGTCCGGCTCGATGCGGCCTGGGTCGCGTGGGGCGTGGCGGATCGGCTGAACCGGGAAACGGGCCGGGTGAATATCCGCGCGCGTCCCGTGGGGCCTCAGGGGCGCTTCAGGCGATACAGCGCAGAGATGTCCTCATCGCCGTAGCCCTCGGCCATGAGCGCTTCGTAGGCCTCGAGCGTCATTTCCGTGAGCGGCAGGGACGGGCCGCCGCGCTCGGCCGCCATGGACAGGCAGATGGCTAGGTCCTTGTGGTGCAGCGACAGCTTGAAGCCGGTCTCGTAGCGGCCTTCGAGCATGGAGGCACCGCGATGGTCGAGGAACCAGTTGCCGGCCGCGCCGCGGCGCACCACGTCCAGCACCCGGCGCATGTCCAGACCCTGGGCGGCACCGAAGGCGAGGGCCTCGGTCACGGCCTGGTTGATGCCGGCGGCCATGATCTGGTTCACCGCCTTGGTGGCCTGGCCGGAACCGCTTTCGCCCATGTGCACGACGTTGGCGGCGATGCTCCGGAGCAGCGGCAGGCAGCGTTCGAGGGCGGCCTCTTCACCCCCGACCATCATCGCGAGGCGCGCGTGGACCGCACCCTCCACGCCGCCCGAGACCGGGGCGTCGAGGAAGCCGATGCCGTCGGCGGCGAGTTCGTCGGCGATCCGCCGGGCGGTGGCGGCACTTACGGTGGAGGTGTCCACCACCACCGATCCGCGGCCGAGGTCCGGGCGGATCTGCGCCACCACCTCCAGCACGTCGGTGTCACGCGAGAGCGACAGGAGGATGACATCGGCCGCCGCTGCGGCCGCGCCCGCCGTGGTGGCGCGGAGCACCCCCGCCCCGAGCGACAGCACGGCGGCCCGCTCCGGTGAACGGTTCCACACCGCCGCGAGCTGCCCGGCCCGGTCGAGGTTGAGTGCCATCGGGGCCCCCATGGCCCCCAGTCCAAGGACAGCGGCCTTCACCATCGGGTGGTCTCCTGCATGGGGCACGGTGCCGAGCGCTCAGCCGGTGTGGGCCAGGGCGTGATCGGCGATCAGGTCTGCCACGCATTGCGTCAGCCGTTCGGCCGTCGGCAGGTGCAGGAATTCGTTCGGGCCATGGGCATTGGACTGCGGCCCGAGCACGCCGGTGACCACGAATTCTGCCCTGGGGAAGCGCTGGGCCAGCATGGCCATGAACGGGATGGTACCGCCCTCGCCCTGGAACATGACTGATCGCCCGAAACGGGCGCGCGAACAGTGCTCCAGGCTTTGGCGCAGCCAGTGCGACAGCGGCGGGGCGTGCCAGCCGGCCGCCGCCCAGTCGGCGCGGAAGCGGATCGTCGCCCCGCAGGGTGGATCCTCGGTCAGGCGCTGCTCCAGCTCGACCTTCGCCCGCAGGGGGTCGCAGGTAGGCGGCAGCCGCAGCGAGACCTTCACCGAGATGCGGGGCAACAGCACGTTGCCGGCATCGGCGATGGGCGGCAGACCCTCGGCACCGGTGAGCGTGAAGGCCGGTCGCCAGCTCCGGTTCAGGACCAGCTCGGCACCGCCCTGGCGATCCGGGCGGGTGCCGCCGGCGAAGGGGAAGCGCGCGTGCACCGTGGCGCCCAGCGCGGCGGCCGCGGTCGCGGCCTCGGCGATGCGCTCCGGCGGGATACTGACCCGGCAGGCCTCGAGCCGGACTTCACCGCTGGCGGCGTCTTCCACCCGGTCGAGCAGTTGTCGGAGCAGCCGCAGGGGCGAGGGCACGATGCCTCCGGCGTCGCCGGAGTGCACCCCCTCGGTCAAAACCTCCACCTCGAGGGTGCCGCCGACCAGCCCGCGCAGCGAGGTGGTGCACCAGAGCTGATCGTAGTTGCCGCACCAGGAATCCAGACACAGCACGAGTTCGGGACTGCCGATGCGCGCGGCGAGCAAATCGATGTAGTGCGGCAGATCGTGCGAGCCGCTCTCCTCGCTGGCCTCGATGAGCAGCAGACAGCGCCCGTGGGGGCGACCCGCTGCCTGCAGGGCGGCAATGGCGGTGAGCGCGCTGAACAGGGCGTAGCCGTCGTCGCCGCCGCCCCGTCCATAGAGACGATCAGCCGCCAGTACCGGACTCCACGGACCGAGGCCGGTCTCCCAGCCAAACAGCTCGGGCTGCTTGTCGAGGTGGCCGTAGAGCAACACCGTCCCGGCGCCGGCCTCACCCGAAGTCGCCGCTACCTCGATGAAGAGCAGCGGGGTGCGGCCTTCGCTCTGGAGGAGTTCGGCCCGCATGCCGGCCACGGGTTGGGCGAGGGCCCATTCGAGGAAGCGGGTGGCGGCCTCCTCCAGATAGGCGTTGGTCTGCCAGGCCGGATCGAAGGCGGGGGATTTGGCGGGCAGACGGATGAAGTCTGCGAGGGCCTCGCGGACCTCGCCCTGCCAGGCGCGATGGATGTGGGCAGCGGACTTGTCCATGGGGCGATGCTAGCAGCGTGAGGGCCAGTGCGTGGGACGGGCTTCAGGCCGCAGAACCTCGCCGGGCTGTCACTGCCGGCTTGTCCCCCTGCCGTGCCTGCCCTATGGTCGCCCCCGTGCGTGCCGTAGCGGCGCTGTCATGAAGCTGCAACATTTCGGGCCTATGTTCGCTCGCTTGGTGCCACCTCCGGTGCGGCCGCCCGGCGGTGGGGGCCAACCAGCAGGCAGGGCGCTCCCGTCCGGATGCCCTCGGGGTCATGAAAGCCGAAGCCCAAGAAAAAAACAGCGAACCGCACCGCTTCCGGACCATCTGGATCTCGGACGTGCATCTTGGTTTCCGCGGTTGCAGCGCGAATTTCCTGCTCGACTTCCTGCGTGGAAGCGAGTGCGAGACCCTCTATCTTGTCGGCGACATCATCGATGTCTGGGCCATGAAGAAGCGGCCCTACTGGCCGCAGGCTCACAACAACGTGATCCGCACGATCCTTGGCAAGGCCAAGCACGGTACGCGCGTGGTCTACGTGCCGGGCAATCACGATGAACTCGTGCGCGACTTCGACGGCATGCATTTCGGCAACATCGAGATCACCAACATGACGACCCACGTGCGGGCCGATGGGCAGCGCATGCTCGTGCTGCACGGGGACCAGTTCGATACCGTGGTGCAGTATTCCAAGTGGCTCGCCGTGGTGGGCAGCGCGATGTACGACTGGCTGCTGCGGCTCAACATCATCGTCAACTTCGTGCGCCGCAAGCTGGGCTTTCCTTACTGGTCGCTGGCCGCGTTTCTCAAGCACAAGGTCAAGAACGCGGTGCAATACATCGGCAAGTTCGAGGAGGCGGTGGCCTTCGAGGCCGGTCGGCAAGGGGTGGACGGGGTCGTGTGCGGCCACATCCACCGCGCCGAGATCACGCGCATCGGCGATGTCACTTATTGCAACTGCGGTGACTGGGTGGAGAGTTGTACCGCGCTGGTGGAACACTTCGATGGCAGTCTCGAACTCCTGCACTGGTCGGATCGGCAGGACGGTGCCCTGAGCCTGAAGGCGGTTGCCTGAGGGTGAGGGCCGTCAGTGTGTTCGACCCTTGGGGTCAGTGTCCCGTCCGGTGCCCATCGCGCGGACTTCGGCGCTAGACTCCCGCACGTAGACCGCCCTGCAAGACCCGACGCGGCGAGCCGCTCGCGCCGGTGCTCGCGCGAGCGGATGCTGTCGGGGCAGGTCGGCCGCGCGGGTTGCCAGAGTCGTGCAGCCCATCGATCGGAGGTCGCCGGAACAGGTGCGCATCGTCATCGTCACGGACGCCTGGTCACCCCAGGTGAACGGTGTGGTCACCACACTCACGGCCACCCAGGCGGAACTCGCCACTCGGGGTCATGACGTGCGGATGATCACGCCACAGGACTTCCTCACCGTGCCCTGTCCGACCTATCCCTCGATCCGGCTTGCCATTTTGCCGGGGCGGAGAGTGGCACGGGTGCTCGAGGACTTCCGTCCGCAGTCCATCCACATCGCTACCGAAGGGCCACTCGGGCACGCCGCACGTCGTTGGTGCCTGCGTCATGAGTTGCCCTTCACCACCTCGTTTCACACCCAGTTTCCGGAGTACATCCGCGCCCGTGTCCCCTTCCCGCGGCGCTGGACCTACGCCTTCCTGCGGCGCTTCCACGCCGCCGCCGTACGCACCATGGTGGCGACCGCTTCACAACGCGATCGCTTGCTCGCCCGGGGCTTCCGCAATCTCGTGCTGTGGTCGCGCGGCGTGGACATCTCCCTGTTCCGTCCGGGCGAGAAATCCTTCATCGAGGGCCCGCGCCCGGTCGCGATGTACATGGGGCGGGTGGCGGTGGAGAAGAACATCGAGGCCTTTCTTGCCCTCGACCTGCCCGGGAGCAAGGTGGTCGTGGGCGACGGCCCCGACTTGGATCGCCTGCGCACGGCCTGGCCAGGCGTGCGTTTCACCGGGCAGAAGCGCGGGACAGAACTCGCGCGCTGGCTGGCGGCGGCGGATGTCTTCGTCTTTCCGAGTCAGACCGACACCTTCGGCTTGGTGCTGCTCGAGGCGATGGCCTGTGGTGTGCCCGTGGCGGCCTATCCGGTCACTGGTCCCATCGATGTCGTGGAGCAGGGCGTGACCGGGGTGCTGGACGAAGACCTGGGTCGCGCGGTAACGCGCGCGCTCGCCCTTGATCCGGCTGCCTGTGTGGCCGCCGCTGCCTCCCGCAGTTGGGCTGCCTGTACCGAGGCCTTTGAGGCCCACCTCGAGCGTTTCGACTTTCCTGACCAACGGAGCCGCATGGTCGGCGCGTGAACGGGCATCGCGGCCGCGGTGCCGCGACGTTGCACTCGGCGGGCGCGGGTCCGACTATTCCGCCTCGGCCGCGCTGAATCCGCTCGGTGCGTCGTCGCGGCCGTCGGAATGCCGCACGAGCCCCGAATGGTCCTCCACCAACCAGGCCAACATCCCCACCGGTACGAGCACGCCCATGAGCATCCAGAACTTCGAGGATCACGCCCCCAGTATCGCCCCCTCAGCCTGGGTGCATGACAGCGCGGTGGTGATCGGCCGCGTCAGCCTCGCCGAGGATGTCTCGGTCTGGCCCACGGCGGTGGTGCGCGGTGACGTGCAACAGGTGCGGATCGGTGCCGCGACCAACGTGCAGGATGGTGCGGTACTGCACGTCACCCACGCCGGGCCATGGACGGGTGATGGCTACGCACTGACGGTTGGTGCCGAGGTCACGGTCGGTCACCGCGCCATCCTGCATGCCTGCCAGGTCGGTGATCGCTGCGTCATCGGCATGGCGGCCACGGTGATGGATGGTGCCATCATCGAGCCCAACACCCTGCTCGGGGCCGGGGCACTGGTGCCTCCCGGCAAGGTGCTTACGGGTGGGCATCTGTGGGTCGGGTCACCGGCGCGGCTGCTGCGCCCGCTCACCGACAAGGAACTCGCCTGGCTCGAGTACTCCGCCCGGCACTACGTGCTCCTGAAGGATCGCTATCGGGCGGTGCATGGCCGCTAGGCCGGACTGCTGAAGCCGGGAGGCCCGCGTCCCCATGTCCCGCTGGATTCATCCTGACACCTTCGACGTGCTCGTGATCGGTGCCGGTCACGCCGGCACCGAGGCCGCGCTCGCCGCCGTGCGCCGCGGTGCCCGTACGCTGCTGCTCACCCACAACCTTGAGACGCTCGGACAGATGTCCTGCAATCCGAGCATCGGCGGCATCGGCAAGGGCCACCTCGTGCGCGAGATCGATGCGCTGGGTGGTCTGATGGGTGTGGCGGCCGATGCCTGTGCCATCCATTTGCGCACGCTGAATGCCTCGAAGGGTGCCGCGGTGCGGGCCACACGTGCCCAGATCGATCGCGCCCTCTATCGCCACCAGGTGCGGCGCGTGCTGCTGGACACACCGGGACTCACCCTCTTCCAGCAGCCGGTCACGGATCTGCACTTTGAGGGTGAGCGGCTCGCCGGTGTCGTCACCGGCGCCGGTGTCGTCTTTCGCGCGCGCGCCGTGGTGCTGACCGCAGGGACCTTCCTTGCCGGACGCATCCATGTGGGTGAGGCCAGCCACGCCGGGGGGCGCTCGGGCGATCCGCCGGCCGAGGAACTCGCCGCACGGCTGCGCGAGCTGCCGTTCCGCGTCGGGCGTCTCAAGACCGGTACCCCACCCCGGATCGCGAAGGCCAGCGTGGACTTCTCGCGCCTCGTGCCCCAGCCGGGTGACGATCCGGCGCCGTGGTTCTCGCACCAGCGCCCGCCACGGCCCGCGCAGGTGCACTGCTTCATCGCCCACACCAATCCGCACACCCACGCCATCGTGCGCGCGGCGCTGCACCGCTCGCCGATGTTCACGGGTGCGATCGAGGGCACGGGCCCGCGTTACTGCCCCTCCCTCGAGGACAAGGTCACGCGCTTCGCCGAGCGTGACAGCCATCAGGTGTTCATCGAGCCCGAGGGCCTCGATGCCGCCGAGATCTACCCGAACGGCATCTCCACCAGTCTGCCCTTCGAGGCGCAACTGGCACTGGTGCGCTCGATCGAGGGGTTGGAAGCGGCCTTCATCACCCGCCCCGGTTACGCCATCGAGTACGACTACCTGGACCCGCGCGATCTCGCGCCGTCGTTGCAGAGCCGCCTGTTGCCCGGGCTCTTCCTCGCGGGACAGGTGAACGGCACCACCGGCTACGAGGAGGCGGCGGCACAGGGGCTGCTCGCGGGCTGCAATGCAGCGGCCCATGCGCTGGGGCTCGAGGCCTGGGTTCCGGGGCGTCACGAGGCCTATCTCGGCGTGCTGGTTGATGACCTCAGCACGCGCGGCACCAGCGAGCCCTATCGCATGTTCACCAGCCGTGCGGAATACCGGCTGCGGCTGCGCGAGGACAACGCCGAAGAGCGGTTGCTGGAGCGCGCGCACGCGCTTGGTCTGGTGGATGCCGCGCGGCTGCAGGCGCTCGCGGGGCGACGGGCCCGCATCGCTGCCGAGCGGACCCGTCTCGCTGGGCTGCGCCTGCGACCGGGCGAGAACGTGGATGCGATCACGACCGTCCTCGGTCAGCCGCTCGGCCGCGAGACCACGTTGCTCGACTGTCTGCGGCGGCCGGAGGTCTCCTATGCCGGACTGATGACACTGCCCGGGGTGGGGCCCGGACTCGCCGACCCGGCGCTCATCCTCAGTCTCGAGACCGACCTCCATTACGCTGGCTACCTCGAGCGCCAGGAGGCCGAGATTGCCCGCCAGCAGCGGCTGGCAGACCTCGCCTTCCCGGAAGCGCTGGACTACGCCGGGGTGCGCGGTCTGTCGAACGAGGCTGTGCAGAAGCTCACGCAGTACCGCCCGCGCACTCTGGCCCAGGCGGCCCGCATCGCCGGCATCACCCCGGCCACGCTGTCGTTGCTCGCCGTGCATCTGCGTCGCGACCGGGGTGCGGGGAGGGCGGCGGAGGGTCTCGCGCAGGGCGAAACCGGGGCGGTCGCTGCGGTCGCGGTGCCGGGCCCGACAGATTTCGATGAGGCCCGCGCCGAAGCCGCGTCCGTAGGGCCGGACGTCACCGACGCCCGCCGGACGTGAACGGCACCGCGGCTCCCGGCCGTCTGCTCGCCGAGGGCGTGCAGGCCTTGGGGCTTGAACTGCCGCCCGAGGCCGAGGCCAGGTTGCTGGCCTACGGCGAGCTCGTCCTGCACTGGAATCGGGTGCACAACCTGACCTCCGCCCGCGATGCCGGCACCTTCGTGCGCCGCCATCTGCTCGACTGCCTCGCGGCCCTGCCCTTCCTCGCCGGCAACGGTCTCATCGACATCGGCAGCGGCGCCGGCCTGCCCGGCATGGTCTTCGCGATCGCCCGACCGGATCTCCACTGCCGCCTGGTCGAGCCGCGCCACAAACGGGCCGCCTTCCTGCACATGGTGCGGGCGGAACTCGGGGTGGAGAACGTCGAGGTGCTGAGTGCGCGGATGGAGGACCTGCCCGCGACCGGTGGCCACGACCTCGCCACGGCCCGCGCGGTCACCGCCCTGGCGGAGCTCTGGCATCTGGCCCGGTCGCACCTCTCCCCCGCGGGGCGTCTGCTGGCCCTGGTGGGCCATCGCCCAAGCGAGGCGATCGCTGCACTCGAGGCCGCGGGGCTCGCCGTCGTGGTGCATCGTCTGCTGGTGCCCCACCTGCCCGAGGCGCGGCATCTGGTGGTGGTCGGTGCCGCCTGAACGCGACAATCGAGTCCGGCTGGCGGCCCGGGCAGCCAGCGATGAATGAGCTTGCCGTGGTGGCGCTGCGGGTGATCGCATAACCTTTGGGGCCGTCCGGGTCCCGGACCCGTCGGGGCAGCCGAGACCAAACGAGCGACCGATGACCCGCATTCTCGCCATCACCAACCAGAAAGGTGGTGTGGGCAAGACCACCACCAGTCTGAATCTGGCTGCCTCGCTGGCGGCCACGCGGCGACGCGTCCTCCTGGTGGACCTCGATCCGCAGGGCAACGCCACCATGGGCAGCGGCGTGGACAAGCACACGCTGGAACGGTCGAGTTACGACGTCCTGCTCGGCGAAGCGACGGTGGCGGAGACGCGGCTGCCGCTCGCACGACTCAACTACCATCTGCTGCCCGCCAATCAGGACTTGACCGGCGCCGATGTCGCCCTGCTCGAGGAGCTGGCGCGTGAGGTGCGGCTGAAGAACGCCCTGACCGAGGTGGCGGCCGACTACGACTACATCCTCATCGATTGTCCGCCCTCACTCAGCATGCTCACGGTGAATGCGCTGGTGGCGGCCGATGCCGTGATCATCCCCACCCAGTGTGAGTACTTCGCCCTCGAAGGTCTGTCGGCCCTGCTCGAGACCATCGACAAGATCAAGCGTTATCTCAATCCACGCCTGTCCATCGAAGGTCTGCTGCGCACGATGTTCGATCCGCGCAACAACCTGTCTAACGACGTCTCGGCGCAGTTGCAGGCGCATTTCGGCAGTCAGCTCTACACCACCATCATTCCCCGCAACGTGCGCCTGGCCGAGGCACCGAGCCACG
>DBNU01000186.1 GCA_002299125.1 Proteobacteria bacterium UBA664
CAGGGCACCGAGGCGCTGGCCGCTGCGGGCCTCGTCGAAGATGACCCGCGCCTTCACCTGCAGGCGTCGTGGTGGCTTGCCATCCAGCTCGAGGGCATCGAAGCCCAAGCCTTCCTCGTTGACCGCCTGCAGACCCAGCAGACGCACGGCATCAAAGATGGCGATCTCACCGGAGACGGCGAGCGTCTTGCCAGTGGTGCGGCGGTACTCCGCCGCCAGTCGCCGGGTCTCAGCCATGAGCCGGTCGAGGGCGTAGATGGACATGGGCTTCCCTGCATTCTCTCCCAGGCCAAGGCTAACGCATCCGGCGTGTGCTGGGATGACGGCTCATCGTCTTTCCCGCGCAGGGGTGACAGAGGGCGCGCTCAGGCGCGGGGATGATCGAAGGCCAGCACCTCGGCCAGCGTGGCCTTGCCGAGCGTGAGCATCACCAGCCGATCGAAGCCGAGGGCGACGCCGGAGCCCTCGGGCAGCCCCGCCGCCACGGCCTCGTTGAGGCGCAGATCCAGCGGCAGACAGGGGCGCCGGTGTCGCCGCCGCTCGTTCAGATCCACGGCCTGACGCAGCAGCAACCCGGCGTAATCGGTGAGTTCCTGGTAGCCGTTGGCGAGTTCCACGCCGCGCCAGATCACCTCGAAGCGCTCGGCCATCGGGGTGCGTCCGGGCCGGATGCGGGCGAGACTGGCCTGACACACGGGGAAGTCGGTGATGCCGATCACCGCCTCGCCCGGCAAATCCGGCAGCATGACGGCACCGTAGAGGAAGTCGAGCAGCTCTGCCCGGGCCGGGCCGCGTCGGGCCGTGCTCACGAGCCCATGCGTCTGGGCCGCTTCGCGCAGGCGGCGCAGCGAGGCGCGATGCGGATCCAGGCCGAGGGTGCGCCGGAAGGCCTGGCGATAGTCGATCACCAGGGTGTCGCGTGGGCCGGCGAGTTCCAGGATGAGGGCCTGAACCTCGGCCAGCAGCTCGCGGTAGCCCATGGTCGGGCGATACCACTCGAGCAAGGTGAACTCGGGGTTGTGCAGCGGCCCCGGAGGCTCGTCGCGAAAGGCCGTGCTGAACTGGAAGATGGGCCCGCTGCCGACCGCCAGCAGGCGCTTCATTGCGTATTCGGGCGAGGTGTTGAGCCAGGCCGGTTCACCCTGGACCGGCACCGCGAGGCTCGCCAGATGCGGCTCGTGACTCGCCGCGCGCGACAACAGCGGTGTCTGCACCTCAAGCAGACCGCGCGCCTCCAGGAAGGCGCGCGCCGAGCGCACGAGCCGTGCGCGCTCGCGCAGCGTCTCGATGGTCGCAGAGGGCCGCCAGAGGGCGGCCGCTGGCAGGCTGAAGGGGTCCCGCTGATCCGGCGAGCGGGCTGGCACTATTCCCGGGCGCGGCCGATGTACTGCCCGGTCCGCGTGTCGCACTTCAGGAGTTCGCCGTTCTCGATGAACAGCGGCACCTTCACCATGGCCCCGGTCTCGAGCTTGGCCGGCTTGGTGCCACCGGTGGCGGTGTCACCGCGCACACCAGGATCCGTTTCCACCACCTGCAGCACCACCGTGTTGGGGGCGGCGACGGTGAGAATGGCACCGTTGTAGAGCGTGACCTGGCAGGACTCCTCGCCCTTCAGCCACGGTGCCGCATCGGCCACCGCGGACGCCCCGGCCTGGAGTTGCTCGAAGTTCTCCGGATTCATGAAGTGCCAGAACTCGCCATCGCTGTAGAGGAACTGCATGTCCACATCGGCGACGTCCGCGCCCTCGACCGTGTCGCCGGACTTGAAGGTACGTTCCAGCACGCGGCCGGTCTTGAGGTTGCGCACGCGCACACGGTTGAAGGCCTGGCCCTTGCCGGGCTTCACGAACTCGTTCTCCAGGATGTTGTAGGGATCGCCGTCGAGCATGATCTTGAGGCCGATCTTGAACTGGTTCGTGGAGAAGGTTGCCATGGTGCGCGTGGGGGTCCCTGAGTTAAAAGACGCGACATGATAGCCGAGCCACCCGCCTCGCGGCAGCCCGCTGAAGCAGCGCGCCAGCCCACCGAGAGCCAGCGCGAGCCAGCGCCCTGGCAGCGCGCGCTGGGCGCTGCGGTGCGTGATCGCGCCCGCCTGCTGGAACTGGTCGGGCTGGATGCGGCCCGCTTCGACGCCGCGCATGGTGTCGTTGCCGATCCAGCCGGCGGCGTGGCCGGGGCGGACGGGCCGCTGGCGCGTGCCTTCCCGCTCAGGGTGCCGCTCGGCTACATCGCGCGCATGCGCCCGGGCGATGCGCACGATCCGCTGCTGTTGCAGGTGATACCGCGTGCCGCCGAGGACGCGCCCGCGCCGCAGGCACTGCTCGATCCGGTGGGCGATCGCGCGGCCGAGGTCATGCCCGGGCTGTTGCACAAGTACGCCCACCGCGTGCTGCTGGTACTGACCGGCGCCTGCGCCGTGCACTGCCGCTACTGCTTCCGGCGCGACTTCCCCTACGCCGAGGCGCAAGCCACGCCGGAGCGTCTCGACGCCGCGCTGGCCTGGCTTGCCGAGCGACCCGACGTGCACGAGGTGATCCTCTCGGGCGGCGATCCGCTGTCGTGGTCGGATGCACGCCTGGCGAGGCTGGTCGAGCGACTGGCGGCGATCGCATCGATCCGGCGCCTGCGCATCCACACCCGCCTGCCCATCGTGCTGCCCGAGCGCGTGGATACGGCGCTCACCGAGTGGCTCGCCGCCACCCGCCTGAAGACGGTCATCGTGCTGCACGCAAATCACGCGCAGGAGCTGGACGCAACCGTTGCCCACGCCTGCCGCGCACTCAGCGCCAGCGGGGCCCTGCTGCTCAATCAGGCCGTGCTGCTCGCCGGGGTGAACGATACGCTGACGGCACAGGCCGATCTCAGTGAGCGGCTGTTCGCCTGCGGCGTGCTGCCCTACTACCTGCACGCCTTGGACCCGGCCCGCGGGGCCATGCACTTCGAGGTGCCGCGCGCCCGCGCGCTCGCACTCATGCGGCAACTGCGCGAACGCCTGCCCGGCTATCTGCTGCCGCGGCATGTGGTGGAAGTGGCGGGGGCCAGGTCCAAGCTCGAGGTGCGCTGACCGACGTCATCGCCGCGCAGGCCGTCATGCCCGTCATGCCCGCACACCGCCCTCACCCCAACCCCCACGGGGATGAGGGGCTCTCGAACGAAAAAGGGCGTGCCCCCTCGCGGCGGCACGCCCCACAGATCACATCTCACCACGCTGCCGTGGGGCCCGGTTGCCCGGGACCACGACGCCCGGACTTACCAGGTCACGAAGGAACCGACGGAGAAGATGTCGGCCGTAGGCTCGGTGCCTCTGAAGTTGCGGTTCTGGGCATGGCTGTACTCGCCGATGACCTTCAGCCAGGAGGTGACATCGTGGTAGACGCCCACGGTGTACATGGCCTGCACGGCATCGCGCGCACCAGGACCCATACCGCCCTGGGCACCGCGCAGGCCGACGTTGCCGAAGCGATCCTGGCCGGATTCGCCGTAGCGGAAGCCCAGCTTGGTGGTGCCGACGAAGGTGTAGGTGCCCTGCACGTACCAGCCCTCATTCGTGGCCAGTTCGCACTGGCTACCACCGGCGGCATTGGCGAAGCAGCCGATGCCGGCGTTGGTGAAGGCCAGGTTCATGCCGGTACCGCGGTTGTGGTAGTAGTAACCAGTCAGGCCGAAGCCCATGTAATTGGCCGTGGCACCGGCACCGACGCCGGAGATGCCGAGGTTGTCGGCGCGGGCAGCGAGGCCACCCAACTGCTGGTACATGCCGTCCACCCAGGCCTTGAAGGTGCCGTCGGTGAAGGCGGTGGCGTAGGAGAGTTCACCCTCGAAGCGCGGGGATTCGGTCTCGTTGAAGGTGCCGTTGGCGCCACCCAACGCGAACTCGGCCTGCGTCTCGTGCGGGTCGAACAGGCCGACCTCGGCCTGGAAGCCGTTCATGTTCGGCGTCTTGTAGGCGAAGCGGGACTGGAAGTCCGGATAGACATAACCACGGCCGATGCCGCCGGCGGCCACGCCGGGGTTGTTCGGACCGGTGATACCGGCACCGAAGAGGGTCATGTCGTTCAGGATGGCATTGCGGCCGAAGAGCGACAGCGTACGACCGAAGGATACGGTACCGAAGGCGCCCTCGATGTTGGCGAGCACCTCACGAGTATCGATCGTGGCGCCCTGGATGCCGCCGTCCGGGAAGAGGCTGGTCTTGTTGCGCAGGGCGCCATTGTTGTTGTTGTTGTTGTTCTGGATGGTCGGCGCGAAGCTGATGCGCGCGGTACCGGTCAGGCCGTTCACCGTCGGGCTCTTCACGTTGAAGCTGAAGAAGGCCGGCAGGAAGCCGGAG
>DBNU01000137.1 GCA_002299125.1 Proteobacteria bacterium UBA664
TGCGCACCTTCATCGACAGCTTCCTCCAGCACCGGCGCGAGGTCGTGACCCGGCGCACACTCTTCGAGCTGGCCAAGGCGCGCGCCCGTGCCCATCGGCTCGAAGGACTGGCGGTGGCGCTGGCCAACATCGATGAGGTGGTGGATCTCATCAAGACGAGCAGCGGTCCGGCGGAGGCGCGGGAGCGCCTGACGGCCCGTGCCTGGCCCGGTGGCATCGTGGTGGAACTGCTCGCTCGGGCCGGTGCCGATGCCTCGCGGCCGCGCGATCTGGCGCCCGAACTGGGTCTCGGCCCTGATGGTTACTATCTTTCGGCCATCCAGGCGCAGGAGATCCTCGACATGCGCCTGCAGCGTCTGACCGGCCTGGAGAAGGATCGCATCACCAACGAGTACGGCGATCTCCTCGTCGCCATCGGCGAGCTGCTGGACATCCTCGCGCGCCCCGAGCGCCTGGTTCAGGTGATCGACACCGAGCTCAGGGACATCCGCGCCGCCTTCGCCGATACCCGCCGCACCACCATCGAACCGGATTACGCATCCCTCTCGCGCGAGGATCTCATCCCGCCGCAGGAGATGGTGGTGACGCTCACCAACGCCGGTTACGCCAAGGCGCTGCCGCTGGACGAGTACCGCGCGCAGAAGCGCGGTGGTCGCGGTGCATCGGCGGCGAGCCTGCGTGAAGAAGACTTCATCCGTCGCATCTTCCAGGCGCACAGTCACGACACGCTGCTGTGCTTCTCCAGCACCGGGCGCATGTATCGCCTGAAGGTCTATGAGCTGCCGCAGGCCGCACGCACGGCGCGCGGTCGCCCCCTGCAGAACCTGTTGCCGCTGGCCGAAGGAGAGCGCATCACGGCCGTGCTGCCGGTCCAGACGCTGGAGGATGAGGGGCACTTCGTGCTCATGGCCACCGCCTTCGGCACCGTGAAGAAGTGCCCGCTGACGGCCTTCCGCAACGTCAATGTGTCGGGGATCCGGGCCCTCAACCTGCGCGAGGGCGATTACCTGATCGGCGTGGCCCTGACCGACGGCAACCAGCGGGTGTTGCTCTTCGCCAGCAATGGCAAGGCCGTCTGCTTCGCCGAGTCCGAAGAACTCCGGCCCATGGGGCGCGATGCCACTGGCGTGCGGGGCATGCGGCTCGATGACGAGGTGCGCCTGGTCTCGCTGGTTGTGCCGGAAGCGGGTGAGACCATCCTCACGGCCACCGAGAACGGCTACGGCAAGCGCACCGAGGTGGAGGAATTCCCCTTGCATCGCCGCGGTGGCCAGGGCGTCAAGGCCATCCAGACCAGCGCTCGCAATGGCGGGCTCATCGCCGCCGTCGCGGTGCGCGAGTCCGACCACCTCATGCTCATCAGTGATCAGGGCACACTGGTCCGCACGGAGGTTGCGGGCATCAATCTGCTTTCGCGCAATACCCAGGGCGTGACGCTCATCCGCATCGGTGAAGGCGAGCATCTCATCAGTGTTGCCCGTGTGGTGGACGACGACGACGCCGCAGAGCCGGAGCAGGGGCCACCGCCCGCGACGGCCGCCGGCACGTCCCCGGTTGCTGATGCCGCCACCACCCCCGGTGAGGATGGGGAAGGGGCTGACGACGAGGGGCTCGACGACTGAGACCGTGTGCGAAAATCCGGCGGGTGTCGATGGCCGCGATGGGCGAGGTAGGCTCTGCGCCGAGGCCGGCGTCCGGCGCGATGGAGCCGTCGTGCCCGCTCCGGACAGGAACAGCGCAGGCTGCGGTGGGCATCTTCGGTGGCAGAGCGCACCGTCATCCCCGCGCAGGCGGGGATGACCAAGGACGCGGCAATGAGCGGGGATGGATCCGCTCGAGTGTGAGGAGTGAAGCCCCCCCATGACGCCCCCCGCCGATCTACCGGAAACCCTCGCCGCGCTGCGCGAGCGTATCGATGCGGTCGATGAGCGGCTGCTCGAACTGCTTTCAGAGCGCGCCCGACTGGCCTCGCGCGTGGCGGCGGTCAAGCTCGCAGAGGGCAATGGCGGCAGCTTTTACCGCCCGGAGCGTGAGGCGCAGGTGCTGCGCGGGATTCTCGCGCGCAATCCCGGGCCCCTGCCGGACGAGGAGGTCGGACGGCTCTTCCGCGAGATCATGTCGGCCTGCCTTGCCCTCGAGCAGCCACTGACGGTGGCCTATCTGGGCCCGGTCGGCACCTGGACCGAGGCGGCCGCCAGCAAGCACTTCGGTCACAGCGTTGCCATGCGCAGTGCCGCCAGCATCGCCGAGGTCTTTCGCGAGGTGGAGGGCGGCGGCTGCGCCTTCGGCGTCGTGCCGGTGGAGAACTCCATCGAGGGTGTTGTGACGCACACGCTGGACAACTTCGCCGATTCTCCGCTGGTCATCTGCGGCGAGGTGGAACTCCGCATTCATCATTGCCTGCTCGGGCGTGTGGCGGCGCTTGGCGATGCCCGTCGCCTGTACGGACACCCCCAGGCCCTCGCGCAATGTCGGCGCTGGGTAGATGGCCACCTGGCCGGGATCGAGCGCCTGCCGGTGCCGAGCAACGCGGAGGGGGCGCGGCGTGCCGCCGGGGAGGAGGGGGCGGTAGCGATTGCCTCGGAGGCCGCGGCCGCGCACTACGACCTGCGCGTGCTTGCGGCGCGCATCGAGGACGAGCCCGACAACACCACCCGCTTCCTGGTCATCGGTCGGCAGGCGAGCGGCTCGAGCGGCGACGACAAGACCTCCCTCATCTTCGCCACGCCGAATCGCCCCGGGGCACTGCGTGACATCCTCGACTGCCTTGCGGGTGCCGGGATCTCGTTGTCGCGGATCGAGTCGCGACCCTCGCGACGGGCCATGTGGGAGTACCTCTTCTACGTCGATCTGGACGGTCACGCCAGTGACCCACATGTGGCCGCGGCGCTGGCCGAGATCGAGTCGCGTGCCACCCTGGTCAAGCGCCTGGGTTCCTATCCGCGCGCGGTACTCTGAGGCAGGTCACGCGCCGACCGGCGGGGCCAGAGCTGGGCGATGAAGCGCGTATTCGCAGGTGTCACCGGAGGCGTGGTCGGGTGCGGTACAGCCTTGACCCGGCAAGCGATCGCGCGTCGATCGCCACCGATCCCGGCCTGGCTGGTGCTTGCGCTGGGCCTGCTGCTTTGTCCGCCGGCAGGTGCGGAGGCGGTACTGACGGCTCCGATCGGTGGCGATGTCGGCGAGCGCGCCGAGGCCCCGCCCGGGGCCCCCGTGCTCACGGAAGCCGAGGCGATCCGCATCGCCCTCGCGCAGCCGGAGCGCGAGGCCCTGCTGCGGCACCGACGCGACCTAGCCCAGAGTGACCTCACCGCCGCGCGTGCGTGGCCCAATCCACGCGCGGACTACTCACGCGAAGAGGTGCCGCGTGTCTTCGGACAGGACGTCAACGAGTTCTACTGGCTGACACAGAGTCTCGATGTCTCCGGTCGGCGTATGTTGCGTCGCGAGGCCGCCACGACACGCCTGCGTGCCACCGACGCCAGTGCAACCTTCGAGCGCATCGAGATCGCAAGCCTCACCCGGCAGCGCTTCTTCGATCTGCTGCACCAGAAATCACGCTTCGCCGAGTATGGGGTGTGGCTGGAGCGCCTCGCGCGTCTGGCTGGTCTCGTTGCCGAACGTGAGCGCGAGGACGGGGGTGGGCGACGCCCTGGCTACGGGAAGCTGCGGGTGGCGAGCGAACAGGCGACCGCCAGACTCGCACGCGAGCAGGAGTACGCGCTGGTGCAGGCGGCCTGGACCGCGCTCGAGACGATCTGCGGCAGCGTCCATCTGCGTGCGGTCTTCAGCGACGTGACCGGGCAACTCGACCCCGATCCACCGCCCACATTGGAGGCCGCCCTCGCGACCGTGGAGCGACGGCCAGACTTCGTCGCCTGGCGCGAGGAACTGGAGGCACTCGGCCTGGAGGTGCGGGTGGCCGGACGCGCCTGGGTCCCCGATCTCACGCTGGGGGTGGGCAGCAAGCGCGTTGCCGATGATCTCGGTGATGACAGTGGCCCGATGGTCTC
>DBNU01000224.1 GCA_002299125.1 Proteobacteria bacterium UBA664
TCTGGGTCCACTATACTTCGCGCCGCGCTATCGGGGCGGCGGCTTACCATCCGCATGCTGTCCGGCGCTTCGCGCTGGCCGCCCCGGTTGCAGCGGACGGCTCTGTGCGCCGCCGCTGCAACCGGTTGTTAGACGCCTGCTGGTCCGGCGTTGACATGAGATCCACGGGCAAGCACGAACACGCTTTCACGACTGACACGTAAGAGGCAGGCCCATATTGACGCTCGAAGACCTCCAACCTGACGCGACACTCCGCGGCATCTTGCCGGATGCACTGGTGACGGTGGTCAGCGTCGCCTGGCACGGGTCGAACGCGCTGACCCTCGTCTACCGCGGCCCGAACGGCCGGGTCGCCGACGAGATCCTTTACCGACACGATGAGCCACGTCTCGAGATCGTCGAGGTCGGCCGCCCATGGAGCTTCGACGGCGACGGCGCGCTGTTTCGCCTGGTCGCGGAAGCACACCGCATCCGGCTGGCACACCTCTTCGACCCGGTGCTCGCCGTGCACACCTCGTTGGTCGAGCCGCTGCCGCACCAGATCACCGCGGTCTACGAGGCCATGCTGCCGCGGCAGCCGCTGCGCTTCCTGCTCGCGGACGACCCCGGCGCGGGCAAGACCATCATGGCCGGCCTGCTCATCAAGGAGTTGATCGCGCGCGGCGACTTGAAGCGCTGCCTCATCGTCTGCCCCGCCATCCTCGCCGAGCAGTGGCAGGACGAGATGCACCGTCGCTTCCACCTGCCCTTCGAGATCCTGACCAACGACAAGCTCGAGGCTGCCCGCACCGGCAACTGGTTCCTCGAGAACGACCTCGCCATCGCGCGCCTCGACAAGCTTTCGCGCTTTGATGACGTGCAGCAGAAGTTGAGTGCGCCGGATTGCCGCTACGACCTGATCGTCTGCGACGAGGCGCACAAGCTCTCGGCCACCTTCTTCGGCGGCGAGGTGAAGTACACGAAGCGCTACCGGCTGGGACAGCTCCTCTCCGGCCTCACGCGTCATTTCCTGCTGACGACCGCCACACCCCACAACGGCAAGGAAGAGGACTTCCAGCTCTTCCTCGCCTTGCTCGACGGCGATCGCTTCGAGGGCAAGTTCCGCGACGGTGTGCACCAGGTCGAGGTCTCCGACCTGATGCGCCGCATGGTCAAGGAGAACCTGCTCAAGTTCGACGGTAAGCCGCTCTTCCCCGAGCGCATCGCCTACACCGTCCCCTACAAGCTCTCCGACGCCGAGGCGCGGCTCTACAAGGAAGTCACCGAATACGTGCGCGAGGAGTTCAACCGCGCCGAGGCGCTCCAGGATGACAAGCGCGCGGGGACGGTGGGGTTCGCGCTGACCATCCTGCAGCGGCGCCTGGCCTCGTCGCCGCAAGCCGTCTACCAGTCGCTGCGCCGCCGCCGCGAGCGGCTGGAGAAGCGGCTGCGCGAGCTGGAGCTGCTCCAGCGTGGTGCCGCGGTGTCCGCGGCGACCCTGGCCGGACGTGTGCTCGACGCCGACGACGTCGAGGATCTCGAAGAAGCGCCCGAGAACGAGGCTGAGGCCGCCGAGGAAGAGATCCTCGACCAGGCCACCGCGGCCGCGACCGTCACCGAGCTGAAAGCGGAGATAGCCACCCTCGGTCGCCTCGAAGCGCTCGCCGCCGAAGTGCGGCGCAGCGGCCAGGACACCAAGTGGCGCGAACTCTCGCACCTGCTGGGCGAGATCTTCAGGCCGGGAGACCTGGGCGGCCGGGTCGCCGAGCCCACCGTCCCCTATGGTGCCGGTCCGATCCCCAAGCCCCTGGCCTCGCCGCGCCAGAAGCTCGTCCTCTTCACCGAGCACCGCGACACGCAGAGCTACCTCGAACGCCAGATCGGCTCGCTCCTCGGCCGCCCGCAGTCGCTGGTCCTGATCCACGGCGGCATGGGGCGCGAGGAGCGGCGCAAGGCGCAGGCAAGCTTCCTGCACGACCCCGAGGTCCAGGTACTGCTCGCCACCGACGCCGCTGGCGAAGGCATCAACCTGCAGCGCGCGCACCTGATGGTGAATTACGACCTGCCCTGGAACCCCAACCGCCTGGAACAGCGCTTCGGCCGCATCCACCGCATCGGCCAGACCGAGGTCTGCCACCTGTGGAACCTGGTGGCCGCGGAGACCCGCGAGGGCGACGTCTATCGGCGGCTGCTCGAGAAGCTCGAGCAAGCGCGCCAGGCGCTGGGCGGCCAGGTCTTCGACGTGCTCGGCAAGCTGCAGTTCGACGGGCGGCCGCTGCGCGAGCTGCTGATCGAGGCGATCCGCTACGGCGACCAGCCCGAGGTCCGCGCCCGCCTCACCCGCGCCATCGAGCACGGGGTGGACCGCCCGCACCTCGAAGAGCTGATCGAAGAACGCGCACTCGCCCACGACGTGATGGACGCCAGCCGCGTGGCGCGCATCCGCGAAGAGATGGAGCGCGCCGAAGCGCGCCGCCTGCAGCCGCACTACATCGAGTCGTTTTTCCTCGAAGCCTTCAAGCGCCTGGGCGGCACCGTCCGCCAGCGCGAGCCGCGCCGCTACGAGGTCACCCACGTCCCGGCACCGGTGCGCAACCGCGACCGCCAGATCGGCACCGGCGATCCGGTGCTGTCGCGCTACGAGCGCATCGCCTTCGAGAAGGACCTGATCGCGCCGCCGGGCCAGCCGCTCGCGGCCTTCGTCTGCCCGGGCCACCCGCTGCTCGATGCCGCGCTTGACCTGACCCTCGAGCGTCACCGCGATCTCCTGAAGCGCGGCACGGTGCTGGTGGACGAGCGCGACCCCGGCACGGCACCGCGCGTGCTCTTCACCCTGGAGCACGTCATCCAGGATGCGAGCCTGCTGCCGTCGGGCGAGCGCCGCACCATCTCGCGGCGCCTGCTCTACGTCGAGATGAGGAGCGAGGAGCTAGAAGAGAGAAACGAGGAGGTGGGGGGTGCACTACAAGGACCTGGGGTGGTTCCCGGCGGTGGAGACGGAGCGGCTGCGCGGGCTGCTCGACGAGACAAGCCGCATGCTGACGACGATGCGCAGGAAAAACCGCACAGCCTGACTTCTCATTCCTCGCTTCTCTTTTCTCACTTCTCCTACGCCCCCTACCTCGACTACCGCCCGCTGGCCGAGAACGAGCCCGCGGTGGCCGACCTGCTGGCCCGTCCCGAGTGCGCCTGGATCGCGCAGGCCACGGGCCAGAACATCGAGCACAAGGCCCAGGGCCAGGCCATTGCGAGCGTGGTGCCTGAGCACATCGCCGAGGTGCGCGGCCGGCGGCTCGCGTGGACGACCAAGACCCGCGCCGCGGTGAAGGACCGCCTGACCAAGGAGATCACCTACTGGGACCACCGCGCCGAGCAGTTGAAGCTCCAGGAGCAGGCTGGCCGGGCGGGTGCTCGGCTCAACTCGCAGGAGGCCCGCCGCCGCGCCGACGACCTGCAGGGCCGGCTCCAGCGCCGCCTGGCCGAGCTGGACCGCGAAGCGCAGATCTCGGCGCTGCCGCCGGTGGTGCTGGGCGGGCTCGTGGTCGTGCCGCTCGGGCTCGTCGCCGCGATGACGGGGTGCTCGCTCGCCGCACCCGCGAGCCCCGCGCAGACCCAGGCCTCCGCCGCGCGCGCCCGCGCCATTGTGATGGAGATCGAACGCGCCCTGGGCTTTACGCCCACCGACCGGGAGTTCGACCGGCTCGGCTACGACATCGAGAGCCGCGTCGTCGCGGGCCCGGACAAGGGGCGCCTGCGCTTCATCGAAGTGAAGGGGCGCGTGACGGGTGCGGACACCGTGACCGTGACGAAAAACGAGATCTTGACGAGCCTCAACAAGCCGGACGACTTCATTCTGGCGCTGGTCGAGTTCCTCGACGGCGAGACGCATCGGGTGCGCTACCTGCGCCGGCCGTTCCAGCGCGAACCGGATTTCGGGGTGACGAGCGTGAACTACGATTTTGCCGAGCTGCTGGCGCGGGCCGAGGAGCCGCGGTGACCCGCGGCCTGCCCCTAGACAATTCATGTAGTGAATGACTATCATCCACGGCATGAATACCCTCCCTCGCCTGGTGAGCACCGCCCTCGCGCAGCGATTGAGCGTCATGCCGGCGGTCGTGGTCACGGGCGCGCGGCAAACCGGCAAGAGCACCCTGGCCGAGCGGCTCGTGCAAGGCGAGAGGCACTACCGCTCGCTTGACGATTTCGACGTGCTCGATGCCGCGCGGCGCGACCCGGAGGCGCTGCTGGGAGGCACCGAGCCGGTCACGCTCGACGAAGTGCAGCGCGAGCCCGGCTTGTTCCCCGCGGTGAAGCGGGCCATCGATCGCAATCGCAAGCCCGGTCGCTTCCTGCTGACCGGCTCGGCGAACCTGCTCCTGATGCGGCAAGTCTCCGAATCGCTGGCCGGCCGTGCGAGCTATCTCACCCTCTGGCCGATGACCCGTCGCGAGCAGCGCGGACTCGGTCGTGCCGGCCGCTGGGAGGAATTGCTCGCCACCCCCGATGCCGGGTGGCGCGACCTGCTGGCCGCCGGGGATGACAGCGCCGAGGACTGGCGCGCGCTGGCGCGTCGGGGCGGTTTTCCCACCCCGGCCATCGAACTGGCGACGCCCACCGAGCGCGCCATCTGGTTCGACGGCTACGTGCGCACCTACCTCGAACGCGACCTGCAGGATCTCGCCACGATCAGCGCGCTGCCGGATTTCCGCCGGTTGATGCGCGCTGCCAGCCTGCGACTGGGCCAGCTCGTCAACCAGACCGAACTGGGGCGCGACGTGGCGCTGCCGCAACCCACGGTGCACCGCTGGCTCAACCTGCTGGAGACCTCGTACCTGCTCGTGCGCCTGCCGGCTTATGCCGTCAACCGCACGAAGCGGCTGCTTAAGGCACCGAAGATCTACTGGGGCGACACCGGCGTCGCGCTGCACCTGGCCGCAGCGGAACCGGACGGCGCGCATCTCGAAAACGTGGTGCTGCACGATCTGTTGGCCTGGCGCGACGCGCGCCTCGAGCGCGCCGAGCTGGGCTACTGGCGCACGACCATCGGCGAGGAAGTGGATTTCGTGATCGAGGCCCAGGGCAAACTGCTGCCGATCGAAGTGAAGGCGACGGCACGCCCGCGGCTCACGGATTGCGCGCACCTGCGCACCTTCCGATCCGAGTACGGCAAGCAGGCCCGCGCGGGCCTCATGTTGCACACCGGCAGCACCCTCGAATGGCTCGCGCCCGACGTGCTGGCGGCTCCTTGGTGGAAAGTCCTGTGAAAAAGAAACTCATCGAAGTCGCCCTGCCGCTGGAGGCCATCAACAAGGCCAGCGCGCGCGAGAAGTCCATCCGCCACGGCCACCCGAGCACGCTGCACCTGTGGTGGGCGCGCCGACCCTTGGCGGCGGCGCGGGCGGTGATCTTCGCGCAGATGGTGGACGACCCGTCGGCGCATCCGGACCTGTTCCCGACCGAGAAAGCCCAGGAGCAGGAACGCCAGCGGCTCTTTGGCATCATCGAAGACCTGGTGCTGTGGGAGAACACGACTAACGAAACCGTGCTCCAGGCGGCGCGCGACGAGATCTGGGCGAGTTGGCGGCGCGCCTGTGGGGCGAGAAGTGAGTACAGAGGAGTGAGAAGTGAGAGTTGGACGGCGCCGGAGATCAAAGCGGACGAAGCGCTTTTCAACCCCGACAAGCTGCCCGCCTTCCACGACCCCTTCGCTGGCGGCGGCGCGCTGCCGCTCGAGGCGCAGCGGCTCGGGCTGGAGGCTTTCGCCAGCGACTTAAACCCGGTGGCGGTGCTGATCAACAAGGCGATGATCGAGATTCCGCCCAAGTTCGCAGGGAGGCCGCCGGTCAATCCGAATACGAGGAGTGAGTGGAGAGGAGAGAGGAGAGAGAGAAATGCATTATCGCGAGACGATTCTGTGGCAGAAGGCCATGTCGGCGGCGCGGGAGCTCTATCGTCTGGTTCCTCGTTTGCCTCGGGAGGAGACCTACGGAATGCGCTCTCAGATTACTCGGGCAGTGGTGTCCGTTCCGGCGAACATCGCGGAGGGATGGACGCGCGAATCGGACAAGGACAAGGTCCATTTTCTGGCGATTGCGCAAGGATCGCTTGCGGAAACGGAAACGCTATTGACACTCTGCGAGGACCTGCAATGGTTTCCGCCGAAGGAAACGGAGACCTTGCGCGGGCTGCTGGACGAAGTGAGCCGAATGCTGACAACCATGCGTCAGAAGCGTTGCAACGTTTGACCTCTCACTCCTCACTCCTCTTCCCTCGCTCCTACCGCGGCGCCCAGGGCCTGGCCGAGGACGTGCGCTACTACGGGAAGTGGATGCGTGACGAGGCCGAGAAGCGCATCGGCCACCTCTACCCCAAGGTCGAGGTCAGCGCCGAGATGGCCAAGGACCGCCCCGATCTGAAGCAATACGTGGGGCAGAAACTCACCGTCATCGCCTGGTTGTGGGCACGCACCGTGAAGAGCCCGAACCCGGCCTTCGCGCAGGTGGACGTGCCGCTCGCCTCGACCTTCATGCTCTCCACCAAGGCGGGCAAGGAGGCGTACGTGGAAGTAGTGAGGGAAGAGGAGCGAGAGGTGAGAGGGTCTGCTGCCGACTCTCACTCCTCACTCCTCTCCCCTCGCTCCTCCCCGTACCGCTTCACGGTACGGACGGGCAAGCCGAAGGATGCGGAAGGGGCGAAGCGGGGCACAAAGCTGGCGCGCGGCGCGAACTTCCAGTGCGTGATGTCGGCGACGCCGATCGCGGGCGACTACATCAAGGCCGAGGGCAAGGCCGGGCGCATGGGTGCGCGGCTGATGGCCATCGTCGCCGAGGGTGATCGCGGCCGCGTCTATCTCGCGCCGACGCCGGAGCACGAGGCGGCGGCGCTCAAGGCGAAGCCGGAGTGGAAGCCGGAGACGCCGCTGCCAGCAGACATGCGCTCGCACTGGACGCCCCCATACGGCCTGACGACCTACGGCGACCTCTTCACCTCCCGCCAGCTCGTGGCGCTGACGACCTTCTCCGACCTGGTGCAGGAAGCGCGCGAGCGGGTGCAGCGCGACGGCATCAAAGCCGGCCTCCCCGCTGACCCCAAGCCCCTGCG
>DBNU01000192.1 GCA_002299125.1 Proteobacteria bacterium UBA664
ATGATGATATCGGCGTAGCGGGGCTTGAACGCGAGGGTGCCGGTATCCGCGTCGGGGACTTCCAGCAGTTCCAGCACATTCGGATAGCTGAGGTGCTGTGGATGCCGGCCCGGTATGCGACCGAGCCAGACCCCCGTCTCCTGAAAGGCGGGTAGCTCAAGGTCAGCCTGTGTGCCGCGGATGTATGGGAGTAACGACACGCCATCCAGCGGCTGTGGTCCCGGCGGCTCGAGGCCGAGCAGGTCCAGCAGAGTGGGTACGACATCGATGGTCCGCACGATTCGATGCACCGGGCCGGCACCCTGCTCACGCGGATCCAGAATGAGCAAAGGCACCCGCGCGGAAGGGTCGCTGCCGAGCACGGTGTTGCCCTGGCCCCAGGTGTGATTCTCGAAGAAATCCGTGCCGTGGTCGCTGAAGATCACCACGATGGTCTCCTCGGCGATGCCGCTGGCATCGAGGTGCGCCAGGATGCGCGCGACCTCGGCATCGAAGCGTGCGACACAGGCATCGTAGAGCTTCAGGATCTGTGGCACGTCGAAGCGGGAGCGTTCGGCCTCCTGCATCTCGATGATCTCCATCGGATCGGCCAGCCGCGAAACGACGAACTTCGAGTCGCCGTCGTATTCGGGTGTGGAGTAGCGCAGGTACCAGGGGTATTCCGAGCCGTAGGGCACATGGGTCGTGCCCATGAAGGTGGTGAGCAGGAAGGGCTCACCCCGGGCGGCAAGGCGGTTGAGCGCGAGCAGGCTGCGGTCCCCGAGCTCGCGCGTGAGCGGTACCCCGGCAAGGTAGTAGAGCTGCGGCAGGAAGGTGCGCCCGAAGCGGCTGTGGGTGAACAGCGTCAGGAAGAGACGCAGGTCCATCGGGCCCTGGCTCAGGTAGTACTTCAGGTTCCACTGGTCGCTCGGCAGATCGCATTCGTCGTAATGCAGGCGCAGCTTGCCGAGGTCAGCCCCCGACCAGTCCGACACGGCGACACTGCGATAGCCGCGCGCCTTGAGGATCTCGGGCAGACCCGGGGCCGCCAGTGCGGTCTCGCCGTCGGGGACGAAGTTCTCGCGGATCCCGTGGTGATGGGGCCACATGCCGGTGAGCAGGCTGGCGAGGCTCGGTGCGGTGCGCGCCAGCGGGACATAGCAGTTGGTGAACAGGGTGCCGCGAGCGGCGAGGGCGTCGATGCAGGGGGTCACATCCCGGTGATAACCGGCCGCCCCGAGACGATCGGCACGCAAGGTGTCGGCACCGATGAGCAGGATGTTGGGACGCCCATCCCGGCGCGGCCGGGCGTGACCGGGGCGGATGGGCGGTTGCCACATGCACCAGGCGAGGCCAGCGGCGACCGTTGCGCCCGCGAGCAAGAGCCCGACCGCCTCCGTCACGCGCCCCGCGGCAGCAAGACGCCAGATGTTGGCGCAAAGGAGTGCCCCCGCCACCCCGGCGAGCGCGCCATCGAAGGCCCCGAGGAGTCCGGGAGAAAGCTGGCGCCAGAGGGGATAAAGCCGGTTGATGCGGTACTGCAGGGATACGGTGAGACTGCTCGGCGTGTACAACAGGGTGCGGCAGAAGGCGCGAAACACGCCGATGGCGAGGGCCAGCAGTCCGACGGCGAGGGAGGCCAGAAAGCTGGGTGCGCAGTCGACCAGGGCGCAGCCGAGATGCAGCAGGGCGACACCTGCCGCCGCGTGGGCGCTGGCAACGATGAAGGCCCAGAAGGTCAGGATGAGGAGCCACAGCACCGCATGTCGGTGGAAGCGGCGGATCACTTCCTCTGGCACCCTCGGTCCACCACGGGTGTAGTGGATGACCGATTTGGTCAAGAGCAGCAGGGCGCAGACCGCACCGGGCAGCAGGGCTGCGAGTAGATGACTCACGGGGTGCGTGTCCTGTGGGGTGGGCGGGGCCAGGTTGATGGCGGTCGGGTGTCGGCGACGACCAGCACATGATCCCCTATCGTTCGCGGGCCAACAATCCACCGACCCTGCGGATTCCGCCTCGCCCGAGGCGTTGCCACAGGTTGGCGATGACATCGCGCCGGCACGCCTGATTGGCACCCAGCCACAGCTTGCGCACGAGCGCATCGGCGTCGTCACCGGCCTTGAGGGTAATGCGCCGGATGCGCCAGGGCCCGTCATCCGGATCGACCCGCCCCGCCCGGGTGGTACAGGCAGCGGTATAGCCGGCGGCCGCCACGGCGGCGACCGTTTGCGCGGTGTGCCCGCCGTAGGGGTAGGCGAAGCTCAGCACCGGCCGGCCGAGCAGGTCCTCCAGCTCCTGCCGTGCCCCGGCGGTCTCATCGTCGAGTCGCGCCCCGCTCAGGCGCGTGAGGTCCGCATGGGTGCGCGAATGGGCCCCGATCTCCATGCCGCTGTCGGCAAGTTCCAGCAGCTCGCTGCGGGACATCAAGGCCTGCTGGTCCGGTGGCAGTTGTTCCCAGGCGGCACGACCGCCGACGTGGGCGCTGGGCACGAACCAGGTGGCACAGAGCCCCGCCGCGTGCAGCAGCGGAAAGGCATGCGTGTGATTGTCGCGATAGCCGTCATCGAAGGTGAGGTAGAGCGCCGGCCCTGCGGTTGCCGTGCCGAGCTCACTCAGACAGCGGGTCGGCCAGTTCAGGCGCCGGAATACCTCGACGTGCGCGCGGAAGTGTCGGGCGTGCAGGGAGTAGGGGGCCGGTGCCGTGCGACCGGCCGGAGTGCCGTGATACATGAGCACGGTCGGGGCGCATCCCCCACGCGCGAGCCGAGCAAGCAGGATCCGGCTTGCGAATCCTGGACCGGGGTTCACGGCGATGCGTCCGGACGCGCCTTGTCGACGGAGGCCTTGTCCGGGCCCGTTTCCGTGCCTGCAACCGGTGAGGTGCTGACGGCTGCCGTCTCCTTGCCGGCCTGTGGCGTGGTGCCCGAGCCCTGGGTTGCACCCTCCGCCGATTGCCCTTCAGCCGCGGCGACACCGTACTGCGCCATGAGCTTGCGCAGGCTGGGTGAGTTCGGTGCCACGCGCACGCCCTCGGCGATCACGCGTCGGGCCTGGTCCATGCGTCCCTCATCCCGGAGCATCCGCGCGAGTGCCCCGTAGGCTGGCCCGAATCCAGGATCGCGGGCGATGGCACGCTTGAAGTAGCTGGCGGCCTCGGCCTTCTCGTTCAGCATGAGATGCAGTTTGCCGCGCACGGTGAAGATCTCGGCGTAGAAGGGGATGTCACCCTGGGCATGCGATTCCACGTAGGTGATCTCGCCGATGGCGGAACGCACGAGGCGCTTGCGCTCGGCCGGGTCAGGTTCGCGGGCCGCCATCCGGCGCTTGTGCAGGCCGAAGCAGTAGTGATGGATGTGGATGAAATTCGGACCGATGATCTCGTTCCAGCGGGCGAAGGCCTCGGGCCCGGCCTTTTCCAGGCGGGCGGCGCAGTAGGCGGGTAACTGCCGGAAATCGGCGGGCGTGCTCGGCAGGATGTCGGCCTGCCCCAGTGCCGGCAGGCAGCCGATGCAGGCCAGCAGTCTGACCAGCAGCCCGCGCAGGCGGGCGGATTGCGACGTCATGGTGACTCCTTGGGGGACGTGCCCAGCAACTGATCGTAGATGGCCTGGATCCGGTCGGCATGGGTGGCGATCGCAAAGCGTGTCAGAGCGTGTTGCCGCGCGGCCTTGCCAAGGCGGCTGCCGAGGCCGGCTTCCGCGTGCAGGCGTTCGATGCAGGCGGCGAGTCCGGCGGCATCTCCGGGTGGGAAGAGCAAGGCCGTCTCGTCGTGGCGTGCCATCTCCAGCGCCCCACCGAAGGCAGGTGCCACCAGCGGACGCGCCATGGTCATGCTCTCGATGACCACCGTACCCAGTGGTTCGGGCTCGGTGGAGGCCGAGAGCACCACGTCGAGCCCGTTGTACACGCTTGGCATGTCGGTCTGGTGGCCGGCGAAGAGCACCCGCCCATCGAGGCCCTCGGCCGCGACACGCGCGCGCAGCTCGGCCGCGTAGTCCTGGCAGTCGGCGGGCGTGCTGCCGACGAACAGCAGTTTGAGGCGCGGAATGGCCGCGAGCAGACGCGGGGCGGCCTCGAGCAGCAGGCGTTGCCCCTTCCACGGGATGAGCAGTCCGACCAGCCCCACTGCAAAGTCATCGGCAGCCAGGCCCAGACGGCCGCGGAAGGCCGCACCGTCGGCCCGGAGATCCATGCGCTCGAGATCGATGCCGTCGTACACCACCTGTCGGCGCTCGGCGGGCAGGCCGATGCGCTCGATACCAGCGTCGATCCAGTGCGAGACCGACACCGTTAAGCCGGGCAGGCGGTAGCAGGCGCGGGTCAGGGGGGAGTCATCGAGCACGCCGCGTATGTGGCATACCGAGGGCACGCCGAGCAGGCGTGCCACCAGCAGGGCCGCGCGGTTGCAGAGGGGTTCGTTGTTGGCGTGGATGAGATCCGGCCGCAGGCGCCGTGCGAGCCACCAGAGCTGAAGGAGCTGCGGCAGGAAGTTGCCGAGATCATCGACGCGCGCTGCGACCTGCGACAGCAGCCAGCGGATGAAGGGCGCACCCGCCCCGGGCAGCCGCGCCGCCAGCCCTTCGCGCAGGGCGCGGGTGTCGAGGCGCCGGTCCGGGACCACCCACCAGGGCGCGTCCGCCTGCAATACCTGATATTCGGGACCGGTGCGGCCGGTGACGAGCAGCGGTGTGTAACGGTCGGGATCCAGATGCTGCACGAGGTGCCGCAGGCAGATGACGGCACCACCGAAGCCGATGCCGTTCTCGACATAGAGGACCCGGCGGGCCGCGACAGTGCCGCGAGGCGCGGATCGGCCGCTGGCGGCAGTGGTCGTGTGCGCCGGCGATGCGACTGGAGGGGAGGTGTCCGGCCGGTTCATGTGGCAAGCCCGCTCGGGGCGAGGAAGCGGCGCAGCCCACGCAGGAGGGGGGCAGGCAGGCCAGCCAACAGACGGTACTTCAATCCGCGGCGCGTCAGCCGGCTCGCCAGCCCCTCAGCCAGTGCCGCGCGCGCCAGTGCGAGTTCCCCACGGTCGAAGTGGAAGTAGCCGAGGTCGTTGCAGGCCTCGGCGATGAGGCGGTCCACGTCCACACCCTGTGGCCGGAGCGTCTCGCGTCCCCAGTCGGCCACTTCGCGCGCCACGGTGACGAGATCGACCAGCATCGCCCGGGTGGCGGCGGTGGCGTTTGCGCCGTGTTGCAGCCGGAGCATGTGCACCTTCGGCAGGCAGGTGATGGCACCCTGCGCCGCGATGCGGGTCCACAGGGCGAGGTCCTCGCCCCAACGGATGTGGGCCGGGAAGCCGCCGGCGGCGGTCAGGGCCGCACGTTGCACCAGCACGGTGCCGGTGGGGATGAAGTTCTTCTCAAGGAGCCGGCGCGCGGCCATGGGCAGCGGGGCACCGGCGAGGGCCTCAAAGCGTGCCAGCAGCCCGTGTTTCGCCAGCACCGATGGTGTGAGCACCTGCCCGTCCGGCAGGACCTCGCGCATGTCGGAGGCCACCAGCACGAGCTCCGGGTGGCGCGCGAGGGCGGCGAGCTGATCGGCGAGGCGATCCTCCGTCCAACTGTCGTCGGCATCGAGGAAGGCCACCCAGGTCCCCTGGGCGCGGGCGATGCCGTTGTTGCGCGCGGCGGCCGGACCGGCGTTGTCCTGGCGCAGGTATACGATGCCGGGGATCCGGGCCGCCACCGCCGGGGTGTCGTCGCGGGAGCCATCGTCCACCACGATGATTTCCCGCACCGGGAACGACTGGGCGCGCACGCTGGCAATGGCGGCCGGCAACCAGGCGGCGCTCTGGTAACTCGGGATGACGACAGAGATGTCCGGATCCACGGTGTCGCACCGTGCTGGCCCGGTGGGTCGGGTCATGCGGCCCCCCTGGTGGCATCCGGGAGCGGATGCGAGGCAAGCCATGCCGCCCGGGCGGCGCGGCGTCGGACAAGCATCCGGCGGCCCAGTGCGAGCCAAGGCCACAGCGGCAGGGCGAGGGTGCTGAGATTGAGGAGCCAGCGCAGCTTCGGATGGCGCTGGACGAGGCGCGCATGCCAGGCCGAGAGGCGGGGCAAGCCGGTGAGCGGTGCCGGGGGGGGCGCCGTGGCCGGATCATCGGTCAGCTCGCCAGTGACCTGGGCGCGGATGGCGTCACCGAGCTCCGGGGACGAGAGGAAGCAGTGGGGCCCGGCATGCAGGCGGACCCAGTCGAAGATCCGCCCCAGGCCAGCAAGGCTTGCGCGATGGGCTGCGAGATCGCGGGTGTAGTTGTAGCGATGGGTCGAGATCACGATGGGCGCGGCCTCGGCGAGCGCCTGCCTTGCGGCGGCGAGGCAGCCTTCGGCACCGCGCCCGTCCACGGGCTCGTACATGCAGTTGCGGACCAGGTAGCGAAGCCCCCCCCGACCGGCATCGCCGAGACGCAGCAGGCGGTCCTGGCGGTAGCTGCCGTCAGCCGCGCGCCCCGGACAGCGGTAGCCGGCCGTCTGGACGTAGGCCACACCGGCGGCGGCCCAGCAGTCCTCGGTGGTGTCGTCCCAGAGGTAGCAGGGTGCCACCGCCGAACGCGGTGCAAAGCCGAACAGGCGGCTGAAATGCGCCACCGCCTCCGCAACCTGCACCTGCTGGATCGTGGCCGGCAGGGGGCGTGAGGGCAGCACGGTGCAGTCCACGTGATGGGCCTGCAAGGGGGAATCCAGTCGCTCCCAGTCCACCCGTTCCGGGTCGTCGTCCAGCACCGCGAGGCGCGGGTCGCCCGCCGCGGCCAGCGCGACCAGACCCTCGGCGTGACAGTGCTCGATGGCATGGAGCTGCGGCACCAGCACGCCCGCCGCCTGGGCACGGCGGAAGGCGGCATACATCTGCGGGAAGTCGCTGTCGAGGAATCGCCGCTGCCATTGCCCGCGCGTCTTGAGGCGCTCGGCATCGGGCACCGACAGGACCATGTCGGCGGTCACTACCGCCGC
>DBNU01000191.1 GCA_002299125.1 Proteobacteria bacterium UBA664
GAAGTGCGCGCGGTTCTCGCGTGCGATGCGATCATTGGCACCGAGGATGTCGGCCTCGATGCGGATGGCGCGGGCCTGGCTCATGCCCGGCACGGACACGCGCGCCGGGCCGCTGCCGAAGTGCAGATCTCCGTTCGTGGACTCAGCCGGTGCCACGCTCGCGCCAGCCGCGAGCGTCGTGCCCCCATCTGGCATCTGGACGGAACCCGTGTCACTGCAACCGCAGACGACGCACATCAGCCTTCTCTCCTTGCGCTTCGGTCCGGGTGATCAACCATTCGCGACGATGAGATCGATGACGCGGAGTTCCGTGCCAGCCGTGGGATGCAGGCGATGACTCCCGCACGCCGGGCAGGCATCCCCCCTACGCTCGACGGCCACGGTCTGCTCACACCCCAGACACCAGGCCTGCCCGGGCGGTTCTTCGATGTCGAAGTCTGCACCATCGAGCAGGGTGCCGGGGGCCAGACTCGCGAGCGAGAATCGTAGTGCCTCGACATCCACGGCGGCCAAGCGGCCGGCCGCCAGGCGCAGCGTCAGCACGCGCGTGAAACCGTCACGTCGGGCCGCGTCTTCCACGAGTTGCAGGACGCCGGCCGCGAGGCTCGCCTCATGCATCGCGCTGCTCCCGCTGGCCATGGGTGATCGATGCAGGGTGGCCGGTTGCTGCGCCCGCCACGGGATAGTCCTCCCGCTGGGACGACAGCGTGTAGGGCACGCAAGGGTCCAGCGCCGCCATGAGGAGGCCGACTGCCACATCCGGCGCAACATCCGGCGCGGCGGTTGGCAGATCGGCGATGGCCGCTGCTGCCGCACCCTGCGGGTGGAAATTCCATTCGGTGGGGGCGATGACACGGGCAGCCGCGAGGTGTCCCGACCCATCGCCGGCAGGAACGGGCCCCAGACGCACCTCGTGCAGCAGCAGCCCACGGGCCATCTCCACCCAGCCGAGCCCATGATCGGGCGCGAGGGTCTCGCCACCCCAGGCAAGCCAACCACTGCCCGAGCGGCCCGCTGCGTCGGGCAGACACAGGGCAATGACCTCGGCCAGCCGCGCACCCAGACAGGCCCAGGCCGACGTGGGCGTCGCGCGGCCGCGGAGGTTCCGGCGGCTCCAGGGGCCGGTGTGGGCCGGATGCCCCTGCCAGAGCGGGAGCATCGGATCCGGCAGCGCGCTGGCAAAAAGTGCGGCGAGGAGCGGCCCGTCCGCAGGCAGGGCCGTGGCCGGTGCCAGTGCGAGCGTGTGGTCGCAGGGACGGGCTTGGTGCAGCAAGGACGGCAGCCAGCCGGGCGTACTTCGACACCATTCCTCGAGCCAGGTCAGGCCCCCGTCGTGCCAGTTCGCGAGCCACTCTGCCGAGGGTTGCCCGAGCAGGCGACGTTCCAGCCAGTGCAGCAGCGGGGGCATGGCCTCGGGCACGGGCGCGGTCGGAGACGGCCAGGGGCAGTCGAGCAGGTCCCTGTGCGCCTGGGCCTGCGTCGCGTCATCCGCCGCAAGCAGGCGCGGCCAGTCGAGCAGGATGCGTCGAAGATGCTCGCGCAGGGACTCCACTTGCAGGTCGCGGGCGACGGGGATGTTCGGGGCAGTGGAGCGGGCGGCGGCGATGGCAAGCTCCGCGCACAGCCGGTGCGATTGGCCGCACAGGCTGAACAGTGCCGACACCAGGGCCGGCCAGGCGGCGGTCGGACGCCCACGGGCCAGGCGCGGGACGAGGTCTTGGCGGCTACTGCCAAGGTTGTGCCCCACTGGCGCACCGGGATTGAGCCAGATCTGCGCCTGCCAGATCGGCGCTCCATTCACCCGCCACCCTCCGCGCCCGGTCCGCGGCCAAGCAGAAAGGCACGCCGTGCGGGCTGTGCCGGGGCCTGCCGTGCCCGGGTGCCCGGTGGATGCGTGAGCGCCAGCACTGCCCGGGCCGTCTCCACCGCCTGCTCCTGGCTGCGAAAGCCATCCATCGGCGAAAACAGGGCGCACATCTCGTGGTAGCCCACGCCCGGGCCATCGGCACCGAGGAAATCGAAACGCTCGACGCCGAAGTCGTGGCAGGAACGGCGCGCGACGCGACCGGCTGCCGGCTCCGCTCGGGCCGGCAGCCGCACCAGATTCATGCACCAGGGTGTGATGAGGATCCCCTCCGCGACCTCTGCGGCGGCAGTGGGTGCGGCGTCGGGCTCAGGCCGGCGGAAGCCCAGCGTCTGCACCGCAAGGGCCGGGTTCACCAGCGCGATGCCCTGCATGCGCTCGCGCTCAACCTGCCGGTAGAAGTCCGCGAGGGCCGCGACCCGCGCCACGAGTAAGGGATCGGTGGCAAGGCCGGCTTGCTCAGCCACGGGCGCGCTGTCGAGGCTGGTGGACATCAGACCAGCGCCATCAGCGGGCGAGCGACGCGCGGCGCGGGCTCATAGATCACCGGCCGGGCCGGGTTCGCTGTCGGGCTCGGCATCCGGCAACATCAGGAACTGATCGGCGAGGCCATCGCAGTTGGGGCAACGCCAGTGGGACGGCAGATCCGCGAAGGGCGTTCCGGGCAGGATCTGCCAGGTGGGGTCGCCCACGGCCGGGTCGTAGACCCACCAGCAGATCTTGCACTCCAGCCGCGAGTGCGGCTTGAGCACCTCGCGCCGGCCCAGGTAAGAGCCCTCGAAACCACCGGGGAAATCGTGACCGGACATGCGCGCCGCCGAACTCAGCCGAGGCCGTCCAGGTAGCGCACGATGTCGGCGAGGCGTGTGTGGGAATCGCGCAGATCTTCCGGTGCGGCCGAGGCCACCTCCGGCA
>DBNU01000125.1 GCA_002299125.1 Proteobacteria bacterium UBA664
CGCCTTGCGGCCAGCCCGCGCCTAGCACTCGATCGCCGTACACCCGGTGATGCTACGCTCCGAGCCTTCCGCAATCTGGCCGAGGTCATCGACCTCGAGGCCTGGCGCAGTCGTCGCGCCGCCTCCCGCCACGGGACCTGAGCCGCACCCCGTAATTTTCTCCCGCTCTCTATTCGGCGCGTACAGCAATCCTGATCTGCCCGGCTCTCTGTCGACCGCAACGCCAACCCATCCCCGCAACTCCAGCAAGGCCAACCATGGAAATCCTCGACCCGAACCTCCTCGTCGCATTCCTCACGCTGACCGCCCTCGAGGTGGTGCTCGGCATCGACAACATCATCTTCATTTCGATCCTTGCCGGCCGACTGCCGCCCTCCCAGCGTGCCCTTGCGCGCCAGGTGGGCCTTTCACTCGCCGTCATCACCCGCATCGGCCTGTTGTTCATGTTGAGCTGGATCATCGGGCTCACGGCACCGCTGTTCTCCGTGTTCGACCACCCGTTCTCGGGCCGGGACCTGATCCTGGCCGCCGGCGGTGCCTTCCTGATCGCGAAGGCAACCAGCGAAATCCACCACAAACTCGAGGGTGACGTCGCCGGCGACCAGGGGCGGGTGGGGGCCACTTTCGCCGGGGTCATCGTGCAGATCCTGCTGCTCGACATCGTCTTTTCGTTGGACTCGGTGATCACGGCCGTCGGCATGGTCAAGTACATCGAGGTGATGGTCGCGGCCGTGCTGGTGTCGGTGGCCATGATGCTGGTCTTCGCCGGGCCGGTCGGCGAGTTCGTCGAGCGTCACCCCAGCGTGAAGATGCTGGCCCTGTCCTTTCTCTTGCTCATCGGCACCGTGCTGCTCGCCGAGGGCTTCGGCCACCACATCCCGAAGGCCTATGTCTACCTGCCGATTGCCTTCTCGATCTTCGTCGAGATGCTGAATCTGCGTCTGCGCGCGCGCAGCGGCCCGCCGGTGGAACTGCGCGATTCGCTGTAGCAGGCGTGAGCGGAGGGCGGCTGCGCTCGCTCAGGTAGCGGCATCGCCCTGGAAGGCGGCCAGCACGGGCGTGCGCAATTCTTCGAGATTTGGACTCGAGGCGGCGATCAGGGCAAGTGTGCCCAGCGTGTGCGGGTGTAGTTCGACCTGCATGTCGTCACGAATCAGACGGCGTACCGAGCGGCGCCATTCGCCCGGGCACAGCAGTGCGTGCACGGGCCCGTCCGGCGCAGTGAGCTTGAGATGTACCCCGCTCTGGCCGAGCGGAGAGCACGACCAGGCGTCCTCGATCGACAACCCGGCCAGTGGCCCGGGCTGTACGCCTGAGGCCAGCAACAAGGCGCGCGTTGCCGATTCCATCAATCCGGTGCCAGCGGATGTGCTGGCCATGCCCTCGGGGTGTGCTGCGCGCACATGGGTCACGAGCAGATCGGCCGCCGCGTCCCGCTGACGCCAGGCGGTGAAGGCCAGCGCGCCCACGGCCGCGACACCGACCGACACCGCCATGGCGAGAAAGCGGCGGCGGTCCGGCACCACCATTGAGACCTCCTCATGCAGGGCGGCGCGCACCAGGATGCGCTCCTCCAGTCCTGCAGGCACGGGTGATCGAGCCACCTCGCCCAGCAACTGCTCGAGCCGTGCTGCGCTCAGTCCGAACTGATGACAGAGGGCGCAGGCGTCGGCGTGAGCGTGTAACGCTGCGGACTGTCGGGCCGGATCGGTAAGCAGGGCCTTGCGGAATTCGAGGCAATTCATGTTTCGTCGTCCTGACGACCCGGCTCCTCGCCGAGCGCGGCCCGCAAGCGGCGCCGGGCGCGGAAAATGTGGGTCGCCGCCGTCTGCGGCGTCAATCCGAGTGCCGTGCCGATCTCGTCACAGCTCAGTCCGCCGAGGACCTGCAGCAGCAGCGGCTCCCGGTACTCCGGTGCAAGTACCGCCAGGGCGCGCCGCAAGGCCCAGGCCTCCGGTCGATCATCGAGTGCCGGCTGCGGGATCTGGTCGGGTGGACTGTCGCCCCCCTGCGGTCGTTGACGCCCGTACAGGCGGGCGTATTCGCAGCGCAACGTGACGAAAAGCCATGCCCTGGCTGCCTCCGGTTCGCGCAGGGATTCGAAGGCGCGCCAGGCGCGCGCGAAGGTCTCCTGCAGGAGCTCTTCTGCCACCTGGGATTGCCCGCAGAGCCAGTGGGCGAAGCGATACAGGTCCGGGCCGTGATGCCGGACCAGGCCTTCGAAGGCGCGCCGCCGCTCATCCGCCGGGGATGCGGCGCAGACGATCTGCCCGTGTGTGCCCATGGGTCTCAACGTGGGTTTGGCCTTGGTGTGGGGAGGACAGGAAGCAGCCGCCAGATCCCCGGCAGAGCCGTGACCGTGCGAGCGCGGCACGCCGCAGGGTGCACCACCCGGGTCGCTCGGCCGGGGACGGGCAGGGTGTCAGCGACTCTCTGCGGCGTGGTCACGCCAGATGGGTGCGGCCTCCCGATGTTCGTTCACCCCGCGGAAGAAGGCCTGCGACAGGGCCAGCCGGCGATCCTGGCTTCCCGCCAGATCGACGAACCGCGGCGGGTGCACACGAAAGCCCTCGGCATGTGCAGCGGCGCGATAGGGGACGATCATCTCGAGTCGCTCATCGGCAGTGGCTTGACTCTGGCCCTCGATGACCACGGCATCCATTGCCTCCTCACCCAATGTGACCTGCCCGTCGAAGACCAGTACGGCATGCTGCGCGCTGACCTCGTTGTCGCGGAGGAGCGCGCGACCGGCGGCGACGCCGGCCTCCAGATCGTCGTGCTCGAGGCGCGTGAGTTCACGCAACCCGGCACTGCGCAGGAAGCCGTAAATGGGGACGAGTGTCTCACCGGAGGAGAGGCTCCAGATGGCGTGTGCTGCGAAGAAGCCAGCCAGCCTGGCGGTTTCTGCCAGAGGGTCGGCTGAGGATGCGTTGGTCACGGGAGGTCCTTGTCGAGGTGATGTGTCGGGTCAGGGAACACAGCGTCGAGCAGGCCAGGGGTGGCGCGCAACCGGACTGCCACCCTGGCAGCGACATCGGGGGGCATGATCCGTTGCACTCCTTCCCGCTAGCATCGACCATGCGGTCCCGGTTGATGGGCGAGCGTTCGTCGTCCTGCGCACCGGCTCGATTCCCCCCGCTTGCTGGCGCGCGCAATGCCTCATCAGCATAGCGCGACCGGCACCCACCGCTTACCGCCCTACCCGATGAGGTCCCGATGAAGATCGCCTCCCAATGCGTCGTCACCTTCCACTACACCCTGCACGACGACGACGGGCAACTGCTCGACGCCTCGGGTGAGGGCCGCCCACTGGCCTATCTCCATGGCTGCGGGAACATCATCGAGGGCCTCGAGCGGGCCCTCGAGGGGCGTGGCAGCGGTGAAGTGCTGGATGTCGCCATCGAGGCGGCCGAGGCCTACGGCGAGCACCAGCCGGAGCTGGTTCAGGACGTTCCGCGCAACCTCTTCCCGGATCCGGATGCGGTCGCCCCGGGGATGTCCTTCCAGGGCGAGACCGACGACGGCGCGCAGTCGGTGCGGGTGGTGGCCGTCTCGAGCGACACGGTGACCATCGATGCCAACCATCCCCTGGCCGGGCAGCGCCTGCGGTTCCACGTCGAAGTGGTGGAGGTGCGCTCCGCCACGCAAGAGGAGCTTCAGCACGGGCATGTGCATGGCCCCGGCGGCCATCACCACTGAAGGGATGTCAGTCAGTCTGCTACGTGTCCCGCTGGCTGCGTCGGGCAGTGCTCGCTCCACGCCTATCGGCCTGATACCCCGCGTCGCCGTGCTGCTGACCGCCGGGCTTGGGGCGTTAGCCGCCGCCGCCGATCGGCCGACCGATGCGCACGCGCGGCTGCGGGCCGAGGCGCGCGCGGCCCTCGACCGAGGTGACGCAGCGTCGGCGCTCGGGCTCTACCAGCGCCTCGCCCGCGACGGCGATGCGGTCGGCAGCAACAACGCCGGGGTGCTCCTGCTCCAGGGGCGGGGGGCCGCAGCCGATCCGGCCGCGGCCCGCGCATGGTTTCGGCGCGCGGCTGAAGCCGGTCTGCCCGGGGGGCAGTACAACTACGCCCTGAGCCTCCTGCGCGGCCTGGGTGGGGTGGTTGATCGGGAGGCCGGTCTGGCGCTGCTGGAGCAGGCCGCCCGTGCCGGGGACGCGGATGCACATCTGGAGCTGGGCCTTGCCGCTGCCGGCGACCCAGGGCGGCGCGCAGCCGCCATCAACCACTTCCGCCATGCCGCCGCGGCGGGACTTCCCCTCGCCCAGTTGAATCTGGCCACGCTGCTCCTCGACGGCAACGCAGCGGCCGAGCGCAGCGAGGCAGAGGGGTGGCTGCAGCGCGCGGCCAGCGCCGGCGAAGCCACCGCCGCCTACCGTCTGGCCATGCTGCTGCTCGAGCGGGTGGAGACCGACGCGGCCCGAGTCCCCGAGGCCGTGGCCTTCCTGCGCATGGCCGCGGAGGCCGGCTACCCCGAGGCCCTGCTCAACCTGGGGGTCATCGAGGCCGAGGGGCGTTGGGTGAGGCGCGATCTCGGTAGCGCGCTCCGGCGCTGGCGTCTGGCCGCCGAGTTGGGCCAGCCGGCGGCGCAGTTCAATCTGGGGCTGGCGTATACCCGCCGGGATTTCGGCATCGAGGATGCCCCGGAGGCCTATGCCTGGCTGGCGCTGGCCGCCGCCGCCGGACATCCGGGGGCGGACACGGCCCTGGATGAACTATCCAGCCGCCTGGACCCCGCCCAGCTTCGACACGGCGAGGCGCTGTTCCAGCAAAGAATCGATCGCTTCCTGCGCTTGCCGCGGGCGCGGCGCTGAAGGGTCGTCGTCTGCGTCGCCCACCGCATGCGCTCGCCTGCGTAAGCCACCACGGTCTGGGCCATCTGGCCCAGGTCGGACCCGTGCTGCGTGCGCTCAGGGTAGTGCGGCCGGATGTCACCTTCACCGTTCGCTGCACGGCACCGCTGGCCCGGCAGGAAGAGCTGCTGGCGCTGCCCTTCATCGCCGAGCCGCAGGCCGACGATTTCGGTCTCTTGATGGCGGGATCGCTGGATGTCTTGCGCGAGGAGACCCTGGCCGCCTATCAGGCCCTCCATGCCGACCTGCCCCGGCAGGTAGCGGCCACCACGACGGCCTTCGCGCGCCTGCGGCCGGATGTGGTCATCGCCAATGCCGGCTATCTGCCGCTGCTCGCTGCCCGACGGCTGGGCGTGCCGGCCGTTCTGCTCGCCTCCTTCACCTGGGCGCACGCACTCGCGGCGTACTGTGGGGATGCGCCCGGGCTCGCCGCGTTGACCGCCGAGATGCTCGCCGCCTACGCCGGGGCCGATCTCCACCTCGCACCGCAACCGTCCCTGGCGACGCCGGAATTGCCGGGGGCGCAGACCATCGGCCCGATCGCCCGCTCCGGTCGCTCGGATCCCGAGCTGCTCCGGGTCCGCCTTGGTCTGCCCGCCGAGGTGCGTGTGGTGCTGCTGTTCCTGGGCGGTGTGCCGACAGCCCTGCCGCTCGCGGCCTGGCCGCAGGCAGCGGACATCGCCTGGGTGGTATCGCACAGCGAGCTGCCCGCCCGCCCCGACATGTACCCGGCCGCGGCAGCCGGACTCGCCTGGCCGGATCTACTGAGTTCCGCCGATGCCCTTGTCACCAAGCCCGGTTACGGAAGCATCACGGAGGCGGCCTGCAACGGGGTGCCCGTGGCCTACGTTCGCCGGGGCGCCTGGCCGGAGGAACCCGGCCTCCTGGGCTGGTTACATCAGTGTGGTCGGGGGGTCGAGATAGCGCGGGCGGATCTGGAGCTGGGAAGACTGCGCCCCGCCCTCACCACTCTGTGGCGGGAGCCAGCGCCACCCCGCCCGGTTGCAAGTGGCGCGGCCGAGGCGGCCGCCGCCATCGCCCGACTGTTGCCCTGAGCGCAGGTTGCACCGGGACCTCAGCGGAGGCTGGATGCGCCGCTCCCCGACTCAACCGAAGTTGATCCGTTGCTCCAGGTTGGTGCGCGAGTCGGCGTTGTTGAGTGCCTCCTCGAGATCGATGCGACCGGCCTTGTAGAGGCCGTAAAGCGCCATGTCGAAGGTCTGCATGCCGCGCGCGCCGCTGCCCTCCATGGCCTCCTTGATGCTGCCGATCTCGCCCTTGAGGATGAGTTCCGCCACGTAGGGCGTGTTGACCATCACCTCGACGGCTGCGACCCGTTTGCGGTCCAGACCGGTCACCAGCCGCTGCGAGATCACGGCACGCAGATTCAGTGACAGATCGAGATGGAGCTGCTTGTGCAGATCCGCCGGAAACAGGTTGACCACGCGCTCCATGGCCTGGTTGGCATTGTTCGCATGCATGGTCGAGATGGCGAGATGGCCGGTATTGCAGAGTTCCAGCGCCGCTTCCATGGTTTCCCGATCGCGGACTTCGCCGATGAGGATGACGTCCGGTGCCTCGCGCATGGCACTCCGGAGGGCGGCGCGATAGGAGCGGGTATCCGTGCCCACCTCGCGCTGATTGACCACCGAGCGATGGTTCGGGTGGTAGAACTCGATCGGGTCCTCGATGGTAAGGATGTGCCCGGCCTCGTTCGCGTTGCGCTCGTTGATCATGGCCGCGAGCGTGGTGGACTTCCCCGAGCCAGTCGCGCCCACCATGAGGATGAGGCCACGCTTGTGCATGATGAGCGTCTTCAGCACTTCCGGCAGGCCAAGTTGCTCGATGGAGGGGATGACGCTCGGGATCCGGCGCACCACCATGGCCACCTCGCCGCGCTGGCGGAATACATTCACGCGGAAGCGGGCGCTGCCATCAGGCAGTGACACGGCGAAATCGATCTCGAGATCGCGATCGAAGCGCGCGATCTGGTCCTCGGTCATCAGGCTCCATGCCGCCTGTTGCGACTGATCGCCCGTCAGCGGGCTGCGGGTGATGGAGGTGACCTGACCCTCGATCTTGATCTTGACGGGGGCGCCGGAACTGAAGAAGAGATCGGAACCGGATCGCTCCACCAGCAGCCGGAGGTAGGGTGAGAGGTCGATGCGCGCAGACGGCGAGACTGCACTGACCTCGGCGGGTGGGGCTTCACTCACAGCGGATCTCCTGCAACGCGGGTGGCGCGCCCTGTGGGGTGGTTGATGCTCATGCCGACCCTGACGCTTCAGCCCCTCTGCACGAAGGGGCCATGATCCGGGCTGTCGGCCAGGGACAGCCCGCCGGCCGCGTCGGAGTGGTCGGCGCCGCGCGCCGCCTTGCCCTCGAGCTTGATGCGCAGCCGCAGTTCGTTCATCGAATCCGCATTGCGCATGGCGTCCTCGTAGGTGATGAGATCGGCCTCATAGAGATCGAACAGCGCCTGATCGAAGGTCTTCATGCCGAGCTCGTTGGATCTGGCCATGAGCGCCTTGAGCTCATGCACCTCACCCTTCAGGATGAGGTCCGCTATGAGCGGGCTGTTCAGCATGATCTCGATGGCGGCCGCACGCCCCTTGCCCGTTGCGCGCTTGAGCAGCCGCTGCGAGATCACGGCCTTCAGGTTGAGTGAAAGGTCCATCAGCAACTGCGGACGGCGGTCCTCGGGAAAGAAGTTCACGATGCGATCGAGCGCCTGGTTGGCGCTGTTGGCATGGAGTGTGGCCATGGCGAGGTGACCGGTCTCGGCGAAGGCAATCCCCATCTCCATCGTTTCGCGGTCGCGGATCTCGCCCAGCAGGATGACATCCGGCGCCTGGCGCAAGGTGTTCTTGAGGGCGATCTGCCAGTCATCGGTGTCCACGCCCACCTCACGCTGGGTGATGATGCAGCTCTTGTGCGGATGGACGAACTCGATCGGATCCTCGATGGTGATGATGTGGCCGAAGCTGTTCTCATTGCGCCAGTCGATCATCGCAGCCAGGGATGTGCTCTTGCCGCTGCCGGTGCCGCCCACCATGATGACCAGCCCACGCTTGGTCATGGCCACTTCCTTCAGCACGGAAGGCAGGCCCAACTGGTCGATGGTCGGCACCTGCGTCTCGATGGTACGCAGCACCATGCCACTCGAGCTCTGCTGCACGAAGGCATTCACCCGGAAGCGACCGATGCCACTCGGTGCGATGGCGAAATTGCACTCCTTGGAGGCCTCGTATTCCTTGAGCTGGCGGTCATTCATGATGGCGTGAACGAGCGCACGCGTACCTTCGGCCGAAAGCCGGGTCTTGGATACGGGCTGGATCTTGCCGTCAACCTTGATGGCGGGCGGGAAACCCACGGTGATGAAGAGGTCGGAACTCTTCTTCTCCACCATGAGCTTCAGCAGCTCCCGCATGTAGCGGATGGCCTGTTCGCGTTCCATCGGCGTAGCTCCCCCGTGCGTGATTCATGCCCGCTGCCGGGCGGGGCCAGCGGCGCCACGTCCGGAATGATGCCGCGACTTCGGCATCAGTTGAGCGGGATGTCAGAACAGATCCTTGTTGACGGCCTTGGTTCTTGCATCCGGTTGAGCGGGATGTCAGAACAGATCCTTGTTGACGGCCTTGGTTCTTGCATCCGGGCGTGTTACCAGGTTCTTCTTCACCAGTTCCAGCAGGTTCTGGTCGAGCGTCTGCATGCCGAACTGTGCGCCGGTCTGGATCGCGGAGTACATCTGCGCGATCTTGTTCTCGCGAATGAGATTGCGGATGGCCGGGGTGCCGATCATGATTTCGTGCGCAGCGATGCGCCCGCCGCCCGTCTTCTTGAGCAGCGTCTGGGAGATCACGGCCCGCAGCGATTCCGACAGCATTGCCCGCACCATGTCCTTCTCGGCGGCGGGGAAGACATCGACCACGCGGTCGATGGTCTTGGCGGCCGAGCTCGTGTGCAGGGTGCCGAAGACCAGATGCCCCGTCTCGGCGGCGGTCAATGCCAGGCGAATGGTTTCGAGGTCGCGCATTTCGCCCACCAGGATCACGTCCGGGTCCTCGCGCAGTGCGCTGCGCAGCGCCTCATTGAAGCCGAGCGTGTCACGGTGTACTTCGCGCTGGTTGATGAGACACTTCTTCGAGGTGTGGACGAACTCGATCGGGTCCTCGACGGTGAGGATGTGGCCGTACTCGTTCTCGTTCTTGTGGTTGATCATCGCCGCCAGGGTGGTGGATTTACCCGAGCCCGTCGGCCCCGTCACCAGCACCACACCGCGAGGGTAGTCGGAGATGTCCTGGAAGATCTTCGGGGCACCCAGTTCCTCCAGCGACTTGATCACGGACGGAATGGTGCGGAACACCGCGCCGGCCCCGCGCTGCTGGTTGAACGCATTGACGCGGAAGCGCGCGAGTCCGGGGATCTCGAAGGAAAAATCGGTCTCGAGGAACTCCTCGTAGTCCTTGCGCTGCTTGTCGTTCATGATGTCGTAGACGAGATCGTGAACGTCCTTGTGCTGTAGCGGAGGCGCGTTCAAGCGGCGCACGTCACCGTCCACCCGGATCATGGGCGGCACGCCGGCGGAGAGGTGCAGGTCGGATGCGCCATTCTTGACGCTGAAATTGAGCAGGGCTGCGATATCCATATGGCGAGGTTTCCCGAAGTGACGCGATGCGCGTACCGCGTGCGGCCAGTGTCCGCCTGCGGTCATCCCATGACCCTCTGGCCCTGTCCGTCCCGCCGCAGCTTAGGCGAAGTGGCGTTCGCCGGCGACTCCGTGTGATGGACGCTCTCGACGTGCGTCTGGCCCGGTTGCGGGCGCAGATCAGCGAGGCAGAGAGGCGCTGGGGCAGAGCGCAGGGCAGTGTACGGCTGCTCGCAGTCAGCAAGTTGCGTTCGGCTGCCGAGGTCGGCTCTGTAGCGGCGTTGGGGCAGCGGGCCTTTGGCGAGAATTACGTTCAGGAGGCGCTGACCAAGATGGCGGCAGTCGGATCCCGTGATCTCGAGTGGCATTTGATCGGGCCGTTGCAATCCAACAAGACGGCCGAGGTCGCCGCACACTTCGACTGGGTCCACAGCCTGGATCGGGAACGCATCGCCCGCCGCCTCTCGACGCAGCGCCCGCAAGACCTGCCGCCCTTGCGCGTGTGCCTGCAGGTCAACACCAGCGGTGAGCCGAGCAAGGCCGGCGTCCGGGCGGAGGATTTGCCGGCGCTGGCCGAGGTGGTGGAGAGCCTCCCCGGGCTCGATCTCGTCGGGCTCATGAATCTGCCTGAGCCGGTGACCGGCCTCGCGGCCCAGCGGCGGGAGTTCGCGGAGCTCGCGCGTCTGGCGGTGGATCTGCGCGCGCGCGGTCATCGCTGCTCGGAGCTCTCGATGGGCACCACGGCCGACATGGATGCGGCCATCGCCGAGGGGGCGACGCTCGTGCGCGTGGGCACCGGACTGTTCGGGCCCCGCCCCGAGCAGGCAAACTGAGCAAAGCCTCGCTCCTCAGCGCTGGGAGGGTGGCATGCCACGAAACGGAGTCACCACGAAGCCCCTCCCCTGGGAAAGGGGGACGGGCGAGGGCTGGTACATGCCACGAAACGAAGCCTCCACGAAGCCCCTCTCCCTCCGGGGTTGGGATGAGGGTCCGGACCTGCCACGACGGCCGTTCACCAGTTGGCCCGTGCCTGGCCGCAGGCTGGCGCCCGGGGGCAGGCCGTGAGCGGACACACGGCCTTCATTGGTGGGGGCAACATGGCCCGCGCACTGGTGCGCGGGCTGCTCGCTGCGGGTGACAGCGGCATCGTGGTCGCGGATCCGGATGCCGATGCCCGCGCCCACGTCGCCACGCTGGGTGCGCGTGCCACCGGGTCAAACCGCGAGGCCGTCGAAGGGGCGGCCCTCATCGTGCTTGCCGTGAAGCCCCAGCAGTTGCGTACTGCGCTCGAGCCGCTGGCACAGCCGCTCGGGGCCGCAAGGCCGCTGCTGGTTTCGGTGGCCGCCGGTGTTGACTGCGCCTCGATCGGGCGCTGGAGCGGCGGTCTTTGCCCGGTGGTGCGCTGCATGCCCAACACGCCGGCGCTCATTCGCGCGGGCATTTCGGCGCTGTATGCCGCGCCCGAGGTCGGCGCAGACACACGTGCTCGCGTCGAGGCGCTGATGGGTACCGTCGGCACCTGCTTCTGGGTCGCGGAAGAGTCCGCCCTGGACGCCGTGACCGCCCTTTCCGGCAGCGGCCCGGCGTACTTCTTCCTCTTCATGGAGGCCCTGGTCGCCGCGGGCGAGGCCATGGGTCTGGAGCGGGCCGTGGCTACCCGTCTGGCGCTCGGCACCTGCCAGGGTGCCGCTCGCCTCGCCGCTGCGCCCGGTGCTCCGGACCTCGCCACCCTGCGACGCCAGGTCACCTCACCCGGTGGGACGACCGAGCGGGCGCTCGATGTCCTTGCCGCCGGGGACCTCACCGGACTCGTGCAGATGGCCGTTCAGGCGGCGCGCGAGCGGAGCGTGGAACTCGGAGAGGTGCTGAAACAGGACACCTGAGGGTCGCCGCCACTTCCGGGGGGCGCTACCCGCGGGTCGGGGTGCAATCACGGGCGATGATCGCCGCGATGGGATGGTTCATCGGGGCGACGGTGCGACCCCAAGGCACGGGCAGACACGAGCGATCCGGGGGCTTGCCCGGTCGCAGCAAGGGGAGACAGGAATGGGCGGTGGCTACCTGGGGCAAGCGGGCGACTTTCTCATTGACACGGTGACGCAGCTCTACGCCGCGCTCGTGCTTCTGCGCTTTCTGCTGCAGGCGGTGCGTGCCGATTTCCGCAACCCCTTCGCCGAGGCCGTCGTGCGGCTTACCACCCCTGCCTTGCGCCCACTGCGGCGGGTCATCCCCGGTTGGCGCGGGTTGGATCTGGCGGCCCTGGTACTGCTGGTGCTTGTGCTGGCACTCGGCCAGTTGTTGCAGTTCGGGTTGCTGGGTGTGACGCCGGCGCTGACCGGGCTCCTGGTCACGGCGATCGGCCAGGCCCTGGATCTCACCGTCACCGTCTACGTCTTTGTGCTGTTCCTGCTGGCGGTAATGAGCCTGGTCGCCCCCGGCCACACCCCGCTCGGTGCCCTGCTGCAGCGGCTGTCGGAGCCGCTGCTCGCGCCGCTGCGGCCCCTGCTGCCACCCGTGGCCGGGCTCGATTTCTCGCCCCTCGTGGCCATCATCGGCCTGCAATTGCTGCGCATCCTGATCGTCGCGCCGGTGCTGGATCTGGGGCGGACGATGTTGTTGTAGCGCGACCCCGGCCGGCCGCGACCGCGGACTCCTGCGGGGCCGCTCCGGGTGCTGGCGGGTCGCGCTCTGGTCGCGGCTTCAGCGCCCGATCAGGCCGCGACCGGTCACACCCACCGCGAGCGCAAGGCCGCGCCGACTGGCGTCGGCTGCCCCGCCTTCCTCGCCCAGAGCGTTCAGGGTCTCGGTCAGCCAGTGCAGCCAGCGTGGCTCAGCGCGCCGGGCGATGGCGAGGTCGAGGTGTCTGCGTGCCTGCGCCCAGAGCGAGTTGTGCATGCAAAGACGCGCCAGACAGGCGTGCAGATCGGCGTCTTCGGGGCGATCCTTCAGCCAGATCTCTGCCTGTTCCAGTGCCCGGAGCTTCGGCCGCACCGGAAGCTCCGCGTAGGCCGCGAGCAGTTCGGCCCGCCACTGGCGTGCGAGTGACCGTCGCAACAGGGACTCGGCCTCGATGATGGCATCAGCCTCCACCAGGGCCCGTGCCTGCCCCAGCAGGAAGGCGGGGTCGTCCTGCAAGCGACGGGGCAGTCGCCGCATGACGCGGGAGAGGGCGCTGGGCTCGCGTGGCGCGCCCTTGAGCAGGCCCTGCCAGGCGCGTGTCTCCAGCGCATCGCAGTCGGCTGCGGGCAGGGCGTGGCGCGCGCGCAGTCGCGGCAGGATCTCGATGATGCGTTGCCAGTCCTCGCGCAGCTCGGACAGGCGAGCGAGCAGTCGCAGCACCTGCGGCTGCCGCGGCAGCCGCCGATAGAGGCCGTCGAGCGCGCTTCGCGCATCTTCCAGCCGCCCGTCTTTCAGCGCGATCTCGGCGATCGTCACCTGCACGGCGAGATGGCTGGCGCCCGCCTGACGCGCCTGGGCGAGGTAGCGGTCTCGGTCGGCGATGTCCTGGCAGCGGTCAGCCGCCTGCGCAGCCGCCAGATAGTGCAGCACCGGCTGCTGGGCACGCGCGGCACCCTTCACGAACAGCCGCTCGGCCTCCAGCAGATCGCCCTCCGCGAGCCGCTCGAAACCTTCTCCAAGCAGCCGCTGGGCGACCACCTCGTTGTGCTTCTGGCACCACCAGCGCACCGCAAGCCCGATACCCAGCAGCCAGCCACAGAGCTTGAACAGCAGGAAGGCGGCCAAGGCCAGCAGCAGCGTGGCGGACAGCCAGAGCGAGAGGCTCGTCTGCACCACCCAGCCTTCGTAGCTCAGCACGACCACACCGGGGTCCCGGTCGAAGGTCCAGGCCACGCCCATGCCCAGGGCGATGGCCACGATGAGGGCGAGGATGAGTCTCATGGTTCGACGACCGGCGCGCGTGCCCGAGCCGTGAGCGCGGCCTGCACGGCGGCCTCAGCGGTCAGCGTGTCCGGAAGCGGGGGTCGCAGGTCCATGGCGCGCAGCTCAGTCAGCGCGCGGCGGGCGCTCTGGATGGTCTCCGTCGTGCCGTCGAAATGCTCTTCGAGGATGCGCAGGGCGCTGTCGACGGCGGCGCGCATTTGCTCATTGTCGGGGCGCAGAACGGCCAGGCGGGCGGCGGCCAGTTCGAGCCGCAGGCTTTCGCGAATGAGTGCGTGGGTGGCCGGGTCGAGTGCCGCCAGATCGATCCGCGCGCTTTCGCGGATCACGACCAAACCGCGCAACTCGGACCAGAGGTCACGCAGCAGGTTGGGTTCGTCCGCTGCCCCGGTTGCTGCCCCGGTTGCTGCGTCCGCAGGGGGCGGGGCGTCGGTGAAGGGTCGGGTCGGGCCGGGCTTGAGCGGCAGCGCGGCCACCCGTTGACCGAGATCGCCGAGGAAGATGGCCAGGCCCGTGGTGTCGGGCAGCGGCACGGCGGCCAGATCGTTGCGGTCGGCGGCGATGGCCTCGCGCAAGGGGATCAGCACGGGCTCGGCCAGCAGCGCCAGCCGCCGATCGGCGCTGGCGAGAATGCGCTCTGCGCCACGCACGTCGCGGGCCAGGGCAAGCTGCTGCTGGGCCGTGAAGATGAGGAACTCGACCTCCGCCAGTGTCCAGTCGAACTCCACCCGCGGCCGCTCGGCCGACAGCCGCGTCAGCGCCTCGGCCAGTTGGGCCACGCGGGCCTCGTTGCGCCCGACCAGTTCCTCGGTCGCACGGACGCGCGTCTGTGCCTCCTCCATGGCCTTGCCGGCCCGATCGAGGGTCGCATGCACGGCCTCCAGTTCGAGGCGGGCCTTCTCCAGCGCCTCGGCCTGCCTGGTGCCGACCGCGTCCACGTGGTTACGCACGGCGGCGAGGTCACCGCGCAGGGTGCTGACGGCCCCGAGCACCTGCGGCCGCCACAGTGTGAAGTCGATCAGCGCCGCGCCCCCCAGTGCCAGCAACCCGGCGATGACCGCCGGTCGCACCCCAGCCGGCCCCTTGGGTGCAGGCGACGCGCTGGCCGTGGGACGGGCGTCGCCGCTGGCGGGCTCAGGGGAGACGGCCCCGGCGACAGCGGGCACGGCGGGGTCGTCGGGCGAGCTCATGGGGGTCTCCTGAGGGTGGTGGTGCCCATAACGCGCACGGGACGAGCGCCGGCACCGGTCAGCGCCCAGAGTAGCAGGCAGCCTCGCCCACCGGCGACCTCAGCGCGACGCCGGAATGTCCGGCCGCAACCGCGCTTCGCGCGGGCCACGGCGCTCAGGGGGTCGCCTCAGCCCGCGCCGCTGGGAGCGGGGCGGGTGGCGTCGGGGCTGGGTGCCCCCGCTGCGGTCGCGAGCGCCGGCTTCGCGAGAATGCCCCAGAGCGTCTGGCAGGCCGCGACGACGGCTGTATCGGCATCCTCGTCTGCCGTCAGCGTACTGCAGGGGCCGACGAAGCCCTCGGCCCGGGCGACCTCCCGCACCCGCTCCGACCAGGCCACGAACCCGAGCGAGAGCACCCAGTCGGCGGAAGCCGCGCGCGCCGCCGCGGCCACGGCGCGGGTGCTGTCCGCGCTGCTGAGGGTGAGGGCCTGCGGCAGGCCCTCGGGCCAGTCGGCGGGATCGAGCGCGAGCGGCAGGGTGACGCGCCGGTACACCCGTGCGACACCGACCATCGCCCCGCGCGCCCGCAGGGCAGGTTCGAGCAACTCACGACCGCCTTCGCCCTGCACGAGCAGCACGCGCCTGCCTGTCACTCGCGCTGCTGCCAGTTCCGGCAGGCCGAGCAGCCCCGCAGCCCCAGCGGTGCCGGGGCCGGCCAGGCAGCCTTCGCCGAATGCCGCTTCCACCGCCCGTGCCGTCCCCGGGCCGACCGTGGCCAGCGTCCCGATGTGGCGTGCGACAGGTCGCGGCCAGTCACTCACCGCGGCCACGGCGGCGGGGCTGGTGAAAATGCGCCAATCCCAGCCCGCGGGATCGGCCCACGACCGTTGCGCTGCGCCGAGCAGGGCGGCCGACGTCGGCTCGATGGCCAGCACCGGGCGTGGCCAGACGACGGCCCCGGCAGTGCGCAAGGCCCGGGTGCCCGCGTCACCGCGCCCGATCGGCCGCGTCAGCCACAGGCGGAGGCCGGCGAGCGGCAGGGCATTCATCGCCGGGCGTCGGGCACGGCCGCGAGCAGCTCCCCCGCGCCCTGGGCGAACAGGGCGCGGGCCACCGTTTCACCCAAGGCGCGGGCCTGCGCCGCGGGGGCACGCGCCTCGGCGCTGAGCAGCGTGCCCCCGTCGAGGGCGGCCACGCAGCCACGCAGCCAGAGGCTGCCGTCGGGCTGCAACAGCGCATGGCCGGCCACCGGGACGTGACAGGCCCCGCCCAGCGTCTGATTCATGGCGCGTTCGGCGGCGACACAGGTGGCGGTCGGGGCGTGATGCAGCACCGCGAGCAGGGGCAGCAGTTCGGGGTCGTCGCGGCATTCGATGCCGATCACCCCTTGGCCCACGGCGGGCAGCATGCGCTCGGGCGTGAAACGCTCACGCAGGGCCGGGTGATCGGCCAACCCCAGGCGATCGAGTCCGGCGGCCGCGAGCAGGATGGCGTCGAACTCCCCGGCTGCGAGTCGCCCGATGCGGGTGCCGACATTGCCGCGCAACTCCCCTACTTCGAGGTCCGGTCGCAGGGCCAGGATCTGCGCCCGCCGGCGCAGGCTGGCAGTGCCGACCCGGGCACCCGCCGGCAGCGCGGCGAGACCGTCGTGGTGCAAGGACAACAGGCAGTCGGCGGGGTCGGCCCGTTCCAGCATGACCGCGAGCACGAGGCCAGCGGGCAGATCGACGGTGACATCCTTCAGCGAGTGCACTGCGAGATCCGCGCGCCCCGCCAGCATCTCCTGCTCGAGTTCCTTCACGAACAGGCCCTTGCCGCCCACGGGGGCGAGGCTGCCAGCCAGGAAACGATCGCCGGCGGTGGTCATGCCAATCAGCTCGACCGTGAGCCCGGGATGGGCAGCGCAGAGCCGCTCGGCCACATGCTTGGCCTGCCAGAGGGCGAGCGGGCTCTGGCGGGTGACGAGGCGCAGCGAATGATGGGGCATCTGAGGGGGCTCTACGGGGTTGGGCCTTGGCCGGCAGTGGGTTTCCCCATCGACCGCAGGCGTCTGCTGCGTGCAGACTCGCCCGTGGCCAGAAATCGCTGCGTCTGCCTGGGGTCGAGATCGGGAACCCCCGGCGTGCCGGGCATCCTACGTCACGGGATGGCGTTGCGCGGCACCCATTTCCGCGGGCGCGGCGCGGGACGCGCGCGGGCCTGGCGCCAGGGGCGATGACGATCGCGATCGTTCAGGCACAAAGGGCGCGGAAGAGGGCTTTGGATGTCGCGACGACTCGGTGTGGTGATGGACCCGATTGCAGGGATCAGTGTGGCCAAGGACACCACGCTGGCCATGCTGCTCGCGGCCCGGCGCTGCGGCTGGTCCCTGTGGTACATGGAACAGTCGGATCTCTGCCTGCGCGACGGTGCGGCCCTGGGCCTGATGGCGCCGCTCGAGGTTCAGGACGACCCGACGCGCTGGTTCAGCCTCGGGGCCGCCTCCGTGCAACCGCTCGGCGCGCTCGATTTCATCCTGATGCGCAAGGATCCGCCCTTCGACACGGAATACGTCCACGCCACCCAGGTGCTGGAGCTTGCCGAGGCCCAGGGGGCGACGGTGGCGAACCGCCCGGCAGCCCTGCGCGACGTGAGCGAGAAACTCGCGCTCGGCCTGTTTCCGGAGTTCGCCCCACCTACGCTGGTCAGCGCGCGTCATGAGCGTCTGCTGGCCTTCCTGGAGGAGTTCGGCGACATCGTGGTCAAACCGCTGGATGGCATGGGTGGGCGCTCGGTCTTCCGCATCCAGGCCGGTGACGGCAATCGCAACGTGATCCTGGAGACCCTCACGGGCGGCGAACGACGCATGGTGATGGCCCAGCGCTATCTGCCCGAGATCGTCGACGGGGATCGACGCGTGCTGGTGGTGGACGGCGAGCCCATCCCTTTCACCCTCGCGCGCATCCCCCAGCGGGGCGATCTGCGGGGCAATCTCGCCGCAGGGGGCCGGGGCGAGGTGCTGCCGATCACGCCCAGCGAGCGGCGGATCGCCGAGGCGCTCGGCCCGGAGTTGCGCCGTCGCGGGCTCTGGTTCGTGGGACTCGACGTCATCGGTGGCTGGCTCACGGAGGTGAATGTCACCAGTCCCACCTGCGCACGCGAGATCGAGGCCGCGACCGGGCTCGACATCGTCGGTCGTTTCCTCGGTGCCATCGAGGCCCACCGGACGACGCAGCGCGTTCTTCCGCGGGCGCAGACACCGTGACCCAGTTCGTCGCGACGCTGCCGCTGGCCGGCGGCATGGCGCCATCCGCGGTGGTCACGCCCTCCGATCGCCTCGCGCTTACCTTCGTCGTCGCGCTCCTGATGCACGGCGCGCTCATCCTCGGCGTCAGCTTCGTGGCCCCGGAGCGGGTGCCACCGGAGTACCTGGATGTCATCCTGGTACAGCAGGCCGACCCGCATTCGAACCCCGAGGCCAGGCAACTCGCACAGGCGCATGCGGCGGGCGGTGGGGAGGAGGCTCAGGCCCTTACGCCGAGTGCGCCCTTCGAGGCCTTGCAGCCGGCACCCACGCCGGAAGTGGTCAGCGCCCCACCGCCGGCACCGCCGCCCCTGGCCCCGGTTCAGCCGGAACCCGTAGCACCGCCCCCGGAGTTGCGGCAGCCCGCAGTAGCCCCTGCCCCAGAGCCGCTCCCGGAGCCTGCCCCGGAGGCGCCGGCACCGCCGACCGAGGCGGCTGCGGAACCCGCGCCCGCCGAAGCCGCTGCGCCGCCACCACCGGTGCTCACCACCGAGGCACCGGCCAGGGAAGCGGCGGCCAGATCGCGCGCCGACAGCCGCCGCGAACCGGCCGGGCGCAAGGAGGCCAAGGCCGCAAAGACGAGCGCAGCCGAGTCCCCGGCGAAACCGCCCGACGAACCCGTCCCGGTCGCGGAGGCAGCCGCCCCGGCGGCCCCCGCACCCTCTCCCAGTGCCGCCACGCTCATCAGCCAGAGCTTTGCCACGGCGGGCCTCAACGCCGAGATCCAGCAGAAGCTGGAATCCCGCGCCGAGCGTCCGCGCCGCAAGTTCATCTCGGCCAACACCCGCGAGTACAAGTACGCCGCCTACATGGAGGCGTGGCGCGCCAAGGTCGAGCGGGTCGGCAACCTGAATTATCCGGAGAAGGCGCGCGAGAAGGGGCTGTCCGGGGCGCTCATCCTGGACGTGGCCCTGCGCCCGGACGGCACGGTGGAGGACATCATCGTGCGCAAGAGCTCCGGGCATCGGGAGCTGGACGATGCCGCCGTGCGCATCGTGGAACTAGCCGCCCCCTTCGCCCCCTTCCCGCGCGATTTTCTCGACGAAGTAGACGTGCTGCACGTCACGCGCACCTGGCAGTTCATGAACAACTATCGCTTCTCCTCCGGGCGCTGAGGGCATTCGAGGCCCCCCGTCATCCCTGCGCCCCTCGTCATCCCTGCGCCCCCCGTCATCCCCGCGCAGGCGGGGATCCAGTGTCATCACGCCGTTGCTGCGGAAGGACTGGATCCCCCGCCATTCGCGCAGAAACGACTTCTGTCTCTCATGCGCCGGTGGATAAATGCGCCGCGCGTCCGGCAGCGCTCGTTACGCACCTTGCCCGCGCGGCCCGGGCTTCCGATACTCGAGTGCCTATGCGCGGCCTGAATCTCACCAACCACCTCCTCATCGCCATGCCCGGCCTGGCCGATCCCAACTTCCATCACACCGTGACCTACGTGTGTGCGCATGGGGAGGAGGGGGCGCTCGGGATCGTCATCAATCGCCCGCTCGACATCCCGCTGGAGCAGGTCTTCGCGCAGATGCAGATCGGCTGTGAGCAGCCGGCGATCAATCGTCTGCCCGTGTTCAGCGGTGGCCCGGTGCAGCGGGATCGCGGCTTCGTGCTGCACCGGCCGGCCGGGCAGTGGGCGTCCATGCTGCGCATCAACGACAGCATCGGGCTCGCCACTTCGCGCGACATCCTCGAGGCCCTGGCCAGCGGTAGCGGGCCTGAGGACGTCCTCATCGCCCTCGGCTATGCCGGCTGGGACGCCGGTCAACTGGAGCGCGAGATGGCCGAGAACGCTTGGCTGTCCACGCCGGCGACGCTCGAGATCCTGTTCGAAGTCCCACCCGAGCGGCGCTGGCGTGCCGCGGCCGGCATGATGGGTATCGACCTCAGCCTGCTGTCCACGGACGTCGGTCACGCGTGAGCACCGGGCTCTCGGTCCTCGGATTCGATGTCGGGCAGCGGCGGATCGGGGTAGCGGTGGGCCAGTCCGTCTCGGGGACCGCAAGCCCGGTCACGGTGCTGACCCGGACCGGCCCCGACTTCGACTGGCCACGCATCGACGCACTGGTCGCTGACTGGGGCCCGCAGGCCTTCGTGCTCGGCTGGCCCACCCTGGCCGACGGCGGCATCCATCCCCTGGCCGCCGACATCGATGCCCTCGCGGCCGGTCTGACCGCGCGCTACCGCCTGCCGGTGCACCGCATCGATGAGCGCCTGAGCACGCACGCGGCAGCGGCGCACCCGCTGCATGCCCGGCGCCGACCACGACCGGGGCGGCGCACGCACGTTGACGACCTCGCCGCGCAACTCATCGTCGAGAGCTGGCTGCGCGGGCTCCCACGGCGCTGAAGCGGCGGTGCCAACGCCGTCGCGACCCGGTATGCTCGCGGCGCAACGAGAACCAAGGAGGCCCCAGTGCAGCAGGAAGGTCGCATCATCCAGGACGTGGTTCAGGTCGCGGGCCTGCTGGACCAGATGGCGGTGGAGATCGCGGAACGCGCACTGGCGTGCAACCGCTCTCCGCTGCACATGATCGGGGTACGCACCGGCGGTCTGTGGGTGGCCGCGGCCCTGCATCGGCGGCTTGGCCTTGCCAGCCCGCTCGGTGAACTCAACATTGCCTTCTATCGTGACGACTTCTCCCAGCTTGGGCTGCATCCGAGCGTCGCGCCGAGCAACCTGCCCTTCGACGTGGAGGGGGCGCACATCCTGCTCGTGGACGACATCCTCTACACCGGGCGCACGGTCAAGGCAGCCTTGAACGAAATCTTCGACTACGGCCGCCCGGCCAGCATCATACTGGCCGTGCTGCTCGATCGGGGGGGGCGTGAGCTACCAGTCGCCGCCGACATCACCGGGGTCACCATGACCCTCAAGCCCGGCGAGCAGGCCAAGCTTACGGCAGCGGACGAACTCTCCCTGCGCCTGTTTCAGACCGCCTGATGCGTGAAGTCGGCCGGCAGCCCCTGCGCCATTTCCTCGGCGTGGAGGGCCTCTCGCGCGAGACGCTGACGGAGATCCTCGATACCGCCGAAGGCTTCATGGCCTTCGGATCGCGCGCGGTGAAGAAGGTGCCGCTCCTGCGTGGCCGCACCATCGTGAATCTCTTCTTCGAGCCCTCCACGCGCACGCGCACTACCTTCGATCTGGCCGCCAAGCGCCTGTCGGCCGACGTGCTGAATCTGAACGTGGAGGCATCCTCCACGCGCAAGGGCGAATCGCTGCTCGATACCTTGTGGACCTTGCAGGCGATGAATTGCGACATGTTCATCGTGCGCCACGGGCTCTCGGGTGCGGCGGCCTTCATCGCCGCGCATGTGGCCCCGGGGGTGCGGGTGATCAACGCCGGCGATGGCCGGCATGAACACCCCACCCAGGCCATGCTCGACTGCGCCACCATCCGTCGCCACAAGGGGCGCTTCGAGGGGCTTTCGGTCGCCATCGTCGGCGACATCGCGCATTCGCGGGTGGCGCGCTCCGGGATCCATGCGCTGCGCACACTCGGGGTAGAAGACCTGCGGGTGGTCGGACCGAAGACCCTGATCCCGGTCGGCATCGAGGAACTCGGGGTATCGGTCTATCACGTGCTCGAACGCGGGCTCGAGGGCGTGGACGTGATCTGCGGTCTGCGGCTGCAGCAGGAGCGGATGCAGGGGGCGCTGCTGCCGAGCGCGGCGGAATACTACCGCTGCTATGGGCTGACACCCGAGCGGGTGGCGCGCGCGAAGCCGGACGCCATCGTGCTGCACCCCGGCCCCATCAATCGCGGCGTGGAGATCGAATCGCAGGTGGCCGATGGGCCGCAGTCCACGATCCTCGAACAGGTCAACGTCGGCATCGCCGTGCGCATGGCGATCATGTCGCTCGCCATGGGCAGCCATGCCGGCGTGGCGGAGGACGCATGAACCGGGTCATCTCCATTCGCGGCGGGCGTGTCGTCGATCCTGCCAACGGCATCGATCGGCTGCTGGACCTGCATCTGGTCGATGGGCGTATCGCGTCCCTGGGCGCGGCCCCTGCCGGTGCCGGTGGTGCCGAGGAGATCGACGCCAGTGGTTGTCTGGTGATCCCCGGCGTGGTGGATCTCTCGGTGCGTACCTGCGAGCCAGGCGCGGAACACAAGGCGACCATCGCGAGTGAACTGGCGGCGGCGGCCCGCGCAGGGGTCACCACCATCTGCATCCCGCCCGACACCCGCCCCATCCTCGACACCCCGGCCGTGGTGGAACTCATCCACGCCCGCACCGAGGCCGCGGCCCTGGCGCGGGTCGTGTGTCTGGGGGCGCTCACGCGCAAGCTCGAGGGGGCGGTGCTGGCCGAGATGGCGGCACTGGCGCACATCGGTTGCGTCGGCGTCTCGAATGCGCGTGCGCCGATCGAGAACACGGCCGTACAGCGCCGGGCCTTCGAGTACGCGGCCAATTTCGGACTGACCGTGTTCATTCAGGCGGAGGACCCGTGGCTGGCGGCGGAGGGGGCGGCCCACGAAGGGCCCGTGGCCACGCGCCTCGGCATCCCCGGCATCCCCGAGACGGCCGAGACCATCGCGCTCGCGCGCGCCCTTCTGCTCATCGAACAGACCGGTGTACGTGCCCACTTCGGTCGCCTGTCCACGGCACAGGGTGTGCGGCTGGTGACCGCGGCGCGGCGACGTGGTCTGCGTGTGACGAGCGACGTGTCCCTGCAACACCTGGAACTCACCGAGCACGACCTCGAAGGCTACTGCGTCAACTGCCATCTGCGCCCACCGCTGCGCAGCCGGGCCGATCGCGATGCATTGCGGCGTGGGGTGGCGCGCGGCCTCATCGACGCCATCTGCTCCGACCACGAACCGCAGGATCGCGACGCCAAGGCGGCGCCCTTCGCGGCCAGCGAGCCAGGTGCCTCGGCACTGGAGACACTCCTCCCGCTCACCCTGTCGCTGGTCCGGGAGGGCGTACTGCCGCTCGGCATGGCGGTCGCCGCGCTCACCTCCCGCCCGGCCGGCATCCTCGGGTTGCCGGTCGGCCATCTGGGGGTCGGTGCCCCGGCCGATGTCTGCGTCTTTGACCCGGCCGTCGAGTGGGTGGTCAGTGCCGCATCGCTCGTCAGCAATGGCAAGAACTCACCCTTCCTCGGGCAGACGGTCACGGGGGCCGTGCGCACCACCCTGCTCGGCGGGCGGGTGGTGTACCAATCCTGAGTCGCGAACACCTTTCGGAGTGCTGACAGCGATGGGGTACTGGCGGGGCGAGCGGGCGTCGATACATCTGGAGGATGCGGAGGTGCTTGCACATGAGGCCTTCGCCGGCGAGCAGTATGTGCTCAGCCTGCGAGCACCCGAAACCGCGCGTCGGGCGCTGGCGGGCCAGTTCGTGCACCTCACTTGCGGGCCCGGCCTGCCCATGCGGCGGCCGCTGTCGCTGATGCGCGTGCAGCCGGAGTCCGGCAGCATCGAGCTACTCTACAAGGTGCATGGTGAGGGCACCGCACTCTTGGCGGGCCGCCGCCCGGGTGAGCGCCTTTCGCTGCTCGGCCCCATCGGCAGGCCGTTCCGCCAGGATGGCTATCGCCGCCTGCCGCTGCTCATCGGCGGTGGCGTGGGCATCCCGCCCATGATCTTCCTGGCCGAACACCTGCGCCGGACCGCCCGCCACCTCAATCCGCTGGTGCTGATGGGCAGCGAAATCCCCTTCCCCTTCACGCCCCGACCCTCCACGCGCCTCGTGCCCGGTTTGCCGGCGGAGGCCATCGCTGCCATGCCTCTGCTCGAGGACTGGGGGATCGCGAGCCGACTGGCCTCGCGCCAGGGTTTCCCCGGCTGCTTCGATGGCTTCGTCACCGATCTCGCCCGAGCGTGGCTCGGCGCGCTCGCTCCCGCCGCCCGGACAGAGGTCGAGATCTACGCCTGCGGACCGACGCCGATGCTGCGGGCCGTGCAGGCGCTGGCGGCCGAGTTCGACCTGCCCGCTGAACTCTCGCTGGAGGAACACATGGCCTGTGCCGTCGGCGGCTGCGCCGGCTGCACCGTGCTCATCGAGGAGGAAGGCCGACGGGCCATGCGGCGCGTCTGCGTGGACGGCCCGGTGTTCGCGGCGCAGACGGTGGTATTCCAGGGCTAGCGCGGGCGGGGTGAGGTGTCTAGGCTTCCCGCGAGCGGTGGTAAGGCGGTGGATTCGGTGGATTCGGTGTAGTTCGCCGAGCCCGGCGCGTCGTCCCGCTCGTTTACTGATTGAGGCTGCAAGACCGACCATGACACCGTCGCTGCCCAGGCGTCTGTCCCGCGAGCCGCTGGTCGAGGCGATCTGGGAGATGCGGTTCGACAGTGCGCAAGGCGCGCCGCTGGGCGATCTGCTGCCCGGCATCCTGTACCAGGAGTTCCGCGACGTCTTTCCGAATGTGGTGCGCCTGCCCGCTGCGGACATTCCGCGTCCCATCGTCACGCAGGACGAGCGTCTGCGCTATGCACCGACGCTTCGCTTCGAAGGCGGACCGGGTGAGCATGCTGCTCTCGCGCTTCAGGTCGGTGAGCGCGTCGTCAGCCTCAATTGCCGCCGCCCCTACCTCGGCTGGGCAGTGTTTCGGCAGCGGATCGCGGATGTGGTGCGGTATCTGCCCGGCCTCGGCCTGCTTGATCGGCCGGAGCGGTTTTCGCTGCGCTACCTCGACCTGGTCGACCTGAATCCCCAGCCGTCCCTGGCGGGGTTGGCGACCACACTGCGGCTGGCCGATCTGGACCTGACGCAGCGCCCGGTCCAGATGCGCACGGAGTTGGACGACGAAGGCCTGGTCTCGATCATCCAGGTCGCCAGCGCCGCCGAGGCAAGGTTGGAGGGGGCCGTGGTAAGGGGAGTACTGATCGACATCGACGTGATCTGCGCCGATGTCGAGGGCTTCTGGAGCGCGTTCGAGGAGCGTCTGGAGCGCGTACATGACCGATCCAAACGGTTGTTCTTCAGCCTGCTTGCGCCGGAGACGATTGATCGACTGGGGCCGGTCTACGAATGAAAATCGCTGCTGAACGGGGCCGATGCGCCATGCAAACGTTGTACAGCTTGAACGCCCGAACGGACGCGGCCGGACTACGGACAGGGGCACCGCAGATGGGACCTGCCGAGTGGTCCACCGCTGCTCACGCGCCTGGCGGCCTGATTTCATTGACTGTTCCGGCATTCGATTTCGATACCTACGCACGACCGACACTGACGGCAGTGCGTGTCGTGATCGGTCCGCGCGAGGCTCCGGCAACTCTGCCGCGCTGGGAAGCGCTGCGCGCGTGGATTGCATCGTTACCCGAGATTCCGGCCCTGCCGCTCGCAGCAATCGATCGGGATACTGTCTACTGACGCCGAACCGAATGGCGTCGTACCTGCTCGATGCGAACATCCTGCTGCGCCTCGTCGACAGCCGCGCTCCGGAGCACGCGGCTTGCCTGGGGATGGTCGAGGCGCTGCGGGCCGAGTCTGATCGACTGATCCTTGCGCCGCAGGCCCTCTACGAGTTCTGGGTTGTCGCGACGCGGCCCGTGGCCAGCAACGGATTCGGTTGGCCGTGTGAAGATGCGGCCCGGCATGTTCGACAGTTGCTGGAACTCTTCGAGTGGATGCACGATCCACCTGACCTCCTCCCCGCATGGATCGACTTCGTTGATCGGCACGCGGTTCAGGGCAAGCGCGCGCATGACGCGCGACTCGCCGTGTTCGCGAGCGTGCATGACATCGACCATCTGCTGACCCTGAATGGCAATGACTTTCAAGGCTGGGGGCTGTCGGTGAGAGACCCGCGCGCGACACAGTGATCCTGCGCGTGTCCCGGCACCGGCCGTGGGTGTGATCTCCGTCCCGCTCGGCAACCTGCTGCGTGTTCAGGTACCGCGGTGTGGAGATCAGCCCGGCCGGGGCGGAGGTGATTGGGCGCATTGGGGGTGCCGGGGTGAGTTGGCCCTCGGCCGCCTCGGGCAGTGGTCGACGGGCCTTGGGCGGTGAGCGATCCCGCCCCGGCGCCACGAGCCGGCGGCACGGCCGATTCCGCCGCACACGCCGAGGGGCTATCCTGCGCCGCCCGGCGGCGGGCTGCCTCCCCCGCCCGCCCTCCCTGGAAGACTCCCGGTTCCGCCGCATGACCGCCCCACTGCCCGAAAGCTACGTCCCCGCCGAACTCGAGCCAGCCGTGCAGGCCGCCTGGCAGGCCGCGGATCTCTATCGCGTCACGGAAGACCCGACCCGCGAGAAGTACTACTGCCTGGCCATGTTCCCCTATCCCTCCGGCCGGCTGCATATGGGCCATGTGCGCAACTACACGATCGCGGACGTCATCGCCCGCTATCAGCGCATGCAGGGCCGCAACGTGCTGCACCCGATGGGCTGGGACGCCTTCGGTCTGCCGGCGGAGAACGCGGCCATCGACAACGGTGTGCCACCGGCCGAGTGGACCTGGGCCAACATCGGTCACATGCGTGAGCAACTCCAGCGTCTCGGCTTCAGCTACGACTGGTCACGCGAGTTCGCGACCTGCCAGCCCGGCTACTACCACTGGGAACAGGCGCTGTTCGTGCGGCTGTTCCGGCAGGGTGTGGTCTATCGGCGCGATGCGGTCGTCAACTGGGACCCGGTCGATCACACGGTGCTGGCGAACGAGCAGGTGATCGACGGGCGCGGCTGGCGCTCCGGGGCCCTCATCGAGCGGCGCGAGATCCCGCAATGGTTCCTGCGCATCACGCAGTATGCAGACGAGCTGCTCGCGGAGCTCGACCGGCTGGAGGGCTGGCCCGCCGCCGTGCGTGCCATGCAGCGCAACTGGATCGGGCGCTCCGAGGGGCTGGAGTTCTCCTTCGCCGTGGAGGGTTCGTCGGAACCACTCACCGTCTACACAACGCGCCCCGACACCCTCTACGGCGTGACCTACGTGGCCGTCGCCGCCGAGCATCCGCTGGCACGCGCGGCAGCACTGCAAGACCCGTCCCTGGCGGCCTTCGTCGAGGAGTGTCTGCATCAGTCGGTCTCCGAGACGGTGGTGGAGACACTCGAGAAGCGCGGACTCCCTACCGGTCGATATGTCATCCACCCCATGACCGGCGAGCGCCTGCCGGTGTGGGTGGCGAACTTCGTGCTCGCCGGTTACGGCAGTGGTGCCGTGATGAGCGTGCCGGCGCATGACGAGCGCGACTGGGCCTTCGCGCGCAGCTACGGCTTGCCGATCAAGCAGGTGATCGCGCCGGTTGACGGCAGCCCCATCGACCTCACCGCTGGTGCCTTCACCGAGCATGGGATCCTCATCGATTCCGGCGTGCACACCGGGCTCGACTACAGTCAGGCCTTCTCTGCTCTGGCGGCGCACTTCGAGGCTAAGGGCACGGGGCGCCGGCGGGTCAACTATCGGCTGCGCGACTGGGGCGTCTCGCGCCAGCGCTACTGGGGTTGCCCCATCCCGATCATCCACTGCCCTGTCTGTGGTGCCGTGCCGGTGCCCGAAGAGGACCTCCCGGTGCTGCTGCCGGAGAACCTCACGGTGGACGGCGCAGGCTCGCCCCTGGCCCGGCTCGAGGGCTGGCGCAGCACGAGTTGCCCGGCTTGTGGCGGTCCGGCCGAGCGCGAGACCGATACCTTCGACACCTTCATGGAGTCGAGCTGGTACTACGCGCGCTTCTGCTCGCCCGATTGCGACACCGATATGGTGGATGCGCGCGCCCGCTACTGGCTGCCGGTGGATCAGTACGTCGGCGGCATCGAGCACGCCATCCTGCACCTGCTCTACAGCCGCTTCTTTCACAAGCTGTTGCGCGACTGCGGTCTCGTCGATGGTGCAGAGCCCTTCGCGCAGCTCCTCACCCAGGGCATGGTGGTGGCGGAGACCTACTTCCGCGAACCCGCCGACGGCGGGCGCCGGAGCTGGTACAACCCGGACGAGATCGGGGTGGTCCGCGATGCCAAAGGGCGGGTGGTGCAGGCCACGCTCAACACCGACGGTCGGCCGGTCGAGATCGGTGGCATCGAAAAGATGTCGAAGTCCAAACGCAACGGCGTCGACCCGCAGTCGCTGGTGGAGGCCTGGGGCGCGGACACGGTGCGCCTGTACACCATGTTCGCGGCACCGCCTGATCAGTCGCTCGAATGGTCGTCGTCCGGGGTGGAGGGTGGGCACCGGTACCTGAAGCGCCTCTGGCGTCAGATCGTGGCACTGCTCGCGGCAGGTCCGGTGGGGCTGCCGGATCCGGCCCTCGTGGCGGGGCATGCCGAGGCCCGGGATCTGCGGCGGCAGGTGCACGAGACCATCGCCAAGGTGACGGACGACTACGCCCGCCGGCATACCTTCAACACGGCCATTGCCGCGATCATGGAGCTCAGCAATGCGCTCGCCCGCGCCGATCTCGACGACCCCGCCGCGCGCGCCGTGGCCGCTGAGGGCTATCTAGCCATCGTGCGCCTGATCGCGCCGGTCACGCCGCATGTGAGCGAGCGGCTATGGCAGGCATTGGGTGGTGCCGGCAGTGTGGTGGATGCCCCGTGGCCCGAGGTGGACAGCGCGGCGCTCACGCGTGCCACGGTGGAACTGGTCGTGCAGGTGAACGGCAAGCGCCGTGGTCAGGTCTCAGTGCCGGCCGAGGCGGATCGGGATGCGCAGGAGGCGGCGGCCATGGCCGATCCAGGGGTGCGCCGGCACCTCGAAGGGCTCAGCGTGCGCAAGGTGATCCTGGTGCCCGGTCGGCTCATCAACATCGTGGCGGCAGGCTGAGGGTGCGGCCCCCGAGAGCGTTACTGCGCGCCTCGAGAACCGGGTTGGTAGCGCGCTCGTCGTGCCCGCACCCCGTCGTGCCCGCACCCCTCCGTCATCGCCGCGTCCCGTCATCGCCGCGGAGGCGGGGATCCAGCAGCCGTAGGTTGGGGTGAGCCTGCGAACCCCAACGAGGGTGGTCGTCGCTGCGTGTCGGGGTTGCCGGCGTCGGCCCGGATCCCTGCCCCCCCTGTCACAAAACGTTAACAAGAGCTTCATACGGCTGTCACATCGCGCGTGTAGCGTCGCCTCGCCGCAAGCTCGCGGCCCCTCCGAGGCAGGAAGTCATGCGCTCTGTCGGCCGGTTGACCCTCGCGCTTCTTCTGATCGCGCACGCCGCCGCGGCCGCCGCCGCGACCCGCATCGACTACGTCTACGACGAGGTTGATCGCCTCGTCTCCGAGCGTCGTGCCGATGGGCCGCTGCTGGCCCGTGCCTTCGATGCGGTGGGCAACATCACCGGCCGTGTGGTCACGCAGTCCCCGGACACCAACGGCAACGGGATTGCCAACTTCGCCGATCCGGATGACGACGGTGACGGTCTGCCGGACACCTGGGAGCTGAGCCACGGGCTGAAGGCGCTC
>DBNU01000014.1:0-16287 GCA_002299125.1 Proteobacteria bacterium UBA664
TCGATCGCAAGGTCACCATCCAGTACCCTGAGGAAAAGACCCCGATGTCGCCGCGTTTCCGCGGTCTGCATGCCCTGCGGCGCTATCCAAACGGGGAAGAGCGCTGCATCGCCTGCAAGCTCTGCGAGGCCGTATGTCCGGCAGTGGCCATCACCATCGAGTCCGAACAACGCGCGGACGGTAGCCGCCGCACCACCCGTTACGACATCGACCTGACCAAATGCATCTTCTGCGGCTTCTGTGAGGAGTCCTGCCCAGTGGATTCCATCGTCGAAACCCGCTTCCACGAGTATCATGGCGAAGCGCGTGGCGATCTGCTCATGACCAAGGATCGGCTGCTCGCCCATGGTGATCGCTGGGAGACCGTTATCGCGGCCGATCGGCGCAGTGACGCGCTCTACCGTTGAGACCAGGAACGAAACGGGGCAGCACAGGCTTCGGGATAACCGCCGGACCGTCCCGACCACTCCGCTGAAGGATCGAATCGGTGACCCTCGAAGCCATCGTTTTTCTAGTGTTATCCGCCATCCTGCTCGGCTCGGCCCTGGCGGTCATCGTGCTGCGCAACCCGGTGCACGCGGCACTTTCGCTCGTGCTGTCCTTCTTTGCCACGGGTGGGCTATGGCTGCTGCTCGAGGCCGAGTTCCTCGCCCTCACTCTGGTGCTCGTCTACGTGGGCGCGGTAATGGTGCTCTTCCTGTTCGTCGTGATGATGCTCGACATCAATATCGCCGAACTCCGGGCTGGCTTTGCGAGCCACCTTCCGCTGGGTCTGCTGGTGGCAACCGGGATGGTGCTGGCCCTGCTGTCCATGGTGGGAGGCGAGGCCTTCGGTCCCGTGGCTTTCCCTGAGCCGCCGCCCGCTCCGGCAGACGCGGCCAACACGCGCGACCTCGGCCGGCTGCTCTTCACTCGCTATGTGTATCCCTTCCAGATCGCGGCCGTGATCCTGCTGGTGGCCATCGTGGCTGCCATCGCCCTCACCATGCGCCCGTCGCGCCAGACCCGCGCCGTCAAGCCCGAGTGGCAGGTGACGATCCGGCGTGAGGACCGCGTCCGTTTGGTCAAGGGGTTGACCGAGGAAGATCGCTGATGCCCCTGTCCGCCTATCTCATCGTCGCCGCACTGGTCTTCTGCATCAGCATCGCGGGCATCTTCCTCAACCGCAAGAACGTGATCGTGTTGCTGATGTGCGTGGAGTTGCAGTTGCTCGCGGTGAACATCAACTTCGTGGCCTTTTCCCACTTCCTGGGTGATCTCGCCGGCCAGATATTCGTCTTCTTCATCCTGACCGTGGCGGCCGCAGAGTCCGCCATCGGCCTCGCCATCCTGGTGGTGCTGTTCCGCAATCGCGGCACCATCAATGTCGAGGACCTCGACACCATGAAGGGCTGATCCGCATGACCCCCGTCCCGGCCGTCTCCGAGGTGGTTCACACCGCATCGGTCAGCCATCTGATCATCGTGTTCGCGCCGCTGCTGGCGGCCATCCTTGCTGGCCTGTTCCAGGAGACGCTCGGGCGCCGTGGGGCGCATCGAGTCACCATCGGGGCAGTGGGGCTTTCCTGCCTGTTGTCGCTCAAGGTGTTCTGGGATGTGGTGGTGCTGGGCGGCCCGGTGGTGGACGCCACCGTCTACACCTGGGCGCAACTGCCGGGCCTTCCCATCGAGGTCGGCTTTCTCATCGATCCGCTGACCGCGACGATGATGGTGGTCGTCACCTTCGTGTCGCTGATGGTGCACATCTACACCATCGGCTACATGCAGGAAGATCCAGGGTACCAGCGCTTCTTCGCCTACATATCGCTGTTCACCTTCTCCATGCTGATGCTGGTGATGGCGAACAACCTCATGCAGCTGTTTTTCGGCTGGGAGGCCGTGGGTCTGGTCTCCTATCTGCTCATCGGCTTCTGGTTCCGCCGGCCCAGCGCGATCCACGCCAACCTCAAGGCCTTCCTGGTCAACCGGGTGGGCGACTTCGGCTTCCTGCTCGGTATCGCCGGTGTGCTCATGTACACGGGCAGTCTCCACTACGCCGAGATCTTCGCCCGCGCGGGGGAACTCACCGCGACCGAAGTGGCGCCGTTCGGGGTGCCGATCACGGTCGCTACACTGGTGTGCATCTGCCTGTTCATCGGTGCCATGGGTAAATCCGCCCAGGTGCCGCTGCACGTGTGGTTACCTGATTCCATGGAGGGCCCGACCCCGATCTCGGCGCTCATCCATGCGGCGACCATGGTCACGGCCGGGATCTTCATGGTCGCCCGTCTCTCACCCCTGTTCGAGCTTTCGGAAACCGCCCTGTCCTTCATCCTGGTGATTGGAGCCACCACCACGCTTTTCATGGGGCTCCTGGGTGTGGTCCAGCACGACATCAAGCGGGTCGTGGCCTATTCCACGCTGTCGCAGCTCGGCTACATGACCGTGGCCCTGGGCGCATCCGCCTACGGGGCTGCCATTTTCCATCTGGTGACCCACGCCTTCTTCAAGGCGCTGCTGTTCCTGGCGGCCGGTTCGGTCATCATCGGGCTGCATCACGAGCAGGACATGCGGCGCATGGGCGGGCTCTGGCGCGTCATGCCCATCACCTGGGCCACCTCTGTGGTGGGCACACTCGCCCTGGTGGGCTTCCCCGGTTTCGCCGGCTTCTATTCCAAGGACGCCATCATCGAGGCCGTGCAGGCGAGCCCGCTCTGGGGTAGTGATTACGCCGCCTTCGCCGTACTGGCGAGCGTCTTCGTGACCTCCCTCTACAGCTTTCGCCTGCTTTTCCTCGTCTTCCACGGCCACAGCCGCGTGGATCATCACACCCTCGAGCACGCGCATGAGTCCCCTGCCGTGGTGACCTGGCCACTCATCCTGCTGGCGGTGCCGTCGGTCATCGCCGGTGCCGTGCTCGCCGAGCCCATGCTCTTTGGTGGCTATTTCGGTGCTGCCCTGCACGTGGCCGATGGGCGGGAGCCGCTGCATGAGCTTGCCCACCACTGGCATGGCTGGTTCAGCTTCCTGCTCCATGGCTTCACCACCGCGCCGTTCTGGCTGATGGTGGGCGGTGCCGTGCTGGCCTGGTTCCTGTTTCTGGCCCAACCACAGTTGCCAGGCCGTATTGCCGCGGGTCTGTGGCCCGTCGATAGGCTGCTGAACGAGAAGTACGGTTTTGATCGTTTCAACGAGGCGGTCCTCGCGCGCGGCACCCACGCGATGGGCACTGGGCTCTGGGGCGTCGGCGATGTCTTCGTCATCGACGGCCTGCTGGTGAATGGCTCGGCCCGTGTCGTGAATTTTGTCGCCTCGGTGGTGCGTCACGTGCAGTCTGGATTCCTCTATCACTACGCCTTCGCCATGATCATCGGCCTGCTCCTGCTGTTGGTCGTCTTCGGGCGCGTGACCACACCCTTCTGACGCGCAAGTCAGCGCCCAGCATCCATCGCAGCAGCATTCTCGCCAGCGGACTCATCCATGCTCTCGCTTCTCATCTGGCTCCCAATCTTCGGTGGTCTGTACGTCGCCCTGCTCGGATCGCGGGTCGCACCCGTGCATGCCGAGCGTGATGCCATCGCTATCGCCGCGCTCACCTTCATCGCCTCTCTCGTACTCTGGGCCGGTTTTGACGGGAGCCGGGCGACGATGCAGTACGTCGAACTCCTGCCGTGGATCCCCGCGCTCAACGTCAACTATCACCTGGGTGTCGATGGGATCGCCCTGCCACTCATCGTGCTGACCACTTTCTCGACCTTGCTGGTGGTCTTGTCGGCAAATGCCTCGGTGCATGACCGTCTTGCCGAATACCTCGGTGCCTTTCTGGTACTCGCGGGCCTGATGATCGGGGTGTTCGCAGCCCTGGATGCCATCCTGTTCTACGTGTTCTGGGAGGCGATGCTGATCCCCATGTTCCTGGTGATCGGTGTCTGGGGTGGGCCGCGTCGGGTCTACGCCACCATCAAATTCTTTCTCTACACCTTCCTCGGATCGGTGCTCATGCTGATTGCCCTGCTCTGGCTGTACTTCCAGAGCGGGACCTTCGACATTCTCGGCATGCAGCAGCAGCCGCTTTCACTCGACGCGCAAACGCTGATTTTCTGGGCATTTCTCGCGGCCTTCGCCGTGAAGATTCCCATGTGGCCAGTACACACCTGGTTGCCGGATGCGCACGTGGAAGCGCCGACGGGAGGCTCGGTGGTGCTGGCGGCCATCATGCTGAAGATGGGAGGCTACGGCTTCCTGCGCTTCAGTTTGCCCATCACCCCCGATGCCTGTCGCGTCTGGGCCCCGCTGATGATTGCCCTGTCCCTGGTGGCCATCGTCTACGTGGGTCTGGTGGCGTTGGCCCAGCGCGACATGAAGAAGCTGATCGCCTATTCGTCGATTTCCCACATGGGCTTCGTCACGCTGGGCTTCTTCGTGGTCTTCGCCTTCGCGACGGTGCCTGCCGCTGCCCACGCGGCCGACCTCGCTCTGGCTGGTGCCATGTTCCAGATGATTTCGCACGGCTTCATCTCGGCTGCCATGTTCCTCTGCGTGGGTGTGCTGTATGACCGCATGCACAGCCGCGAGATCAGTGCCTATGGCGGGGTCATCAATCCCATGCCCCGGTTCGCCGCCTTCATGTTGCTCTTCGCCATGGCCAATGCCGGGCTACCCGGTACTTCCGGATTCGTCGGCGAATTCATGGTGATCCTGGCCGCCTTCCAGGTTGATTTCTGGATAGCCCTGCTCGCAGCCACCACTCTCATCCTTGGGGCGGCCTACACCCTCTGGATGTATAAACGGGTTGCCTTTGGCGAGGTCGCACGGCCTGCGGTCGCGGCCCTGGAAGACATCACCCCGCGGGAGCACCTGGTACTGACCAGTCTTGCAGCGGTGGTGTTGCTCTTCGGCATCTGGCCGGCACCCATCATTGATACCTCTGCGGCCAGCCTGCACGAACTCGTGCAGCAGGTGGCGCGTAGCAAGATCCCCTGACGCAGGTCACCGAGCCCCATGTTGCACGCCCTGGCACCCCTGTTACCTGAAATCTGGCTGCTCACGGCCGCCTGCGTCGTCCTGCTGGCCGCAACGGCCAAGCGCGACGCTGCCAGTCTCGCCTACCACTTGGCAATCGGAGCGCTCGCCGTCAATGCATTGCTCGTGGTGGCCGTGCGTCCAACGGCCTCATCGACGCACTTTTTCGGCCAGTTTCAGGCCGATCCCGTGGCCGCGCTCATCAAGCTGGCAGCTACGCTGATGTTTCTGCTGCTGCTGTCCCACGCTCGTGATTACTTGCGTGTGCGGCGGGCGCTGACCGGGGAATACTTCGCCATAGCGCTCATGGCGTTGCTCGGCATCATGGTGCTTGCCTCCGCAGCCAGCCTGCTCACGGTCTATCTGGGGCTTGAACTACTCTCCCTGTCGCTCTACTCACTGGTGGCCATGCACCGGGATTCGCCAACGGCACCGGAGGCGGCAATCAAGTACTTCATCCTGGGGGCACTGGCCTCGGGAATGCTGTTGTACGGCATGTCGATCATCTATGGTCTTACTGGCACGCTGGATCTCGCGCGCATGGCCGAGGTGGTCACCGTGGCGGAAGGCCCGAGTACCCCGCTATTCGTGTTCGGGGTGGTCTTCATCGTCGTCGGGATTGCCTTCAAGCTCGGCATCGTGCCGTTCCACATGTGGATACCCGACGTGTATCACGGTGCGCCCACCTGCGTGACGATGCTGATCGGCTCGGCACCCAAGCTTGCGGGCTTCGCGCTCGGCTATCGCCTGCTCGCCGACGGACTTCCGGAGCTGGCGCCGCACTGGGCCGGTATGCTCGTCCTCCTTGGCACGGCCTCCGTGGTTTTTGGCAACACCGTCGCGCTGGCCCAGACCAGTCTCAAGCGTCTACTGGGCTACTCCACCATCGCCCATATGGGCTTTCTGGCACTGGGCCTGGCGAGTGCGACCCAACCGGGTTTTGCCGCTGCGCTGCACTATGCCGTCGTCTACGGTGTGGTCAGCCTTGCCGCTTTCGGTGTCCTCATCTGGATGGGTTCGGATGGACGTGATGCCGACGATCTCACGGAGCTGCGCGGCATCGCGACGCGCTCTCCACTCATCGGTGCGCTGCTCGTGGTCATCGTGTTTAGCCTGGCCGGAGTACCGCCCTTCGTGGGCTTCTGGGCCAAGTGGTTCGTGCTCAAGGAACTGGTGGCCGCGGGGCATGTGACAGCGGCCGTCGTCGCCGTCATCTTTTCTGTCGTGGCGGCCTACTACTACCTGCGCCTGCTGAAGCTTGCCTTCTTCGAAGCACCCGACTCGCGTACACCCGTGCCGGAGACGGGGCGGGTGCCGGCTCTCGTCAGCCTCAACGGTTTGCTGCTGGTGCTGATGGGTCTGTTTCCGTCGGCACTGCTCACGGCGTGTCTCACAGCCGTGCGCGCCTGAGAGTTTGTGAAGAAATCGTAGCGAGCGGCCCGAGAGCAAGGCGGACGGAGCACAGCGACGAGACATATCAAGTAGATAGGCGAGGAGCGATCACCGCCCAACGCGGCTATCGGGACGCGCAGTAGATTTATTCACAAGCTCTGAGGCGTGGCAGCGCGTCTGGCTTGGTAGCAAGGTAGCAGGGCGGGACGCTCTCTGCGCCCCACCACTTCAGCCGGCCAGCTCCATGCCCATGCGTACCGGGCTCCCGATGGCCAGCGGAGGGAGGCGCAGCGGTGAATCGCGCCCCAGCAGCAGGATGACGGTGGAGCCTAGCTCGAACAGCCCGAATTCGTCACCGAGCGCATAGCTCGGGGCTTCATTCGCTGAGTAGTGAATCGCCTTAGACGGCAGCTCCCGAGGTGAGAACGCTGGCTGCGTGAGCCTGATGCCGCTCACACCGATGGCGGCAACCATGACGAGTGCGAACGCCCTCACACTGTCGTCGCCCTCGAAGCAGGCCACGACCCGTTCGTTCTCGACGTAGAGCCCAGGGATGACAGCAGCGCTCGAGGCATTCACGGCGTGCAGGCGACCGGGCAGGCGTTGCAGGCGGGCGATCCTGGCTGGGGCCGGAACGTGCACCCGGTGGTAGTCACGGGGCGCGAGATAGATGGTGAGATAGCTGCCGCCAGCGAAGGGAGCAGCGGCCTCAGCGCAGCCCAGGAGATCCTCGATCCGGTAGTGGAGCCCTTTGGCCTGTAGCAGGAGCCCGTCGGTGACGACGCCCTGGGCCGCGATGCGTCCATCGCAGGGGCAGGCGAGCTGCGTGCCCGCGGCAATCGGTCGCACCCCATGGCGTAGTGCACGGGTGAAGAAGGCGTTGAAGCTGGCATAGCCACTCGCCTCAGGGATTGCGGCTTCCGTGAGATCCACCTTGAAGATCCGGCAAAAGCTCCGGATGAGTAGCCGGGTGAGTGGTGGCCAGCGGCAGTCGCCGAGGCGGCGAGCGAGCCCGATCACTGCGAAGCGAGGGAGTCCACCGAGGCAGCGGTGCCAAAGATGGGCGACGCCAGATGGTCGCCTGCTGACAGCCGCGTGCTGTGGCTGCTCAGTGATGGTCATGCGCGTCTAGGTCATCGGCCGGCGCATGTTCATGCGCTTGTCCGACCGGGCCATGCTGGTGCGCATCGTTGCCGCTCGTCACGCCGGGCCGACGTACCTCCGCCGCCACGGCCAAGGGTGTTGCGCCAGCTACCTCGATCTGGAACTGCACGCGCGCCCCGGGAGCGGGGGCTGGCTGTTCGCCGAACCAAACCATGTAATGGTGGCCGGTTGTCGCAAAATCGACGCGTGCGCCGGGGGGGATAGGCACGGATTCACGTGCCTCCATCCGCACCCTGCCCGCCGCATGCACGCTCTGATGCAACTCGATGCGGGCGGCATCGGCGCTCGTCGCACGACCGAGGTGTAGAGTCTGCTGACTGGTGTTCTCCAACAGCAGGTAGAGGGCACCCACTTTCGCTGTCGGCGGCACAGCCCCTATCCAGGCATCGTGCAGCAGCAGATCTGCCAGTGCCGTCGCGGGTGTCAGGGAAAGGGCCAGACAAAGCATGCGCGGGAACGTGGGCATGCGTTGAGTTGCGCAGAGGGGCATCGTTTTCACCGGATGTGCTGGCTGAGGAAGCGAGTGGCACTGCGCAGACTGGTCTCCAGGAGATCGGCCGAGAACGGTGGCTGGTAGAGGCCCACCAGACGCCCCTCGGGATCGAGCAGCAGCACGGCAGCCGAGTGATCCACAAGATATTCTCCGTCTGGCTGCTGGCGCGGCGGAACCCAGGCGATACCGAGTGCCTGAGCAAGACCCGCGATGTTCGCCTCCGGGCCGGTAAGCCCGATGAAGCGGGGCGAAAACCAGGCGAGATAATCGCGTAGCACACCGGGTGTATCGCGCTCCGGGTCGACGCTCACGAAGATGAAGCCGAGTGGCACGGCGGCCGGCGCCCGTTCCAGACGTGCGGCGACTTCCCGCATCACGCCCAAGGTCATCGGACACACATCAGGGCAGTGCGTGTAGCCGAAGAACACCAGATGCCAACCGCCGAGCAGCTGCGAGCGCCCAAAGGCAGTCCCTGTATGATCGAGCAGACTAAACTCCGGAACGCCGGGTGCCGGTGGCCACAACACCCCCGCCTCCATGGGCACGCGGTCCCCTCCGCGCCAAGCCAGGGCGATGGCAACACCGAAGATCAGCGCGATGACACCGAGGATGGTGCCACGCAGCAGAGGCAGCATGGGAGAGGTCATGGGAGTCGAAAGCTCGGGCCAGATCGAATGATGCCGCAGGACACGGTATCACTGCGACGAGTTCCGTGCCGGGCAGCACGCTGGCCATGAGTGTCATGGCTGGCGGACGGCTCGGCAAGTATGAACTGGGTGCGGAGATTGCGCGCGGCAGCACGGGCGTTGTCTACGCAGCGCACGATCCGCTGATAAGACGCCCGGTCGCGATCAAAGTGGCCCTGTCGAGCGCGGTTCGGGAGCGTGCAGGCCGGGAGCGCTACCGGCGGCTGTTCTTCAACGAGGCGCATACGGCCGGTCGACTGCAGCACCCCAACATCCTGCGCATCTTCGATGCCGGTATCGATGACGGCACCTGTTACATCGTGATGGAACTCGTCCCGGGCGGGACGACCCTGCGTCGTTACTGTCGCGGCGAGCGGTTGCCGGTAGAAACGGTTGCGCGCGTGCTGTTTGACTGCGCACGGGCCCTCGACCACGCGCACCGCATCGGGGTCATCCATCGCGACATCAAGCCTTCGAACGTGCTCATCACGCCAGATCTCACAGTAAAGATTGCAGACTTCAGCATTGCTCATCTGCTCCAGGCGGATCTCACCGATACGCTGCCCACCGGTTTCATCGGCTCGCCGCGTTACATGGCCCCCGAGCAGATCCAGGATGACGAGGTCTCGGCCCAGACCGACATCTACGCGCTAGGTATCCTCGCCTACGAATTGCTCGCTGGGCGCCATCCTTTCGCTGCCGACTCCTTCTCGCGGCTGGTGCATGCGATCGTCCACGACACGCCCCCTCCACTCGAATCCGTCTGCTCTGGCCTGCCATCCGCACTCCATGAGACGGTTGCCCGTGCCATGGAGAAGGATGTCCGGCTGCGCTACCGCAGCGCTCTGGACATGGCGGCGGATTTGGCCGCTGCCTTCGGCACGCTCGGATCCGCCCAGGCGAGTCTGCCTATCGATCGGCGCTTTCGGCTGCTGCGCGAGCTCGATTTCTACGCCGAATTCTCGGATGCGGAGCTCTGGGAGATCGCACGGGCGGCATTGTGGGAGGAGTACCCGGCTGGGGTCAGCGTGATCCGCGAAGGAGACGTCGAATCCGCTTTCCATGTGCTCGTGACTGGTACGGTGGACGTCATCAAGGCCGGACAGACCATCCGGCGACTGGGCCCGGGCGCTTGTCTGGGTGAAATGGGCTGGATCCGCCAGGCACGCCGGACGGCAGCCGTGCGTACTGTGGAGCCGGTGCAGTTGGTGAAGATGTCCGAGGCGCTGGTCGAACGGCTGACCCGCGACTGCCAGTTGCGCCTGTATCGCACCCTGTTGCGTACCCTCGCTGAGCGCCTTACCCACACCACCGATTGGGTTGTGTCGCAATGACCCCGGGAGCGCGCGATCTCTGGTTCCTGCCGCTCGGGGGCACCGGTGAGATCGGCATGAACCTCAACCTTTATGGTCATGATGGTGCGTGGCTCATGGTCGACTGCGGCGTGAGCTTCGCCCGTGGTCAGCCGCATCTGCCCCCTGTCATCCTGCCAGACCCGGCCTTCATCGCCGCGCGTCGCGATGCACTGTCTGGACTGCTCGTCACACACGCGCATGAAGATCACGTGGGTGCGGTAGCGGCCCTCTGGAGGCAGCTCCGTTGCCCGGTTTACGCCACGCCATTTACGCTGGCCGTTCTGCGTCGCAAGCTCACGGAAGTGGGGCTGGATGGCCGTGTACCACTGCACGAGACGCATGCCGGCATGCGCCATGCCGTCGGCCCGTTCCAGGTCGAATGGGTGGGCCTGACGCATTCGATCCCGGAGCCGAATGCGCTGCTGTTGGCGACTGCCGCAGGCCGGGTCTTGCACACGGGTGACTGGAAGCTCGACGACGATCCGGTCGTGGGCCATGGTTACGCGCGGGAACGGTTGTGCGCTATCGGAGTCGAGGGTGTGGACGCGATGGTCTGCGATTCCACCAACGCACTGCTGGAGGGGTGGTCGCAGTCCGAGGCCGCCTGTCATGGCCCACTGCTTGAGGCCGTGCGCAAGGCCACTGGACGCGTGGTCGTAGGCTGCTTCGCGAGCAACATCGCGCGTCTGCACACTCTCGCCCGCGTAGCCCGACAGACGGAGCGCGAGTTCGTACTGCTCGGGCGATCACTCAAGAACCTTGTGCTGGCTGCGCGCTACGCGGGCCACTGGGATCCGGCCGTTGACCCGCTCGATGCCGATTTGGCGGGTTGTCTGCCACCGGATCGCCTGTTGGCCGTCGCGACGGGCTCTCAGGGCGAGCCGCGGGCAGCCTTCGACCGTCTGGCCTCTGACAGTCATCCGGATCTGCGTCTGGCGGCGGGCGACACCGTGATCTTCAGCTCCCGCACCATCCCCGGGAACGAGCGTGAGGTGGAGTGCCTGATCCGACGCCTGGAGCGGCTCGGTGTGAGCGTGATCGAGGGCCAGGATCGTGGCATGCACGCGTCCGGTCATCCGGCGCGTGAAGAGCTGAAGTGCCTCTATCAGTGGGTGCAGCCGCGTCTGCTCATCCCCACGCATGGGGAGCCAGCGCACCTGCTGGCGCAGTCCCAGTGGGCCCGGCAGTGCGGCGTGCCGGTCGTGCTCACCGGTCGCAACGGCGATCTCTTTCGCATCGCCATGCAGCCGAGTGTCCAGCGCAAGTTCGCAGCGGTAGGTGTGCTCGGGCTCATCGATGGTCGTGCCGTTCCACTCGGCGAGGGGGATGGCTGCCTTGCTTCGGGCTCCCGCCGTCCGCGCGAGGAATGACTATTCGGAAGCGCAGAGTTTCGGGAACGACCCCATCCCCGCTGCAGTCTGGCGTGAGCAGGCAGGCCCGCGATCATGCGTCATCGGCAGGCCGATCGCTGGCCACCTTCCGGGAGGACTGAACGTGCCACGGCAAGCTACAGCACAACCAGTATCGACCCTGTCCAGCTTCGCGGTGGCCGTGTTGTTCGTCGGTGCCGTTCTACTCTCGACGGCAGTCACGTGGGCAGCGGGGCCAACCTTGCCTACGGTCATCGTCGCCGAGCCGTTGGTGCGAGAGATCGTCGAGTGGGACGAGTATACCGGTCGCTTCCAGCCGGTCGAGGCAATCGAGGTGCGTTCGCGCGTGTCCGGTTATCTCGAGTCCGTCCATTTCGGCGAGGGTGAGTTCGTTAAGCGCGGAGAGCTGCTCTTCGTCATCGATCCGCGCCCCTTCGAGGCCGCGCTGGCCGAGGCGCGTGCCGAACTGGCGCGTGCTCGCTCAAATCTGGAGAACACCGAGCGGGAGTACGATCGTGGCAAGCAACTGGGTGCAACGCGTGCGTTGGCCCAGGAGCTCGTGGATGCGCGTCGGGCTGCACGCGACATCGCCAAGGCCGAAGTCGATGCGGCGCAGGCGCGCATCAAGGCAGCCGAACTTGAACTGGGCTTCACGCGAATTGCGGCCGCCATCGATGGGCGCATTTCCGATGCGCGTGTGGATGTCGGCAACCTGATCTCGGGGGGTGATGCCGATTCCACGCTGCTTACCACCATCGTCTCGCTCGACCCCATCGAACTCGTCATCGAGGCATCGGAGGCAGAGTTCCTCCGCCATCTGCGCATGCGCGGGCAGGGAGGACCCGGTGGGAAGGCAGAGGCAGTGACGCAGGTTGAGGCACGCCTGCTGGACGAGACCACCTGGATCCATCGGGGCCGTGTCACCTTCATCGACAATCGTCTCGATCCGGCCACGGGGACGATGCGGGTGAAGGCAACCTTCAGCAATTCCGACGCCATTCTGCAGCCTGGTGTCTTCGCGCGCGCCCGGCTGCAGGCGTCCGCACCCCACGATGCCATCCTGGTACCGGATCGTGCGGTGCTATCCGATCAGGATCGCAAGATCCTCTACGTGATTGGCGATGATGACCGTCTTGTTTCCCGCACAGTGAGTATCGGGCCGCTGGTGGACGGATTGCGCGTGATACGTGCAGGTCTTGCGGCCGGTGAACGGATCGTGATCGACGGGCTGCTTCGTGCCCGACCCGGCCAGCAGGTGACCACTGAGCCGGGAAGCGTGGTGGCAGCGGAGGCCGCAGCCGCGGCCGGCCCTCCGTGAGGCTATCGCATTTCTGTATCGACCGACCGATCTTCGCCTCGGTCCTCTGCATCCTCATCACGCTGCTCGGCGCGATCGCCTACTTCGCCCTCCCCGTTGCCCAGTACCCGGAGATCGCACCCCCATCCATCCAGATCGTGGCCACCTATCCGGGTGCCTCAGCAGAGGTCGTCGCGGATACCGTGGCGACCCCGCTCGAACAGGAGATTAACGGCGTCGAGAACATGCTTTATCAGCGCTCGGAGTCGACCGGAGACGGGCGCGTTGCCATCACGGTTGTATTCGAGAGTGGCACCGATCTTGATATCGCTCAGGTGCTGGTGCAGAACCGTGTGGCCATCGCTGAGCCGCGTTTGCCGGAGGAAGTCCGCCGGCGCGGTATCACGGTGACGAAGAACTCTCCCGATCTACTCATGGTGATCCATATCCGTTCACCGGATGGTTCACGCGACCTCGCCTACATCTCGAACTACGCCCGTTCGCAGATCGTCGATCGGCTCGCGCGATTGGATGGCGTCGGTGCTACCCGCATCGTTGGCGAGCGGGCCTACTCCATGCGGATCTGGCTCGATCCCGAGAAAGTGGCCTATTACGATCTCACACCCGGCGAAGTCATTCAGGCTGTACGTGCCAATAACGTGCAGGTGGCCTCCGGGATCCTTAACCGCATGCCGGTTCCAGAGCAGTCCGCCTTCGAGATCAGCGTCGAGACGCAGGGTCGCTTCATGGAGCCCGACCAGTTCGGGGGCATCGTCGTGAAGCGCGGCGAGCGCGGTGAGGTCGTGCATCTGAGGGATTTGGCGCGCATCGAACTGGGTGCCGACGACTACTCCACCTTGGGCTACCTGGACGCTGCTCCAGCGCTGCCGGTGCTGGTGTTTCAACGACCCGGAAGCAACGCGCTGTCCACGGCCCAGGCCATCCAGCAGACCATGGCGACGCTTGCAAGCGCCTTCCCCCAAGGCATCACCTACGCCATCGTCTACAACCCAACGCAATTCATCGAGGAGTCTGTGCAGGCGGTCTACCACACCATCTACGAGGCGGTGTTCCTGGTCGTGATCGTGGTGCTGGTGTTCCTGCAGGACTGGCGGGCGGCCGTCATACCCGTAGTGGCCATCCCGGTATCCCTTATCGGCACCTTTGCCGTCATGGCCGCCTTCGATTTTTCCCTGAACAATCTCACCCTTTTCGGCCTGGTGCTGGCGATCGGCATCGTGGTCGACGATGCCATCGTCGTGGTCGAGAACATGGAGCGCTATCTGCGCCAGGGCATGAGTCCGCGCGAGGCAGCGCACCGCACCATGGACGAAGTCGGCGGGGCCCTGATCGCGATCGCCCTGGTCCTCTCTGCCGTCTTCATACCCGCAGCCTTCATCGGCGGGATCTCCGGGCAGTTCTACCAGCAGTTTGCGCTCACGATCGCTACGGCAACCATCATCTCTGCAGTGGTTTCGCTCACCCTGTCCCCCGCGCTGGGGGCGCTGCTCATGCGGCCCCACGGGCAGCAGGCTAAGGGTGGTGTCATAGGCTTCGTGTGGATGCCGTTCCGATTGGCCGGGCGGCAGTTCAACCGTACCTTCGACGCGCTGGCTGCGGGCTATGGTGTGGTTACCGCACGCATGGTACGCGTCAGCCTGCTGATGCTCTGCATCTACGGTGGCCTCATCCTGCTTACGATGGATCGGTTCGCGCGGACTCCGAGTGGCTTCATTCCGGAACAGGATCAGGGTTATCTGATTGCCGTCGTGCAGCTCCCGCCGGGCAGTGCACTAAGTCGCACAGACGCCGTCATCCAGAACGCATCCACGCGGCTGCTCGCGGTTCCCGGCATCGATCATGCGGTGGCCTTCGCTGGCTTTGACGGGGCGACTTTTACCAATGCGTCGAACTCCGGTGCGATATTCCTGACACTGGCTCCCTTTGAGGAGCGCAGTGCCGATGACCGCAGTGCTGCGATGATCCTTGCCGAAGCGCAGGCAGCACTTGGTGAATTTCCGGAGGCCTTCGCCTTCGTCATCGCACCACCGCCAGTACGCGGCATCGGCACTGGTGGCGGCTGGAAGCTCTATGTGCAGGATCAGCGCGGACGTGGTGTACGTGCAACGGAAGAGGTGACGCAGGCGATCATCGCGGCGGCCAACCAGCGTCCGGAACTGGCGCGCGTATTTACGCTGTACAACACAGCCACGCCGAAGTTGTTCGCCGACATTGATCGTGTACGCGCAGAGAAACTCGCCGTGCCGGTGCAGCGGGTGATGGAGACCCTGGAGATCTATCTGGGATCATCCTATGTGAACGATTTCAATCTCCTCGGACGGACCTATCGGGTTACGGCACAGGCAGATGGGGAGTTCCGCGATGCGCCCAACGACCTACTGAAGTTCGAGACCCGTTCCTTGACCGGAGCCATGGTACCTCTCGGATCGCTCACGACCTTGCATGACGTCAGCGGGCCACAGCGGATCCCGCGCTACAACCTGGCTAACGCGGCGGAGATCATCGGGGCAACGGCACCGGGGGTCAGTACGGGAACGGCCCTGGATGTGGTTGATGGGCTGGTGCGGGAACTACTGCCCGAGGGCTTCACCTTCGAGTGGACAGAGATTGCCCTGCAGCAGCGCTTAGCCGGTGATGCCGGCCTCTATGCCTTCGGATTGGCGGTGGTATTTGTCTTTTTGCTCCTCGCTGCACTTTACGAGAGCTGGACCTTGCCGCTCGCGGTTGTCTTGATCGTGCCGATGTGTCTGCTCGCTGCAATCACTGGCATCAACCTGCGGGGGCTGGACAACAATCTGCTGGTGCAGGTCGGACTCATCGTACTTATTGGACTGGCTGCGAAGAACGCCATCCTCATCGTCGAGTTCGCCCGTCAGGCTGAAGATCGAGGCATGGATCGTGCGAGTGCCGCAGCGCAGGCGGCTTGCACACGGCTCCGGCCGATCCTCATGACGTCCTTTGCTTTCATCATGGGCGTGGTCCCACTGCTTCTGGCCGAAGGAGCGGGGGCGGAGATGCGCCAGTCACTGGGTACTGCAGTGTTCTCCGGCATGCTCGGTGTCACCATCTTTGGGCTCGTATTCACGCCGGTCTTTTATGTGGTCTGTCGAAGACTGGCATGGTCGCGCAAGGGACGCGATGGCGGTTGACTGCGTTGCTTGCCGGGTAGTTGTCGAGAGGACGGGCGGGGATGCGGGCGCGCGTCAGCCTGCATCTGCTGCTGATGAGAAGCCCCCAGTGGGGAACTCCCGGGTGCGGTTCGGGGTCATGGCGTGTAGCGTCACGAAAGATCCGTCCAGGTGAGCTTAGAAATGCGGCGCGCTGTGGAGGAAGCTCAGCGTGGGCAACCGGCGATGCGGTGATCCCATGGGGAAAAGCTCCTGCGAATCGCAGGAATAAGGATGAAACTTGCCGGATAGTGTTCACAGCCGCCGATATCCCCAGTATTTGGCTTGCACATGCCACTTGTGGCAACGATAGTTCTGGCGCGTGGCGTGGCGTGGCGTGGC
>DBNU01000014.1:16676-26451 GCA_002299125.1 Proteobacteria bacterium UBA664
GTGGCGTGGCGTGGCGTGGCGGCGTGCGATGACCAGACAAGACAGTGGTCGCAGACCGCATGGTCTGCGAGAACCCTTGCCGCGGCGTACCGGATGTGCCCCACAATTCACAACCAATTTGGGAGAGAGTTGTCATGGAAAGAATGATTGCGTTTGCTGGGCGCGGCTGCAGGAACGGGAGTGCAGGCGCATCCCGCGCTGCGCGTGTCGGCAAGACATGGCCCCTGGCATTGCTTGCCGCTGCGACCTACTCCGGCACGGCGGCGTCTGCTGACGTTCCCGCTCTGTCGCACGCCGTCGTGCTGTCCGGCCTCGAGGCCCCGTGGGACATGGCCTTCCTGCCCGATGGCACGATGTTCTTCACCGAGAAGTGTCGCGGCCTGTCGGTGCGGTTGCCGACGGGCACCGTGAAGCCGCTGCTCGGCATGAAGGACTCCAAGGGCTTTCCTGATACAGCAGGCGATCTCTTCTGCAGCGGGCAGGCTGGCATGAATGGTGTGGCGGTCGACCCGGACTTTGCCACCAATCGTTTTGTCTATGTGTACTCGACATCGGAACTGGCGAGTCCCGGCAGCAACCGTGTGCTGCGGCTGACGGTCAGCGCCGACGCGACCAAGGTGTCGGATCGCACCGACATCGTCGAGGACATCCCCTACAAGCCGGCTGCGACCAACCACCCATTCGGTGGGCCTGGCGCGCACAACGGCGGGCGTCTGCGCTTCAGTCCGGGCGATGGCTTCCTGTACGTGACGACAGGTGACACCCACCATGGTGAGGTGCCGCAAAGCCCGACCCGCATCGGCGGCAAGGTGCTGCGTATCGATCGTGACGGCAAGGCCGCACCGGGGAACGGTGCTCCCGAGGGTTTCGATCCCCGCGTTTACACTTACGGCCATCGCAACCCACAGGGCATCACCTTCCGTCCGGGCACCCACCAGCCGTTCACGGCCGAACACGGTCCCTGGCATTCGGATGAGGTGACAGCCCTCAAGGCGGGCGGTAATGCCGGCTGGGACCCGCGGCCGCAACTCGGCGGACGTGGCGACTGCCCGGATAACTACTGTGGTTACGAGCCGAACCAGATGGAAGCAGTCGATCGGAAGGTCAGGTCGGCGTACATGCCCATGACTGATGTCGCGCGTTTCCCCGAGGCAATGAAGCCGGCCTGGAACAACGACGGTATGTCCCAGGGCTTGTCTTCCGGTCTGTTCCTCAATGGCCCGCAGTGGAAGGGCTGGGACGGCCAGATGATGCTCTCCTATCTGGGCATCGGGATCCACGGCACGCCGGTCGGAACCCGGCTCGATGTGCTCGAGATCAGCGCCGACGGCGCTTCCGCCACCCGCAGCACGGTGGCTCTGCCGATGCCTGCGCGCCGCTTCCGTTCCCTCGTGCAGGGCCCGGAGGGGAATCTTTACGTGGCCACTGACGAAGGCGAGATCCTGCAGTTGACTCCCAAGTAAGGGCCCTTGGCCACAAGTCCGCCCTCTCTCCGGGTTCGGGTGGGGAGAGGGCGAGGCTGAGACAGCCGGTTCGGGTTCCCACGAGCAACCGCACAGGGCAGGCCTCAGCGCAGATTGCGATAGCGAGCGACCCAGGTGGCGACACTCCCGGTACCCGTGAGGTCGTCGGTTGATGCGCGCAGGGCCGTCACCAGCGAGCCGGCGATCTGCTTGCCGAGTTCCACGCCCCACTGGTCGAAGGGATTGATGCCCCAGATCACGGCCTGGGTGTAGGTGCGGTGTTCGTAGAAGGCGAGCAGCGCGCCGAGTGTTTCCGGCAGCAGGCGGTCCATGACGATGAGGTTGACCGGCCGGCGTCCACTGAAGGATCGATGAGGCAGTTGCCGCGCCAGCGTCGCCGCATCGGGGCCACAGGCCGCTAACCCCTGCTGCGTGGCCTGCGGATCGAGCCCGGTAGCGAGTGCCTCGGCCTGGGCGAGGCAGTTTGCAACCAGCAGATCCTGGCGCTCCAGGTCCTCTCCCAGCATCGGCAGCAGCGGGAGAATGAGGTCCACCGGGGTCACCAGGGTGCTCTGATGCAGATGCTGGAAGTAGGCATGCTGCCCCGAGGTGCCACAACTGCCCCAGATGACCGGACCGGTTGCGAGCGCACAGGCCTCGCCATCGGCGGTGACACTTTTCCCGCTGCTCTCCATGTCGAGTTGTTGCAACCAGGCCGGTAGCAGGGCAAGCCGCTCGCTATAGGGCACGATTGCATGGCTGCGGCGCCCGAGCAGATTGATCTGCCAGATGCCGAGCAACCCGGCCAGGGCCGGAAGGTTCGCTTCCCAGGGGGCCTCGCGGAAGTGACGATCCATCGCCTCGGCCCCGGCGAGCAGGCGGTTGAAACCATTCAACCCGACTTGCAACGCAATCGGCAGGCCGACGCTCGACCACAGCGAGTAACGTCCGCCCACCCAGTCGCGGAAGGTCAGGATCTGCGGATCCGCCATGCCGAAGGCACGCGCCTCGGCCGGGCGGGCTGTGATGGCGATGAAGCGTTCCAGCGCCGCCTGCCGAGGCACTCCCGCGCGCTCCTCGAGCCAGGCAAGGGCGGCTTCGGCGTTGGTGCGGGTCTCCAGGGTGGCGAAGGTCTTGGAAACCACCACGAATCGGCAACGCCCGGGGTCGACCCGCGGAAGCACCCGATCGAGCGCGTGCGGATCGATGTTGGCGACGAAGTGCAAGGCATAGCGCGGATCCCCGACCGGCGCCAAGGCCCGACAGACGAGTTCTGGACCAAGCTGCGAACCACCGATGCCGAGGATGACGACGTCCAGCGGTCCCACTGCCTCTTCCGCTGCGTGGTCGAGGTTGTGCACCATCCTCGCAAGCTGGGCCCGCTCGGCCGTGATCGTTGCGCGCACATCCTCGCCGTCCACCTGCAGGGCGGCGGTCGAACTGCAGCGCAGCGCCGTGTGCAGCGCCGGGCGGTCTTCACTCTGATTGACGTGCAGACCGCTGTACATGGCCGCGATGGCCGAGCGCAGGTCGGCGGCCTCGGCCAACGCCGCGAGTGCCTCCACAGCCGCCTCGTCGAGCCCTTGACGGGCAAAATCGAGCGTCAGTCCGGCGGCCTGGATCTGCTGGAGTTCCAGCCGGGTTGCGTCCAGAGCCAGTGGCGCACTGGTCAGACGTTCACGGTGCTGCTGCAGACGGGACCAGGCAGGCGAGAGGTCGGGGCGCATGGGGACAGGGATCCGCTCATTGAGGGGGCACCAAGGATACCTGTGAGGAGTGGCAGCCGGGCCAGGTGTGGTGGGCCTTCCATTGCGCTGTCACACAAAATCCATGCGAGGCACTGGGTTGTGTCCCCGGGTGCTGATCACTGCCGGCCAATCATTCCGCTCCGACTGGGTTCTGCGGACGAAAGTAGTCGTAGATGGAATTCAGCTCGGCCGGCGAAAAGGCCACGATGACCAGTTCTTGTCCAGGCTGGATGAGGTGCGGATTGCGCCCCATGCGCCGCTCCTCGAAGTTGTAGACGAGGGAGGCGTCCACCTTGCGAGCGATCATGCGTCCAAGAAAGGAACTCTGCTTGCCCTCGAGCTCATCGGCGTCAGCGGGGATCGCGATGCTGACCCGATCTTCTGCCCCTGCGGGGCCAAGCCGTAGCCCGCGGGCGAAGGTATTGGTCAGCCCGAACTGCACGATCCCCCAAATCCCCTGGTCATCCTCGGGCTGTACGGTGCGCACGTAGTACAGCGTGTCGGGCCCACTGGCCGCGGCACCCAGCAGCTCGCCCAGGGTGACGACCCGCTCTGCGGCTGCCCCGCTGACGACCTCGACCTCCGTGGTGGCATCCTTGGTTGCGAGCGCCGCGAGGGTGGTGCGCTCGAGTGTCTCACTGCGCGTGAGCACGCGGATCGTGGCATCGGCACTGACGAAGGCCCCCGACGCCAGGATCCCGAGCAGCGGCAGTTCTTGCGGCGGACCGTAGTCGTTCACGACGGTGAAGGGTGCCTGCGGGTCGATGCCCGCACTGGACATGGCCCGGCTCAGTCTGGCCAGCAGTGCGGGGTCATTTTGGTCCGGTGTGGTGACGGTGACGGTGGCCGCGGTTGGTGCGGGCGAGTCCCGGAGAACAACGGAAGTGGCGACGGGTTGCCCGTGGTCGGGAATGGAGACGCCTTGCGGCACTGACTCTACCGGCTTTGACGGCGGGACAGATGAAGGTGCATCGGTAACCGGCGCAGTGACAATCGACGAGGCTTGTTGCTCGGCCTCGACGACCATCGTCCGCAGGTCGGCGGCCAGCGCCGTGAGGGTACGTGGCCCGGTAACACCGGTCGCCGGCGGGGCCACGGCGGCTTCCTGCAACAGATCGACGAGACGACGGGGTAACTCTGCGGTGGTCTCTTGCCGTAGCGTGATCTCAGCTTCCCCCCGGTGACCGTGACGTTCGCTCAGTTCCGCCACGCTGACGCGCTCGGTAACCGGTGGTGCCGGCAGCAGGAGGGGGGTGGCTGCCCCGACAAAGCCCTCCGCCGTACGCGCCGCCATGGGGACGGCGGTATGGGTTGCGAGCACGCGCGTCGCAACATCCGCTCGCAGTGGCTCGGCTACGGAGGCCTCCGGTGGTGCCGACGAAGCGGGCTCCGCAGCCGTCAGGTGGTGCTTCTGCAGTGTCTGCGCCGGGCCTGAACCGCCTGGCATCGGCGCCTCGAGCAGACCCAGCTGGACGAGGGGTGCATCGACCAGCGGATCGGCCGCCGGTGTGGGCATCCCCGTGACTGCCGCAGTGTGGTCCTGCGGCAGCAGCGCGGGCAGGCCCCAGAAGCCGAGGCCGGCCACAACGAGGCCGAGGACACCTGCCCCGATCAGCCAGTCGGCCAGATCGCCGCCTATGGTGCGGCTGGCACCGTGAGAGGCCCTGGTCGCTGTTGCCTTCATTGAATCCTGCGGCTCCGGAACATGCCGTTCCATTCGCGCGCCTGCCGGCGTCCCCCCTCAGGTCAGGCCACACCGGCGATGTAGTTCTCGAGCTGGTGGATGAGCTGATCCTGATCGTTGATGATGCAGCGCATCAGATCCTTGGAGGAAATGATGCCCACCAGTTCCTCGCCATCGATCACCGGCAAGTGCCGGATGCCGTGGCTGGACATGCGCCGCATGCATTCGTCGACCGAGGTGCTGGGGGTTACGGTGATGACCGGCCAGGTCATGATCTCCGCCACCTGCGTGACTTTGGACGAACGATCCCTGAGCGCGATTTTGCGGGTGTAGTCGCGCTCGGAGAGCATGCCGACCAGGCGACCACTCTCGGTCACCGGCAGCGCGCCAATTCCGTGATCGGCCATTACGGCGATGGCCTCGAAGACGATGCTTTCTGGGGTGGTTGTCCATACTACGCTGCTCTTGGCGCGCAGCACGTCAGCGACTCGGGTCGTCATGATACTCGGCCTCCCCTCGGGGTTCGGCGGTTCCTGCCTCATCTCAGGCGGATTCGCAGCCCGTGTAACGTGGATGGATGGCCCCGGTTATGGCCCGGGGTCCGACGGTGGAACGTGGAAACCAGACGGCGCCATTCCGGCGCTCCGTTCTGGACGAGTGTGGCACCCGGATCCGGCGGGTACAATGTGCGACGCACAAGCCGACCTCCCGGGTTTTCCATCTTGACGCGATTCGCGCCGAGTGCAGGCCAGACCGGCAAAGTTCGGGCCGCGACTGTCTCCGGCCTGCTCCGTTCATCTACCATCCGCTCGCGAATGCTGCGCCCGCAATGCCACGCCTGAGGTCCCCGTGAACGACCAGTCTCCACCGAGCAAGCTCGGCAAATATGACGTCATCCGCGAACTCAACCGCGGGGCCATGGGCATTGTTTACCTCGGCCATGACCCCTTCGTGAACCGCCCGGTGGCGATCAAGGTCGCCCTGAACGAGGCCCTGGATCACCCCGAATCCGGTGCGGCCTACCGACGGATGTTCTTCAACGAGGCGCATGCGGCCGGCCGGTTGCGGCATCCGAACATCGTCGCCATCTACGACGCGGGTGTCGAGGGCGAGACCTGCTACATCGTGATGGAGTACGTCCCGGGCAGTTCCACGCTCCGTGACCACATCCGCGCCGAGCGTCTGCTGCCGTTGTCTGTGGTGGTCGAGATCGTCTACAAGTGCGCACGCGCGCTCGACTACGCTCACCGGCAAGGTGTTGTGCATCGTGACATCAAACCGTCGAACATCCTGCTCACCGAGGATCAGGACGTGAAGATCGGTGACTTCAGCATCGCTCACATAAGCAAGCTCGATGACACCGGCACCATGCCCATGGGCATGGCAGGATCGCCCCGCTACATGTCGCCGGAGCAGATCAACGAGGACTACATCACCCATCACACCGATCTGTTCTCGCTGGGGCTCATCGCGCACGAGCTCCTTACTGGGAGGCACGCCTTCCCTGCCGAGAGTTTCTCGCGGCTGGTGCAGAAAATCCTTTATGAAGATCCGCTGCCCTTGCGCGAACTCAGGCCCGAACTGCCGGCAACGCTTGCGGCGGTCATCGAACGGGCTTTGGTGAAGGATCGAACGCTGCGCTGGCAATCGGGCGACGATCTGGCCAGTGCACTGAATGAGGCCTTCACGGAGATCCTGGAGCGACCAGTACGCGAGGTCTCGGATCAGGAGCGATTCGACTCCATCGCCTGCCTCGAATTCTTCCATGGATTTCCTGCGCAGGAACTCTGGGAGATCGTGCGCGCGGGCTCGTGGTTCGAATTCATCGACGGTGAGTCCATTATCGTCGAGGGTGAGCTGGATGACTCTTTCTTTGTCATTACCGAAGGCGTGGTGGAAGTTTGCAAGAATGCTCGTTCGCTGCGCGAACTCGGTCCGGGCGATTGCTTTGGCGAGATGGGTTATCTGGCCCGGATCAAGCGCACGGCCTCCATCGTCGCGCGCGAGCGCACCTGCCTGCTGAAGCTCAATGCCGGCGTCATCAATCGTGTGTCGCTCAACTGTCAGGTACGTTTCCTGAAAGTCTTCCTGCGCACACTGATTCATCGTCTCTCAGTGACCAGCGATCGCGTTGCGCAGGATTGAAACAGGCTCCAGGTGGCGAGCTGCGGGAACCGATCCTGTTGCGAGGATGGACAGGGGGGTGTCGCCCGAGGGCATGCAGCAAGGGCGTGTTGTTCAGCCAGCTACGCCGAGGATGAGTCTCAGCAAACCACCGATGACCAGAATCACGCCGAGTGCGAAGGTAGCCAAAATGGCGCCTGCGGCCGCGATGAGCCACGAGGGAGAGACCAGCGAGCCGACGCCGCTCGCATGCAGACCGCGGAAGCGACGCATGCCGCGGTAGCTGTGCAGAAGGGTCACACGCTCGCCAAAGTGGTCGGAAAATACCTGCATCACCAGCCCCTCCTCACCTGGATTGGCACCGACCTGGCGCAGACGCTCCGGCAGATCGCGCATCCGCGCGAAGCGCAGGGTCCAGGCCGCAAGCACGAACGCTGGGACGAGACAAACGGCCAGCAGCATCCAGCCGGGCGGGCCCCCGGCTATCACCTGAGCGACCGCACTGCCGATGCCAGCGGACACCAGTGCGAGCACTGCCAGCGTAAGCAGGAGGCGATGCCATAACTCGCGCCACCAGCGCTCGAGCCGCGCGTGCAACTGCAGAGCCGGGTCGTGCGGGTCGTCCTCGGGGCGGAGCACCGCGTCGGCCTCGCGCACACCTGCGTTGCGCACGGATGGTTCAGGGCGTCTGGAAGGGGGCTCTTGCTGCATGGATGGTTACCGGTGGTGGATGCTGCGGGCAGGGTCGCTCAGATCTCCACCTGCACACCGAGTTCTACCACGCGGTTCGGCGGAATGCGGAAGAAGTTCGCGGCGCTTTGCGCGTTGCGCGCCATGAAGCAGAACAGGGTGCGCCGCCAGCGCGAAACGGATACACGCGACCCCGGTTTGAGCAGAAGGGTTTCGCGCCCAAGGAAGAAGGTGGTATCCATTTCATCGAAGCGCAACACGGCAGGATCGATGCTGGTCAGGGCCAGAGGGATGTCGGGCTGTTCGAGGAAACCGTAGCGGATAGTCGCGCGGTAGATGCCTTGACCCACCGCCTCGACCGACAACCGCTCGCGGGGATCGACGTACGGTATGCGCTCTCCTTCCACCGTCAGGATGACGACCTGCTCGTGCAGTACCTTGTTGTGCTTGAGATTGTGCAGCATCGCCCGCGGTACGCCCGAGGGATCGGCGGTGAGGAATACTGCGGCGCCCGGCACACGCAGGGTATCCGAGCCCTTGATCGATGCGGTGAAGAGATCCAACGGGAAGGCGTCGTTGGCCAGTTCCTGGCCAAGCAGGCGCCGCCCGTCGATCCAGCTCGTGGTCAGGAGATAGATGCCGGCACCCACGGCCAGAGGCAGCCAGCCCCCCTCGGGGATCTTGAGCAAGTTCGAGCTGAAGAAGGCGAAGTCGATGGTGAAGAAGGGGGCCATGAAGGCAAGTGAGGCGATGCGACCCCAGCCCCAGATGCTGCGGGCGACGCCATAGAGCAGCAGGGTGGTGGCGAGCATCGTGGTCGATACCGCCGTGCCATAGGCAGCGGCGAGGCCGCTGCTCGACTGGAAAGTCAGGACCAGACCGAGCGTGCCGAACATGAACAGGTAGTTGACGCTGGGTACGTACACCTGACCGATGGCGTGAGGGGAGGTTTGGCGGATCTCGAGACGTGGGCTGAAGCCCAGGTTCACGGCCTGGGAGGCCAGTGAAAAGGCCCCGGTGATCACGGCCTGGGAGGCAATGACCGTTGCGACCGTGGCCAGCAGGATCATGGGCCACAACCCCCAACCCGGAGTGAGCGAGTAGAACACCGTCTCCAGGCGTTCGGGCTCCCGCAGCAGCAGCGCGCCCTGGCCCAGATAGTTGAAGGCAAGACCCGGCAAGGCCACCAGGAACCACGCAAGACGTACCGGTGTGCGCCCGAAATGGCCCATGTCCGCGTAGAGGGCCTCGGCACCCGTCACGACCAGAAATACGGTGCCCACCACCCCGAAGGCCAGCCACCCGTGCATGTGGAAGATCTCCACGGCATAGAGCGGGTCGATGGCCCACAGCACCTCGGGGGTCTTGGCGACCGAGGCGATCCCGAGCACGCCGAGCGTACCGAACCACAGCAACATCACGGGTCCGAACACCACACCGATACGATCCGTGCCCAGGTATTGCACGAGGTAGAGCGTGACCAGGATGACGCAGGTGATCGGCAGGCCCCAACCCGCGAAGGCATGCGACGCCTTCTCCAACCCCTCGGTTGCCGAAAGCACCGAAATGGCCGGGGTGATCATGGCATCGGCGCACAGGAGGGCGGCCCCGAAAAGCCCGACCACCATGAAGATCGAACGCTGTACTTGGCGATCGCGGTTGCGGCGGATGACCAGCGACATCAGCGCCAGGATGCCACCTTCACCGCGGTTGTCTGCGCGCAGAATGAACACGACGTACTCGATGGACACTACGATGATGAGTGTCCACAGAATGAGCGATAGCACACCGAGCACGTTGGCGGGGTCGGGTGCGATGCCCTTGTTGCCGAGGAAGCACTCGCGCAGGGCGTAAAGGGGGCTGGTGCCGATGTCGCCGAAGACCACGCCCAGTGAGCCCAGCACCAGCGCCGGCAGGGGTTTCGCGTGGTGTTCGGCCTTGGGGTTACTGACGTTGTTCATCGAATCGAGGGTTCCGCGTCGGGCCGGTTCAGCCGAGGCAGTGGCGCAGGAACACCAGCACCTCGGCATGGAGATTGGGGTCCCCTGCCGCAAGCACCTGACCGT
>DBNU01000019.1 GCA_002299125.1 Proteobacteria bacterium UBA664
AGCACCAGCACGTCGGCTCCGAGCTCCGGCAATTGCCGCAGACCCAGTTCGGCGCTCTCGGCCTCGCCCAGAATAGTGAATCCGGCAGCCTCGAGTGCCTGACGGCAACCACGCCGGATCATGGCGTGGTCATCGATGATGAATACCGACACTTCCCTTGACATGGCCCGGGTGAACTCCCATGGAGCAGAACGTGAACACGCAAAGGTGCGCAGTGAGGGCGGGATGTTACGCCGCCATCGACGACACTCTCTTGGGAAAGCATCGGGGCTTTGACGTCGCGATTTCCCCGACAGGGTGCCCGCCAGTTGGGCAGGCACGTGCCCTGCCGTGCCCTGAAACGCACACTTCCTCCGGACTGACAGCCGGTGTGGCAGTCGTGCTGGCCGTTGCCTGCCTCGCGGGGTGCGGGGTCGATGCGCCGCCGACCGATGCGGACGGACCAGTCGCACGAGCGGAACCGGTCGAGGCCAGACCCCAGGCGGTTTACGCCGAGATCCCGAAGCTGGATTTTTCCGACGAGGAGGGCAATCTCTGGTTATCTGCCATAGACACGCGAGACCCCCTGGCCTGGCTCGAGACCTTCGACGCGTCCCCGGAAGCGGGAACCGCCGAGCGGCGCGCAGAACGCTTTGACCTCATCGCTCGCCTGAACGAGCGCTACATCGAAGACCCGAGAATGCTCGCCAACCGGACCGTGCAATTGCAGACCATGCTCGGCGAGGTTGGAGTGCAGGAGGACATGCACGTCCTCCTGCGTGGTTTCGCCGGCCGAACGCAAGGGGTTTCTGCCCCCTCCTTTGGCGAGATCGTGAGCTTCTATGTGACGCTCAGGGCTGGCGGGGCATCGCATGAGGAGGCCTTGGAGCAACTCGCCAAGGATCAGCCCCCTGCTGGCGCGACACCACAGACCATGGAGCCTTCGGCGCCGACCGCCGAAGGATGATGCCGCCTCGATGGCATCAGTAATCAGGGTCCGCAGCGGGCGCAAGTGTGGAGATCGGCCGGGTCGAGCTCCCCAGTTGAGCGTCACCGCTCGGATCACCATCGGCCGCTGGATCAAGACCACGAGTTGCCGATGCAGTGCCGTTGTGTGCCGGATGAGGGGAACCGTTTGCGCTGCCTCGGCTCCACCCGCGCGGGACCGGCCCCAACCCGCACGGAGCACGAGGCATGCGCACGCTGTTCGACATCCTACTTTCCTGGGCAGTGACACTCTCGGGATATCCACCGCCAGGCATTGTCCCCGAGGTGACACCCATCCCTCCCGCAGAGCTGCATCAGCGGGTGTGCAAGGGGGCGCCCTGTGCTGCGTTGGCCATGCTGCTGCCCGATGAAGATCGCATCCTCGTGGACGAACGCTTGAATCTCGAGCACGACACCGAGGCGCAAGGGCTGCTGGTCCATGAATTCGTCCACTTCCTGCAGCGGCGAGCGGGGAAGATGGACCGGACAGACCTGAGTTGCGAGGAACGCATGAGTCTGGAGCGAGAGGCCTACATCGTGCAGGCTCGCTTTGCCGCCGAACATGGCAGCGGATCGCAGACCGCTGCCGCGGCACTCGAACTTCTACCCCGCGTCTGCGCGAAGCCGGGAGCAGTCCCTGGTATGGGCGGCATGCCCCATTCGCCTCTCCATCCACGCAGTCCCTGAAATTCCAACCTAGAAATGGAGGCCCGAGGCCCATGAACAACAAATTGCGCCGGTTCTCCGGTGTGATGCTTGCAGCCCTGCTGTCCCTCACCACACCACAGATTGCGACGGCCGCTGTCGGCCCGGAGGGCTTCAGCGAAGCCGAGGTGCTCAAGCTGGTGGTTGGCAAGACTGCGGACGACGTCAAGGCGGCTCTGGGTGAGCCGCAGCGGGTCGTGCAGGGGAAGGACGGTATCGAGCACTGGTACTACGAGGCCATCGTGCGCATCGGCAGCAGCATGCAGCGCTTCGGGGCCACCGAGGTGGTGCTTACCTCGGGTCAGGTGAACCATCTCATGAACCACATGCGCATGCCGACTGCGAAGTAAGTCGTGTCAGGCGACGCGGAGCGCATCCGCGTCGCCTTTTCGGTGGGGCCGGACCAGCCGGTCGCGCTTGGCCCCCGATTGATGGATGAGTGAGACCCGCAGACGCGCGGTCACCCCGCCGCAGAGGCGCTTGATCCGACGGCTCCGCAGCGAGGGAACCGGGGTCCAAAGCCGGCCGGGAGTCTCACGGATCGCCGCCGGTCCCCGCTCGATTCAGCCCAATACCCCTGCCCGCAGCCACCGTAACCTGCGGCATACATGGTGCAGTGCACCGCAGCGACTATCCTCGCTCTGGCCAGCAATCGCGTGGGTCCGCTTCGGGCCTGAACGCAGATCACACAGCCGAGATGGCATCCGATGCTGCGTTGCGGGATACCCCCAGGATGCAGATGAGGCCGATCTCCCAAGCTCAAAGGGTGAATATTCCTCTCAACAGGCGAGGGCGGCAGGACTAGGTTCATCGGGCTCGCGCGAGCAGAAGGGGCCGGCCGCGCGACTGACGCACGCGACACTTCCCGGAAGGGTCGGGCCGCGTGACCAGAACCCAGCCTGAATGGAGTGGAGGTCATTGTGAAGCACACGTCTGGAAATACCGTACCGGGCCGGAAGAAGACACTCGCGGTGGTGTTGGCCAGCCTCGCGCTGCCCTTCGCCGCGCAAGCGAACGACAAGATCGCCGAGCTCTCGAAGTCGGATGAGAACTGGGTCAAGCCCTGCAAGGATTACGACTGCAGCCAGTACAGCCCCATCAAGGACGTCAACCGCACCACCGTCAAGGACCTGCGTCCCGCCTGGTCCTTCTCCACCGGTGTGCTCCACGGCCACGAGGGAGCACCCCTGGTGATCGATGGTGTGATGTTCATCCATGGTGCCTTCCCCAACAACACCTTCGCCGTCGATCTCGACGACCCGGTGAACATCCTCTGGGAGCACAAGCCGAAGCAGGATCCGGCCGCGCGTGCGGTCGCCTGTTGTGACCTCGTCAACCGTGGCATGGCCTACTGGCCCGGCGACAACCAGACCCCGTCCCTCATCATCAAGACGCAGCTCGACGGGCATCTCGTCGCGCTGAATGCCAAGACGGGTGAGGAGTTCTGGAAGGTCGAAGTAATGGACATCTCCGTCGGCCAGACGCTGACGCAGGCCCCGCTGGTGGCGAAGGATTACGCCGTCATCGGTTCCTCCGGCGCCGAGCTGGGTGTCCGCGGTGTCGTCACCGCCTTCAACATCCGCTCCGGTGAAATGGTGTGGCGTGCCTACGCCACGGGCCCTGACGAGGAGATGAAGCTCGCGGCTGACTTCAACTCGAAGGTTCCGCATTACGGCCAGAAGGGCCTCGGCCTTGCCACCTGGGAAGGTGACGCCTGGAAGATCGGCGGCGGCACCAACTGGGGTTGGTATGCCTTCGACCCGGGCACCAACATGTTCTACTACGGCTCCGGCAACCCGGCCCCGTGGAACGAAACCATGCGTCCCGGTGACAACAAGTGGACCATGACCATCTGGGGTCGTGACATCGACACCGGTGAGGCCCACTTCGGCTACCAGAAGACCCCCCACGACGAGTGGGACTTCGCCGGCGTGAACGTCATGGTGCTGTCCGAGCAGAAGGACAAGCAGGGCAAGCCGCGCAAGCTGCTCACCCACCCGGACCGCAACGGCGTGGTCTACACGCTGGATCGTGAGAATGGCGAACTCATCTCCGCCGACTTCCTCGACGACACCGTCAACGTCTGGCGCAAGGTGGACCTGAAGACCGGTATTCCGATCCGCAATCCGGAGTACTCCACGTTCATGGGTCACCGGACGAAGGGCGCCTGCCCCTCGGCCATGGGCTTCCACAACCAGGGTGTGATGGCCTACGACCCGACCCGCGAGAACTTCTTCATCGGCATCAACCATCTGTGCATGGACTGGGAGCCCTTCATGCTTCCCTACCGTGCCGGCCAGTTCTTCGTGGGCGCCAATGTGTGGTCCTACCCGGGGCCGAAGGGCGACAAGGAAGCGGGCCTCGGCTCCGGCCAGGTCAAGGCCTACAACGCCATCACCGGCGAGTACAAGTGGGA
>DBNU01000068.1 GCA_002299125.1 Proteobacteria bacterium UBA664
GCCTACCGGGATGGGCTTGGCAGGACTGGGCACAGGGGGCCATCACACCAATGCGGTCAATCGAGTCGCCCTGTGGGAGCTGGTTGCCATCCGCGAAAGATCCGCGCGGCCTTCCGGCTGCCGCTCATCCTCGAAGCGAACTGACGGATGCTTCCGGCCTCAAGACCTGTTCGGTTCCACCCAGTCCTCCACCCGCAAACCGGAGATCCGCTCGAACTCCCGGGTGTTGTGACTGACCAGCGTGGCCTTTTCCGCGAGCGCGTGGCATGCGATCCACAAGTCGTTGGCGCCGATGGGAGTACCGGTGTCCTTCAAGCGTGTGGACTGCTCGGCGTAATGGCGACAGATGGCCGGACCGGTGGGGTAGATCACCGGCACTTGCCGAGTGAGCGTGTCCAGGCGGTGCAGGACTTCGGCCTTGCGGGCGCTGCGCTCGGCACCTTTGAGCAGTTCGGCCCAAGTGACGAACGACATGCACAGATGGTCGTCCTCGGACAGGGCATCGACGCGCGGTGCAACCGTCGGCGGCTGGTTCTTGATCAAGTAGATCAGAATGTTGGTGTCGAGCAGGTAGGTCACAGCCCGTCCCGCTCCTGCATGGGCAGGGGGGCTTCGTGCTCGGCCTCAAGCGCGGCAATGAAGATTTCGTCCACCTCGTGCAGGGCGTGCAGGGCCGCCAACAGCGCAGCGCCACGTTCGGCTCGCAAGGGGTGGAGCACCAGATCTCCCTGTTCGTTACGGGAGATGCGCACGCGGTCAGTGTCGAGCCGGAATTCGGCGGGAATGCGCACCGCCTGGCTGTTGCCGTTCATGAAAACTCGGGTGATGAGGGTATCCATAGCACGCCCTATGTGTGTACCTATATGTGTGTATTTTAAGCTAGGACCGCTGCGTCCGGCAATGCGTCGCGGGCGCTGTTTCATGGCGGTACTTCATGTTGGCGCGGCCCCCGCCTGCAACTTCTCCGCTTGACTTGCAAATGCGAATCGTTATCGTACGCAACCGGAATCATTCGGGTGGCCCCCCAGGCGAGGGCCCCGAAGGACCCCGCGTCGCCCGATCGACGTCGAGCGGCCCCGTAAGCGGGGCGCGGTCCGTTCCGCTGCAACCCATCCGCTGGCCACGACACCCGCTGGCCGGCGGCCCTGACGGCATGGGGCCGATGGGTGCCTGTCGAGGCTTGTCTACCCGCGTTCCATCTCCGAGGTGGAGAGGCCGGGTCCTGGACCTTTCTCCCTGAACGCAAACTTGCGCGAGGAAACGCTGCATGAACGCACACAACGTACGCAACTCACACAAACTGGCCCTGGCCATCACCATCCTGTTGCCCACGGCGTCCGCCTGGGCGGATTTCACCCACGGCCCCGACCCGTACGCCCCCGGCTTTGGTTTCGACCGGCCGCATGAAGCCACTTGGGGCGGTTGGACCCGCGGCAGCGTCGGCACCCTCTGGGCCGAATGGGACAACTTCCGCGATGCCTCCCACGGCGCCACCAACGACCGCACGGCCGCCCCTGATGTCGGCTCCTTTGGTGCGAGCAGCCCCTTCCTCGGCTGGAGTATGGGGACCTTCCAGGCCGGATCCGGAAATCTCTACAGCTTCACCCAGCCGCAACGGTATACCGCTTCGCTGACCGGGGCGGTCGGCGCGGCGCCGGCCACGCGCGCAGTGCTCCAGATCGAGACCTGGGGCAATGCGCTTGATGGCGCGGTGACCCTGAACGGATTCGCACCGAACCATCGATCAGTGACCTATACCCGCCCGGATTACCCGTCGAGCTTCGGACCGGTGCTGCTCGAGCAATTGCGCTTCATCTGGGATCTGCCCCAGACGGGTCTGCCGAGTGCCGCCGACACCTACCTGTTCAGCTTCGCCACGACGGTTCCGCACCAGAGCCTCGCGCAGGTCGCGGTCGACATCGCGCCGGTGCCCATCCCGCCTGCGCTCGCCCTGCTGGGTTCCGCACTGGCGGGTCTTGGGGTCGTCGGGCGGCGCAAGGCCGAGGTGAAATCCGAAACCTGAGGTCCGTGAACCGAGGCTGACACGCCGGGCCAGGGGTGGGGCAAAAGGGCCACCTCTGGTTCGGTTGAATCGGCCGGAATGGGCACGGGCGTGGTGATGGCGAGGTCGGTGGGATAGTCTAGTCTGAGAGACCGTCGCGACACCGGAGCAGGTCAGGAGGGCCCCCCGGCGTCACCACTCGAGCCCACCGGAGGTCACGCGCATGAACATCCCCCGTTTTCTGATCATCCTGGCCTGTGGCTTCCTGACGCAGCCGGTCGCCGCCGAAGACCTGCCCTTGCCTGCGGGCGGGCAGTCTCCAGTCGATGCCTGGCAGTCCCTGCTCCGGCCCGCCTATTTCAAAGACACACCCATCGTCGAGGACACCACCGTCATCGACATGAATACGCCCTATCGGGCCGAGGACGCGGCGCTCACGCCGGTCACCATCACGGCGAAGTTCCCGCAGACCGCCGAGCGCTACATCCGCACCCTGTACCTCTTTGCCGACAAGAACCCCGATCCCCTGGCGGGCGTCTTCCATCTGACCCCGGAACTCGGAAGGGCGGATCTGCACCTCCGGATCCGCATCAACGAGTACACGCATGTCCGAGCCATCGCGGTGCTCAATACCGGTGAGCACCACATGGTCACGCGCTTTGTGAAGGCATCGGGTGGCTGCTCCGCGCCGCTTGGCGCAGATCTCAAGGCGGCCATGGCGCGCATGGGCAAGATGCGCCTGCGCACGGTCGATCAGCCCGCCGACGGCCCGCTGCTCACGCAGTTCGCCGTCAGTCACCCGAATATCACCGGCATGCAGATGGACCAGAAAACGCACACCATCACTCCGCCGCACTACGTGAAGTCGCTCAGGATCTCGCTCAACGGTACACCCGTGATGACGGCCGAGACCGGGATCTCCATCAGCGCCGATCCCTCCTTCCGCTTCTACCTCGCTACGAAGCCGGGTGCGGAGGTGACCGCCGAGGTGGTGGATTCCGAAAACCAGACCTTCACCGAGGCCTTCACGCTCTGAAGTAGTGCGCCCCCTGTGGTTGCCGGTTTCTCCCGGCGAAGCAGGGGTGCCCCTCAAACGGGGTCCGGCTCCGCACCAAAAGCGATGCAGCGCATGTCGAGGAACTCCCGCATCCCGTCGCGCCAGCCCTCGCGACCGAAGCCTGATTGCTTCACACCGCCGAACGGCATGACCTCGCTGCCGAGCGCGACCTCGTTCACGCCCACCATGCCGGCCTCGAGCTGCTCGGCCACGCGCCACAGCCGACCGGTGTCGCCACCCTGCAGATAGGCCGCGAGCCCCATTGGTGTGGCATTGGCCGCGGTGATCGCTGCGGCCTCATCGGTGAAGTGCTGCACCGTGAGCAGCGGCCCGAAGATCTCCTGGCCGAGCCCGGCGCAGCCGGCCTCCGGTACCGCAAGCACCGTCGGCTTGAAGAAGCGCGGACCGGCCGGATGGCGACCGCCGCCCGTGAGCAGCCGGGCACCGCTCGCCTGGGCCGCGTTCACCCAGGCCTCGAGGCTGGTGATCGCAGCGTCATCGATGAGCGGCCCGAGGTCCACATCCGCTGCATCACCTGGCCCCAGGCGCAGGGCCTCGACCCGTCGCACCAAGTGCTCCAGGAAGTCCGTGTGCAGGGCGGCCTCGACCAGCACCCGGTTGACGCTGATGCAGGTCTGGCCGGCATTGCGGAAGCGTGAGGCCACTGTCGCCTGAACGGCGCGTTCGATGTCTGCATCGGCGAAAACCAGCAGGGGCGCACAGCCGCCGAGTTCAAGCGCAATGCGCTTGAGGTCAGCCGCACAGGCCCGCATGAGCTCCTGCCCGGTGGCGGTAGAGCCGGTGAAGGTCAGCTTGCGCACCCGTGGATCGGCCAGCACGGCGCGGGTCAGGGGGGCGGGTGTGGAGGTAGGGAGCACGTTCAGGCAGCCGGCCGGGAGCCCAGCCTGCATGGCGATCTCGGCGAAGGCGAGGGCGGTGAGCGGCGTCTGCTCAGCGGGTTTGGCAATCAGGGTGCAACCGGCGGCGAGGGCGGCGGCGGCCTTGCGCGCCAGCATCGCCAGCGGGAAGTTCCAGGGCGTGATGGCCAGCACCAGACCCACCGGTACCGGCTGGGCCAGCAGTCGCCGTCCGGGGTGCGGCGACGGGATGATCTCGCCGACCGCGCGCCGGGCCTCCTCCGCGTACCAGTCGAGGAAATCGGCGGCATAGGCCACTTCCGCACGGGCCTCAGCGAGCGGCTTGCCCTGTTCCCAGGTGATGATGCGGGCCAGCCTCTCGGCCTCCCGGAGGATGGCCGCGTGCCAGTCGCGCAAGCACCGACCCCGCTCGCGTCCGCTTCGGGTTCGCCAGTCGGAAAACGCGGCGGCTGCCGCTGCGACGGCCTCCGCTGCATCCACCTCGCTGGCGTCGGCCACTGCGGCGATGAGCGCGCCATCGGCTGGGTTGTGGACCGCGAAACGATCTCCTGCCCGGGCGGGCCGGAAGTCACCGGCGATGAAGAGTTCAGCCGGCGGCAGGCAGGGGCTGGATTGCATGGGTGTGTCTCCTCGCAAGGGTTGGCGCAGTGGACCCGGGTCACGACAGGTGTTCCCTCTTTCTTCGGGAGAGACCTGGTCAGCGTGCCGCGCACTCCATCATGCCCGCCTCCGAGAAGGACACTCGGGGGTAAGCCGGGATAAAGCCGGAAAAGAAGCTGGTAACGCTCACCGTAGTGGTGTCGATGGCGACGCCAGGGAGTCCGGGATGAATGAAAAGATGGTGCAGGCCCTCGTCGCCGGCGCGGCCATCGGCACGTTGGGAGGCCTGATTGGTCTGGGCGGTGCCGAGTTCCGACTGCCGGTATTGATCGGTCTGTTCGGCTTCGCCGCGCTGCATGCGGTGATCCTCAACAAGGCCATGAGCTTGGTCGTGGTCGCCGCGGCGCTGGTGTTCCGTACCAAGGTGGTTCCCCTGGACCAGGTGCTTGCGCATGCGCCGGTCGTGCTCAATCTGCTGGCCGGTAGCCTGACCGGTGCCTGGCTCGGTGCCGGCTGGGCGACGCGGATGCAGCACCAAACGCTCTACAGGGTCATCGCTGCGCTGCTGCTGGTGATTGCCGCGGCGCTGGTCGCGGAGCATTGGCTGCCTGGACATGGCGACCCGCTACTGGTCGGACCTGCCCAGTGGGTCGCCGGCCTGCTTGCCGGCTTCGGCATCGGCGTCGTGGCCTCGCTGATGGGCGTGGCCGGCGGAGAGTTGCTGATCCCGACGCTGGTCCTGCTCTTCGGTGCTGAGATCAAGCTCGCCGGCAGCCTTTCGCTGGCAGTGAGTCTGCCGACCATGATCGTCGGCTTCACGCGCTACAGCAGGGACCGCAGTTTTGAAGTGCTGGGGCGGAACAGACGCTTCGTTCTCGTCATGGCCGCAGGCTCGCTGGTCGGCGCCGGCATCGGCGGGGCGCTGCTTGGGCTGGTGCCTTCGGCCGTGCTGCTGCCCATGCTGAGCGTGATCCTGGTGATCTCGGCATGCAAGGTCTGGAAGCACCAATAGCCCTTCAAGCTGGCTTCAGGTGCCTGACTGCAGCCACCGCAATCGCAGCGCCCAGCATCTCCGCAGCCACGAACCCCGGCACGCTGGCTGGCGCGATGCCCGCGAAGCTGTCGCTGAACATCCGGCCAAAGGCGGCGGCTGGATTAGCAAAGGATGTGGACGACGTGAACCAGTAGGCTGCACCGATGTAGGCCGCCACCACTGAGCTGGCTCGACCCGATGGCGCAAGCAGGATCACCAGCAGCAACCCGAAAGTGGCGATGGCCTCGGCAAGCCACTGCCCGCTGCCGCTGCGCAGGTGGGTCGATAGTTGCAAGATGGGCAGCTCGAACATCGCATGCGCCAACCAGGCGCCCACCACGGCCCCGAGCAGTTGTGCGGCTACATAAGGCAGCAATGCGCCCCGATCCAGCTCACCTCGCCAAGCCATCACCGCGCTGACCGCGGGGTTGAAGTGCGCCCCGCTGAGCGGGCCAAAGACCTCAATCAGGACGTAGAGCCCGCCGACTGTGGCCCCCGTGTTGGCCAGCAAGGCGATGGCGACATTGCCGCCCGCCAGCCGCTCAGCCATCACTCCCGAGCCGATCACAACGCACAGCAGCAGGGCCGTTCCCAAGGCCTCGGCCAGGAGTTTTCGGGCCAGGCCCATCAGCTGTGGCCGATCTGGTTCAGGGCCTCGGCAAGCTGGCCACGGTCCATGGTGGCCAGCGGCAGCATCAGCAGCTGCAGCATGCGGTAGCCGATGGCCTGGCGCGTCAACTCAAACGCGCGCCGCTTGCCCTCGTCTCCGCCCTCGGCGGTGGATGGGTCGAGGTAGCCCCAGTGCACCTTGACCGGTTGCTGCCCTTGGGGGCCGAAGAACACCGGGCATTGCTCGGCCGCCGCGTCATCGCAGACGGTGATGACGATGTCCAGTGGCGGCGCGTCGGCCTCGGTGAAGGCGTCCCAGCTCTTGCTGCGGAAGGCACTGATGTCGATGCCGGCGGCCCGCAGCGCTTCCAGCGCGAAGGGATTGATGCGGCCGCTGGGCGCGCTGCCGGCGCTGAATGCTTTCACATCCTTGCCGAGCCGGGCCGCCAAGTGATTCAGCATGCCCTCGCTAAGCACGCTGCGGGCGGAGTTGTGGGTGCATAGGATCAGGACGTTGGTGCTCATCGGGTTCATTGCCTCAGCAGTAGGCGGCCGAGTCGATGTCGCAGTCGGTGCCACGGCAACAGTTCTCGGTCAAGTAGCGCAACAGCGCGTTCATCTGCGGATAGTTCGCGCGGTAGATGATGTTGCGGCTGGCGCGCTCCCGCGTGACCAGGCCGGCATGGGTCAGCTCCTTCAGATGAAACGACAAGGTGTTCTGCGCCACCCCCAGGTTCTCGGCCATGGTGCTGGGCGTCATGCCCTGCTGGCCGACCAC
>DBNU01000065.1 GCA_002299125.1 Proteobacteria bacterium UBA664
CCTTGCCCAATCGGCTGGCCGAAGAGGCCAGCAGGGCCGGCCTGCTGCAACCGCAGGTGATCGAAGCCCTGCTGCGCGACGCCATGCGCGAGCAGCGCATCGAACGCCTGTTCGCCACGATGGCCCGCCTGCGCCACACTGAGCCACGCCTGAGCGAAGAGGAAGTCCTGGCCGAGATCGAAGCCGCTCGGGTCGAGCGCCGCACCCGACATGCGGATCGTCGTTGACACGAATCTGATCGCCTCGGCTTTGCTCTGGGGCGGGACGCCCGAGGCCTTGTTGAGCCTGGCGCGTCAGCTGCGGGTCACCCTCTACACCAGCCCGGCCTTGCTGGCCGAGTTGGAGGAAATTCTCGAGCGCCCAAAGTTCGCCGAGGCGTTGCGCCGCGTCGACAGCACGCCGGCGCAATTGACCGGCGACTATCGAGCGTTGGCTCAGGTCGTCCTACCACCGCACGTGCCGCGCGTGGTTGAGCACGACCCCGACGACGATCAGGTGCTCGCCTGTGCGCTGACCGCGGACGCGGCGCTGATCGTCTCCGGTGACCGCGATCTGCTCGACCTCGGCCACTACCAGCGCATCCCGATCATCACCACCCCCTCGCAGCCCCTGCAACTCCACACAGGCCGAGTGGTCGAGGTCAGGGCGCGTCCCATTTCGGGACGCGTACCGAAGGCATGATCTGCTAATCTCCGGCGCCTTCACGGGTAGCCCCGACCGCCCGCGGTCGGCGGCAGTCGTCAGTCGGTGCCCGGATGGGCTCGCGGAGCTCCAGAACCATTGATGCACCTGATGCACGCAATCCTTTCGCCCAAGGGATTCAACCGGTTTGTCAGTCGTTGGATCGGGGCGCTCTGGGCCGTGACACTGCTCATGCTGGTCATTGGCTTGCCGTGGGCGCTGGTCGTCGCCCCCACCGACTACCAGCAGGGCGAGAGCTACCGCATCATCTTTCTGCACGTGCCGTCCGCGTGGTTGTCACTGATGGGCTACACGATGCTCGCCGGTCTCGGCTTCGTGGTGCTGGTCTGGCGGGTGAAGCTCGCCGAAGTGATGGCCGAGGCCATCGCCCCCGTGGGTGCGGCCTTCACCCTGCTGGCCCTGGTCACCGGCTCGCTCTGGGGCCGGCCGATGTGGGGCACCTACTGGGTGTGGGATGCCCGGCTCACCTCCGAACTGGTGCTGCTCTTCCTCTACCTCGGCTGGATGGCGCTGTCTCAAGCCATCGAGGATCGCCGCGCGGCAGCGAAGGCCTGCGGCGTGCTCGCGCTCATCGGGGTGGTGGACATCCCCATCGTGCATTTCTCGGTGGAATGGTGGAACACCCTGCACCAGGGGCCGACGATCACGCGCCTGGATCGCCCGGCCATGCACCTCAGCATGCTGGCACCGCTCCTCTGGATGTACTTCGCGCTGTTCACCTATGCCGCCACCGTATCGCTCATGCGTGCACGCGACATCTGGCTGGAACGCGAGGCCAACCACCCCTGGGTGGCCGAACTCATGCGCACGGGTGCAGTACCCGGGGGACCCGACAGCCCGGCACGACCCGGCCCGCCCATCGCCCCCCGCGACCTGACCGCCGGCGCATGAACGCCTTCCTCGACATGGGCGGTTACGGTGTCTACGTGTGGTCGGCTTATGGCATCGCCTTTGTGGTGCTGGCCGCGCTCGCCCTGGCGAGCTGGCGGCGCGGCCGGCGTCTACACCAGAAACTGCAGCGGAAGTACCAATGACCCCACGCCAGCGACGCCTCCTCGGTGCCTTTGCCGTGCTTGCCGGTGTGGCGACTGCCGCTGCCGTCCTGCTCAGTGCCGTCTCGGAGAACCTGCTCTTCTTCTACACCCCGAGCCAGGTGGCCGCAGGCGAAGTACCCGCCGACCGCAACGTGCGCGTCGGTGGGCTGGTGGTCTCCGGCAGCATCGAACGCAACCCGGACAGCCTCGCCGTGCGCTTTCAGGTCACGGACATGGCGCGGGTGGTGTCGGTCAGCTATCAGGGCATCCTGCCCGATCTCTTCCGCGAGGGTCAGGGCATCATCGCCCAGGGCCGCATCGATGCGAACGGCGTGTTGCAGGCCACCGAGGTGCTGGCCAAGCACGACGAGAACTACATGCCCCCCGAAGTGGCGGCGACCCTGGCCATGAAGGGCGAGGGGCCGCTGGCACCGGTACACATGAACGCAAATCCAGCGGACGCCCGCCCCGCGAGCACGCAGCCATGAGCGCGCAGTCACTTGCCCGCGCGTTCGACCGCCACCTGTACGCACCCTCCCCGGGCCCCATGGCCGCCGCATGAACGACGCCACTTCGCACCTGAGCGGCCCCGCCTGGTTGCTCTACGATCCGCTGACACCCGAGGTCGGCACCCTCGCCCTGGCCGCGGCCCTGATGCTGGCACTGGTCGGCGCGACCTTGAGCCTCGCCGGTGCCGCTACCGGCCGGATGGCCTGGCTGCGGGTCGCCCGCCCCACCAGCCACGGCCAGTGCGCGCTGCTCGTCATCGCCTGGGCTGCCCTGTCGGCGGCCTTCGTCGCCAACGATTTCTCCGTGCTGTACGTGGCGAACAACTCGAACACCCAACTGCCGCTCATCTACCGCCTGAGCGCCGTCTGGGGCGCCCACGAGGGCTCCCTGCTGTTGTGGTCCCTCGCACTCACCGGCTGGATGGTGGCCGTGGCCCTGCGTTCGCGGCACCTGCCGGAAGTATTCGCTGCCCGGGTGCTCGGCGTGATGAGCCTGGTGAATGCCGGCTTTCTCGCCTTCATTCTGTTCACGTCCAATCCCTTTCTGCGCCACTTCCCGGCACCCGTGGAGGGTCGCGACCTCAATCCCCTGCTGCAGGATCCGGGGCTCATCGTCCATCCACCCATGCTCTACATGGGCTACGTAGGCATGAGCGTGGCCTTCGCCTTTGCCATCGCTGCCCTGCTGGGTGGTCGTCTGGACGCCGCCTGGGCCCGCTGGACACGCCCCTGGACGCTCGCTGCCTGGGTGTTCCTTACCCTGGGCATCACGCTCGGGAGCTGGTGGGCCTACTACGAGCTTGGCTGGGGCGGCTGGTGGTTCTGGGATCCGGTGGAGAACGCAAGCTTCATGCCCTGGCTCATCGCCACCGCGCTGGTGCATTCGCTTGCCGTCACCGAGCAGCGGGACAGCTTCAAGCGCTGGACCGTACTGCTCGCGATCTGCGGTTTCGCGCTGTCCTTGCTCGGCACCTTCCTGGTGCGCTCCGGTGTGCTGACCTCGGTGCACGCCTTCGCCGCCGACCCTACGCGCGGTGTGTTCATCCTCGGCGTGCTGGCGCTCGCGGTGGGGGCCTCGCTCGTGCTCTACAGCGTGCGCGCGCCGCTGCTGGTCGACCGCGGCAGCTTTGCCCCGATCTCGCGCGAGAGCTTCCTGCTCGCCAACAATGTCGTGCTCGTGGTTTCGGCCGCAGCCGTGCTGCTGGGTACGCTTTACCCACTGGCCATGGATGCCTTCGGGCTCGGCAAGATCTCGGTCGGTCCGCCGTACTTCAACGCCGTCTTCGCCCCCCTCATGCTCCTGCTCGCCCTCGCGCTTGGCATTGGCCCGCGGGTGCGCTGGAAGGGGCAGGAGGCTCGGCAAGTCGGCCGACTCATGCGCTGGTCTTTGCCGCTGTCGGTGTTGGCCGGGACGCTCGCCGCGCTGGCCGGCGGCGTGCATCTGGTGGCCACGACCGCCGGTTTCAGCGCCGCCTTCTGGATCCTCGGCCATACCGCCCTCACGGTGCGCGACCGGCTGCGGCACGCGCGGAGCAGCAGCACGGCGCTCTCCCGGTTGCCGGTCGGCTTCGTCGGCATGCTGCTGGCGCATGTGGGTTTCGCCGTCTGCATCATCGGCGTCACCGCCGTCAGCCAGTGGGGCGTGGAACGCGACATCCGCCTGGCCATCGGCGAGTCCACCGAACTCGGAGGCTATCGTTTCACGCTGCAGTCGGTGCGTGATATCGACGGGCCGAACTACAGCGGGGTTCGCGGCAGTGTGCTGGTCGAGCCGGTCAGGGGCGGGGCGAGCGGAGCGGAGCCGGCGGCTGCAGCGGCCAGTCTCACGCTCCACCCGGAGAAGCGCGTCTATCGGGCTGGCGGCGCAGCCATGACCGAGGCCGGGATCGCCGCCGGAATCACCCGGGATCTGCTTGCCTCGCTCGGGGAACCACGCGGGGAATCCGCCTGGACGATGCGCGTCCAGGTGAAGCCCTTCCAGCGCTGGATCTGGTTCGGGGGCCTGTTCATGGCGCTGGGTGGCATCCTCGCGGCCAGTGATCGGCGCTACCGCCTGCGCGTGCGGGCAACCGACGGCGCGACCCTGGCGGCCGGGGCGAGGCCGGCCTGATGCGCTGCCCGTCGCACCGGCAGTCACCGCGCTGCTCAGCTCAGCGATGAGCGACCCGACCCCTGTGGGCCTGGCTTCACCACCACCAACGCCTTCGTCGACGCCACCAGCGCCGCGCCGTGCGACCCTGCGTCACTCCTGGCCGCTCACGGCCTTCGTGGTACTGGTCGGTCTGCTCTACGTCGGTCTGGGTCGCGACCCACGGCTGCTGCCCTCGCCCTTCATCGGTCGCCCGGCACCGGCCCTCGATCTGCCCACCCTGGCCGACCCTGCGGCGCGCTTCACCACAGCGGAGTTCCGGGGCGCACCCACCGTGGTGAACGTCTGGGCCTCCTGGTGCGTGGCCTGTCGCCAGGAGCACACGGTGCTGATGGCGCTGGCTGCGAGCGAGCGCGTGCGCCTCGTCGGCCTCGGTTACAAGGACGCCCCGGAGGATGCGCGCGCCTGGCTCGCACGCCACGGCGACCCCTACACGCTGGTGGCGGTGGATGCCGACGGCCGCGCCGGCATCGACTGGGGCGTCTACGGCGTGCCCGAAACCTTCTTCCTGGATGCCGAGGGGATCGTGCGCCACAAGCACGTCGGTCCGCTGACCGATGCGAGTCTCGAGCCTGCCCTGACCCTCATCGGCGTGTCGGCGGCTCCCCGCACGGCGGTGCCGCCCGAGGGACTGACGCCGCCCGGAGGGCTGACGCGACCCGAGGGACCAAGGTGAAGACCAGGCCGCCCATCGACTCCCTGCGGCGAGGGCGGGCCCGACGCGCCCTCGGTTGCCTCCTCTGGGCGGCCATGCTGCCGTACACGGTGATGGCCGCGGATGCCCCAGCCGCCGCGCCGACACCGCCGGTGCAGTCCGCGGCCAAGATCGACGACTTCGCCCCCTTCGCGGATGCGGCACTCGAGGCCCGTTATCGCGGTCTCATCGCCAAGCTGCGCTGCCTGGTCTGCCAGAACGAATCCCTGGCCGACTCGCACGCGCCGCTGGCCACGGATCTGCGCCGCGAAGTGCGTGGCATGCTGGAATCCGGGCAGGCGGACGCGGCGATCCTGGCCTTTCTCTCCGAGCGCTACGGTGCCTTTGTGCTCTACGACCCACCGCTGGATGCCCACACCGTGCTGCTGTGGGCCGGCCCGCCGCTGCTCCTGCTGCTCGGCGCTGGCTGGCTCGTCAGCGGGCTCACCCACCGGTCTCATACGGTCACCCCGCCCACCCCGCTCGATGCCAGCGCGCGCGCCGCCGTCAAGCGCGCCCTCGCCGAAGAGAACTGAACGCCCATGTCCTCCTTCCACATCGGGGCCGCCCTGGTCGGCCTCGTCGTCGTCCTCTGCCTCCTGTGGCCGCTGCTCGCGGCGCGTGGTGCCGGTCCGAGCGAGCGCCGCGCCGTGCTTGCCGTCTACCGCCAGCGTCTGCGCGAACTCGGTGAGCAGCAGGCCGCCGGACAACTGGATGACGCCGCCCATGACCTCGCCCGCCAGGAACTGGAGACTGAGCTCGCAACGGAGCTGGGCCGTCTCGATGCCCATGAGGCCCCGGGGCGCGCAGCCCCTGCCTGGCTGAGCGCGCTCCTGCTGCTGTTGGTGGTGCCCACTGCGACCCTCTGGCTCTATGATCTCGCCGGCGGCTACGCCCCCGCTGAGGAAGCCAGGCGGCTGGCCGCCGAGCGCCTGGCCCAGCGCGAGCCGGTGGAACGCCTCGCCGCACGGCTCAGGGCGCGCCTGGACGACGTGGACGGCTGGTGGCTGCTCGGGCGGAGCTGGCTTCAGCTTGGTGAACCAGACCGCGCCGTCGCCGCACTCGCCCAGGCCTACAGCATCGCCAGCACCGATCCCGACTTCTCCGCCGAGCGGGTCGCGGATCTCGCCTTCGACTACGCCCGGGCACTGGCCGGCATGCAGGAGGACCGTCTCACCGGTGCCCCGGCCCGCATCATCGACCGCAACCTCGAACGCTTCCCCGCGAACAGCCGCCTGCTCTGGCTCGCCGTGCTGCTGGCGCTCGAACAGGATCGGCGCGAGGAGGCCCTTGCCCGCCTGGATCGGCTGCGAGCGAGCCTGCCTGCGGACAGCGAGGACAGCACCCGGCTCGACAACATGCGTGCGCGCATTGCCGCAGATTTGGATGGTGCGACGGCAGCGGCCGGCGCGGCGGATGCGGGGACCGGGGCGAACTCGGTCGCCCCGGATGCCGACCCCACTGCGGCTGGCGCGACGCTGGACGCGGCGGCCGGCACTGCAGATGGCGACCCGACGACAAGCACGGCGTCAGCCACCGCAGGCAGCGAAACCGCAGATCCGGCGCGGGTGCGCGTATCGGTACGCCTCGACCCGGCGCTCGCCGCGCGTACCGCCCCCGACGACACGGTGTTCGTCTTTGCCCGCGCCGTCGACGGGCCACCGATGCCGCTCGCGGTCGCACGGGCCCGGGTCGCCGAACTGCCGCTCGAAGTGACCCTCGACGACTCGTTCGCCATGGCCCCGCAGTTCCGACTGTCATCCGCCACTCAGGTGGCCATCGGCGCGCGCATCTCGCGCACAGGCCAAGCCATGGCCGCCAGCGGTGACATCGATGGCCACGCCGAGACGCCGGTCGATCCGCGCGCCCCCGGGGCCGCAGTGAGTGTGTTGCTCGGGCGCGTAGTGCCCTGAGAACGAACGCGGGTCCGAACACGCCACGACGCATCCCCTGAGCCTGTCCCGCCCGCCCCGGGCCCGAGCGCCGGGGCGGGCGAAGCGACCTACTCGCGGTAGCGGCAGGTGATGGGGTAGCGCCGATCCCGGCCGAAGGCACGCGCCGTCACCCGCACCCCCGGGGCTGCCTGGCGACGCTTGTACTCGCTCGTGTCGACCAGCCGCGCCACTCGCAGCACGTCGGCCTCCGGGAAACCCTCGCGGATGATCGCCGCCGGTGACTGATCGCGCTCCACGTAGCGCTCGAGGATGGCGTCCAGCAAATCGTAGGGCGGCAGCGAATCCTGGTCGGTCTGGTTGGGCTTGAGCTCGGCGCTCGGTGCCCGCTCGATGACCCGCAGCGGGATCGCCTCGCGTTCACGGTTACACCAGCGCGCGAGCCGGTAGACGCGCGTCTTGCTGCAATCCTTGATCGGGGCGAAGCCGCCGGCCATGTCGCCGTAGAGCGTGGAATAGCCCACCGCGCTCTCGCTCTTGTTGCTGGTGCTGAGCACCAGGCGCCCGCTGCGATTGGAGATGGCCATCAGCAGCACGCCACGACAGCGGGCCTGGATGTTCTCTTCGGTGACATCGGGTGGCGCATCCCCCAGCGCCGGGGCCAGGACGTGCCGGAAGGCCTCGTAGGGTCCTTCGATGGGCAACACCTGGTAGGCCACCCCGAGGCGCTGGCACTGTTCGATGGCGTCCTCGTTGCTCATATCCGCGGTGTGGCGAGAGGGCATGAGCACGGCCAGCACCTGCCCGGCACCGAGCGCATCCACGGCGATGCAGAGGGTGAGCGCCGAGTCCACCCCGCCCGAGAGGCCCAGCACCACACCCTGAAAGCCGTTCTTGCGCACATAGTCGCGCACACCGGTGACCAGTGCCGCGTAGACGAGGGCATCGTCGTCGAGATCCGTCGCCGGCAGCGCGCTCGCCGCCTTCGGCAGCGGTGTGCCATCGGCATCGAAATCACACGTCACAAGTGCAATCTCGAAGTACGGGGCCTGCACGCGCACACGTCCGGTTGCGTCCACCACCTGAGAGCCACCGTCGAAGACCAGTTCATCCTGACCACCGACCTGATTCACATACACGATGGGCATGGCGGCCTCGGCCGCCGCGCGTGCCAGCACCTCCGCGCGCTGATGGCGTTTGCCGTCGTGGAAGGGTGAACCGTTCAGATTCAGCATCAGCCGCGCGCCCGCCCCCCGCGCCTGGGCGGCCGGCCCCGGGACCCAGAGGTCCTCGCAGACAGTGATCGCAACGGGCAGGCCGCGCAGTTCGAAGACACAGGGCGTGCTCCCCGCCCGGAAGTAGCGCGCCTCGTCGAAGACCCCGTAGTTCGGCAGGGCCTGCTTGCGGTAGCGCGCATGCACTGCGCCGTCTCGCAGCACGGAGGCGGCGTTGTAGAGCGCCCCGTCGCCCCGTTCCGGATGACCGATGATGACGTCGATGCCCTGCGTCGCCAGAGCGACGCGTTGCAGGGCCGCATCACTGCCCGCGAGGAAGGCCGGACGCAACAGCAGATCCTCGGGCGGATAGGCCGTGGTGGTGAGCTCCGGGAAAACGATCGCGTGGGCACCGAGTTCATCCCGCGCCCGCGCCATTGCCTCCAGCACCAGGGCGAGATTGGCCGCGAGATCGCCCACTACCGGGTTCAACTGGGCCATGACGACGCGCAGGGCGGGGGCGCTCATGGGCGGAGATTATCCGCATCAGCCGCCGGCTTGGGCAGCCCGTGCCGGCACCTGCGACGAACCGCCGACTGCTCGTCGCGCCCGCCAACCCTCGTCTTGTCCCCCAGCCCCCCGCTATCCCCTTGTCGCCCGGCCATCTCCGGCTCGACACTGCCGGTCATGCTCGCGGCCTTCGATCAGGCATCCCCCGCCCGGGCGCTTTCCCCGGAGCCGGGCACCCCTTCCCAGCTCAGGCAGGCCTGGCGCGCCCTGCGCCTGTTCAACCTGTACCGGCTCGTCATCGCCGGGCTGCTGTGTGTGCTCGGCTGGCAGGGCCAGCTCTTCGGGGAACTGGACACGACCCACCCCCTGCTCGCCCGCGTCACCGCGGGGGCCTATCTGGCCCTCACTCTGCTGGCCCAGGGGGTCATCGAGCGGCGGCAGCGGCGCTTCTCGCGGGTCGTCTTCCTGCTCGCGCTGCTCGACATCCTCGCACTCAGCCTTATGGTGCACGCCACGGGGGGGGTGGGCAGCGGCCTGGCCCTGTTGCTGCTCGTCGCGCTGGCCGGCACCTGCCTGCTCACCGGCGGCGAGACGGCCGCCCTGCTCGCGGCCATGGCGAGCGTGGCGCTCCTGTTGCAGGAGGCGCTGCTGCGGGTCACCTACCGCTACCCCGAACCGCACTACATGCAGGCCGGCCTGCTCGGCATCGGCCTCTTCGCCACGGCGCTCCTCGCGCACGGTCTGGCCCGGCAGGTGCGCGAGACCGAGGCGCTGGCCACCCGCCGTGGCCTGGATCTGGCCAACCTGGCGCGCCTGAACGCGCACATCGTGAGCCGCATGCAGTCGGGCATCCTCGTGGTGAGCGACTCCGGCGTGATCCGGCTCGCCAACGACGCTGCGCAGGCCCTCCTCGGCCTGGATGAGGACTGCATGGATCGCCCGCTGGCCGCGCTTGCGCCCGAGATCGAGGCCCTGCGGGTGGCGCTGCTGGAGCGTGGCGAGGCACCGCAAGCGCCCCTGCGGGTGGCACGCAGCGACTGCGAGGTCACGGTCGGCATCACCCCCGTGGGGCCGGAGAACGCCAGCGACCTCATCTTCTTCCTCGAGGACGCGGGCATGGTGCGCCAGCGCGCGCAGGCGCTGAAGCTCGCTTCCCTGGCACGGCTCACCGGCAGCATCGCGCACGAGGTGCGCAACCCCCTGGGCGCCATCCACCACGCGGCGCAACTGCTGGGGGAGTCCGCCAGTCTCGACACCGAGGATGCGAAGCTCACGGCAATCATCCGGGAGCAATCCACGCGCGTGAACCGCATCGTGGAGAACGTGCTCAGCATCGGCCGCCGCGAGCGACCACGCGCCGAGACGATCACGCTGCTGCCCTGGCTCGAACACTATCGCGAAGAGTTCTGCCGGCGGCACCAACTGCCCCCGGAGGAGTTCGTGCTGGAACTCACGCCAGAAGCACGGGAGCGGCCGCCCACGATCAGGATGGACGCCTCCCAGCTTCACCAGGTGTTGTGGAACTTGAGCGAGAACGCGCTCCGCCACAGCCGCGGCAATCCGCGCGTACGGCTGCGTGTCGGTGTGGTCGAACGGCTGGGCCGGCCCTGTCTCGACGTGATCGACACCGGCACCGGGGTGGCTGAAGCCGATCACGATGCGGTCTTCGAGCCCTTCTTCACCCGCGAAGTGACCGGCACGGGCCTTGGCCTCTATCTCGCACGCGAGCTCTGCGAGCTGAACCAGGCCAGTATCTCGCTGCTCGAGACCGGCCCCGGCGGCAGCACCTTCCGGATCCGCTTTCCGCACCCCGGTCGCCGCCGCGACGGGATGGAGGCGTGAGGCGACCCCTCCGCGTTCCGGCCGGCGCGCGACGCCCGGCACGGCACTCAGTGCGCGCGCCCACTGCCGGGCCGCGCGGCTTCGGCACGGCCTGCGGCTATGCTGACGGCCTGGTGCTGACGGCAACACCTGCGCGAGGCCACGGCCCATGAGTGCACACGCCCTGGTGGTGGACGACGAACCCTCCATCCGCGATCTGCTGGTGATGACACTGGAGCGCATGCAGGTGTCGGCCGAGGCGGTGGCCACGCTCGCCGAGGCGCGTGCGCGCCTGGCCGAGCGCCCCTTCGATGTCTGCCTCACCGACATGCGGCTGCCGGATGGCGACGGGCTCGATCTGGTTACGCATATGCAGGCGCGCCACCCGGAGGTACCGGTGGCCGTGATCACCGCGCACGGCCATCTGGAGGCCGCGGTGGAGGCGCTGAAGCGCGGCGCCTTTGATTTCGTCAGCAAGCCGGTGGACCTCGGCGTGCTGCGCCGGCTGGTGAACGACGCACTCCGACTCAAGGTACAGCGGCCGAGCC
>DBNU01000096.1:0-557 GCA_002299125.1 Proteobacteria bacterium UBA664
CGTCGACTGGGCCACCACAGCCGAATCCTTCCGGCGGGCGATCCGTCGGGAGCGATGCGTGTTGAGGAGGCCGGACGGCAAGGTACCGGCCTTCGTCTGGGACGGCGGCGCGTCGGGCTGAGGCCACGCCGGTGTCCCCGGAGCTGCCGTGGGCCCCGCGCCCGGAAGCCACCACTTTCCGCACCAGCAGGGATCGTGCGGGGGCGGGATTCACACGCGAGAGGTCGTTTCCGTCATCCCCGCGCAGGCGGGGATCCAGTTCTTTCGCAACGACGGCGCGACGACACTGGATCCCCGCCTGCGCGGGGATGACGCGGGTTCGGTGGGGATGACGCGGGTTCGGTGGGGATGACGCGGAGGTCCGGCGACCCGGGGAGTACTGCCGCGGTACTCCCGTCTGCGCCGACGATGCCACGCTCGACTTGACCCGCCGTCCTCCCCGAACCCGGGCCGCTCGCCCCGCCTTCTGAGCACGCCCGGGCCGGGTCACCCCGCGTGTACACTCGCACACCTTCAGCCCGCGCTGGCGGGTGCGCAAAGGGGGCCTCATTCGATGC
>DBNU01000096.1:978-5112 GCA_002299125.1 Proteobacteria bacterium UBA664
GCAATACCGTGCTGAAGAGCAATGCGCGCAAGGTGCGGCGTCTGCACGATGGGCGGGTGCTTGCCGGATTCGCTGGTGGCACGGCCGATGCCTTCACCCTGTTCGAGCGATTCGAAGGCAAGCTGCAGATGTACGGCGGCAATCTCACGCGGGCCGCGGTGGAGCTGGCAAAGGACTGGCGCATGGATCGGTCGCTGCGTCGGCTCGAGGCCCTGCTGGCGGTGGCCGACGTCACGGCGAGCTTCATCGTCTCGGGTACGGGGGATGTGATCGAACCGGAGGATGACCTCATCGCCATCGGCTCCGGCGGCAGCTTCGCGCTCGCTGCTGCGCGTGCGCTGGTCAGCCACACGGAGCTCTCGGCGAGTGCGGTCGTGGAACACGCGCTAAGGATCGCCGCGGGGATCTGCGTCTACACCAACACCCAGCTCACGCTCGAAACCCTGCCCTGAACAAGGCGGTGCGCGTGGCTGCGGCAGACCCGCCACGGCCGGCCCGCAGGCAGCACCACCCGTCTCGTCAACCACACTGGAGTGCCGGTTCTCTCCCATGCAAGCATCGCTCACGCCACAGGAAATCGTTCGCCAGCTCGACAAGCACATCATCGGTCAGGACGCCGCCAAGCGTGCCGTGGCCGTGGCCCTGCGCAATCGTTGGCGGCGTGCGCAGGTGGCCGAGCCCCTGAAGAGCGAGATCACGCCCAAGAACATCCTCATGATCGGCCCGACCGGCGTGGGCAAGACGGAGATCGCGCGCCGCCTCGCGCGGCTCGCCAACGCGCCCTTCGTGAAGGTGGAGGCGACCAAGTTCACCGAAGTGGGCTACGTGGGTCGCGACGTGGATTCCATCATCCGCGATCTGGTTGAGGCCTCCATCAAGCTGGCGCGTGAGCGGGCCATGGCCGAGACGCGAACGCTGGCGGCCGATGCCGCCGAGGAGCGCCTGCTCGACATCCTCTTGCCGGGCTCTAGGAGCGCCGAGACCCTTCCGGGTGACGGCGGCCCCGACGGCACGCGCCAGCGCTTCCGCAAGATGTTGCGCGAGGGGCGGCTCGATGAACGCGAGGTGGAGGTCGATCTCGCGCAGCCGCAGGTCGGTGTCGAGATCATGAGTCCGCCCGGTATGGAGGAGATGTCGCAGCAGCTCTCGCAACTTTTCCAGAATCTGGGCGCCACCCGTCGGCGTAGCCGCCGGGTGAAGGTGGCGGAGGCCCTGCGGCTGCTGACCGAAGAAGAAGCAGGCAGTCGCGTCGATGAGGAGGCGGTGAAGGCGGCGGGTGTGCGCGCGGCTGAGCAGGACGGGATCGTCTTCATCGACGAGATCGACAAGATCACTTCGCGCTCCGAGGGGCATGGGCCAGCGGTGTCGCGCGAGGGGGTGCAGCGGGACCTGCTGCCGCTGGTCGAGGGCAGCAGTGTCAGCACCAAGTACGGCACCGTGCGCACGGATCACATCCTCTTCATCTGTTCCGGCGCCTTCCACCTGACCCGCCCCTCCGATCTCATTCCGGAGTTGCAGGGTCGCCTGCCGAACCGGGTGGAGCTGCATCCGCTCGGGGTGCAGGATTTCGTCCGCGTGCTCTCCGAGCCCGCCGCCTCACTGACCACCCAGTATCAGGCGCTGCTCGCCACCGAAGGTGTGCACATCACTTTCGCGGAGAGCGGGGTGGCACGTCTCGCCGAGGTGGCGCACCGGCTGAACCAGTCCTCCGAGGACATTGGTGCCCGCCGGCTCCACACGGTGCTGGAACGGCTGATGGAGAGTCTGGGCTTCACCGCGTCGGAGGAACCGGGACGGGAGGTCAGCATCGATGCCGCGTACGTGGACGCACATCTCGGTGCCCTGCTCGCCAACGATGATCTTGCCCGTTACATCCTCTGAAGCACCCACGAGTCCAGAGCCCATGGGCCCCATACCCAGTGCCATCACGCTGCACCAGAAGAGCCGCCTGCTCGAGGTCGTGTTCGGCCCCGATGAGCGCTATGAGCTGAGTTGCGAGTTCCTGCGCGTACACTCGCCCTCGGCCGAAGTGCGGGGTCACGGCCCGGGTCAGGGCGAGCTGCCGCTCGGCAAGGAGCAAGTGAACATCCTGGCCATCGAGCCCGTGGGCCAGTACGCCGTGCGACTCGTCTTCGATGATGGCCACAACACCGGCCTCTACACCTGGGACTACCTGCAGCGCCTGGGTCGTGACCACGATCGACTCTGGCAAATCTACCTCGATGCCCGCGCCGCGGCCGGCTCTGCGCGCCCCGGGCTGCCACCGCAGACGGAAGGCTGACACCATGGACACAGCGGACGACACCACGGACTTCGGCTACCGGGAAGTGCCGCGGGGCGAGAAGAAGCGACACGTGGGCGCGGTCTTCAGCAGCGTGGCCGGGCGCTACGATCTCATGAACGACCTCATGTCGCTCGGCATCCACCGCCTGTGGAAATGCTTCGCGCTCGAGTTGCTGGACGCGCGGCCCGGTCAGAGCGTGCTCGACCTGGCCGGTGGTACAGGAGACTTCTCGCGCGCACTGGCCCACCGGGTCGGCCCGCGTGGGCGCGTGCTGCTCGCCGACATCAACGCGGAAATGCTCGCACGCGGGCGCGATAGGCTGCTCGATGCCGGTCTTGGCGCCGAGGTCGCCGTCGTGCGCGCCGACGCCGAGCGCCTGCCGCTCGCCAGCGGCAGCCTCGATCGCATCATCATGGCCTTTGGGCTGCGCAACGTGACCGACAAATCGGCCGTGCTGGCGGAATGCCGGCGGGTGCTTCGTCCGGGCGGCCTGCTGGCCGTGCTGGAGTTCTCGCGACCGACGACCGCGGCGCTCGGTGCGATCTACGATGCCTGGTCCTTCGGCGCGATCCCGCGGCTCGGCCGCTGGGTCACGGGTGATGAGGCGAGCTATCGCTATCTGGTGGAATCCATCCGTCGCCATCCCGACCAGGACACCCTCGCCGGCCTCTTTCGCGCGGCCGGTCTGGAGCGCGTGGATGTGCACAATCTAAGTGGTGGCATCGTCGCCCTGCATCGCGGGTGGTCGCTGTGACGGCGTCGCGGATGGTGACGATGACTGATCACGGGGGGGGACGGTGAGCCCGCTGGCCCGCCGGCTGCTCGAGCGCGCGCAGCTTCTGCTGGAGGAGGTCATCGCGCGCGCAATCGCCACCGACGATGCCGCCGCCGCCGGGTTGCACGCCCTCGAGGGGCGGCTCATCGCCGTGCAGTTGCGACAGCCGGAACTCCGCTTCCTGCTCGCGCCCGAAGGTGGGCGTCTGCATCTCTTGCGCGCGACCACTCGCCGCCCGGATGTCGAGGTCGTGAGCACGCCGGCGGGTCTCTTTGCCCTGCTGCGCGCGCGCGCTGCGGGCGAGCCGGTACCGCCCGGCAGTGTCGAACTCCAGGGTGATCTGGCCGTCGCCCAGCGCTTCCAGAAGTGGATCGCCGGTCTGGATGTGGACCTCGAGGAACTCCTCGCCGGCTGGACGGGCGACGTGCCCGCGCATGCGGCGCTGCGCGGGCTGCGCGCGACCGGTGCGCGCCTGCGGAATACGGGCGAGGCCGGCCTGCGGGCAGCGGTCGATTACGCCGTGAACGAGGGCGATCTGCTGGTCGGCGCGGCGGAGGTGCAGGAGTTCCTCGATGCCGTGGATACCCTGCGCGAACGCCAGGAGCGGCTCGCCGCGCGGGTGGCGCGGCTGGTCTCCCGGCCGCTCCCGCCCGCGGATCGAGGCTGAGAGGCTTGGGCGCACGGTTCGGCATCGGCCAGTTCTTCCGCATCTGGCGCATCCAGCGCGTGCTGCTGCGCCATGGCGTGCACGAGCTCCTGCTCGACACGCCCTGGCTGCAGCCGATGCGGCTCGCGTTGACGCTGCTGCCCTGGCATTGGCCCTGGTACCGCCAGCGGCTGCCGCGCGCCGAGCGGCTGCGCAATGCCCTGGAGGAACTCGGGCCGCTGTTCGTCAAGTTCGGGCAGACGCTGTCCACCCGGCGCGATCTGCTGCCGGAAGACATCGCCAACGAGTTCACCCGCCTGCAGGACCGTGTGCCGCCCTTCCCGGGGCACATCGCCCGCGCGCTGGTGGAGGCCTCCCTCGAGCGACCGCTGACGGAGGTCTTCGAGCACTTCGACGAGACCCCGCTCG
>DBNU01000203.1:0-22294 GCA_002299125.1 Proteobacteria bacterium UBA664
AGATCGACATCACCACCGGTGCGGTGCGCGACAGTATTCGCCACTACACCCGTGAGTCCGGTGTGCGCAACCTCGAGCGCGAGATCGCCAACATCTGCCGCAAAGTGGTCAAGAAGGTGCTGCTTGGAAGTACCCGGAAGCGCACGGTCGTTACTGAGAAGGGGCTGCGCAGGTTGCTCGGCGTGGAACGGTTCCGCTTTGGACGTGCCGAGTCGGAGGATCGCATCGGGCAGGTGGTCGGGCTCGCCTGGACGGAGGTCGGGGGTGATCTCCTGACCATCGAGGCCGCGGTGATGCCGGGCAAAGGCAAGGAGACCTTCACCGGCCAGTTGGGTGATGTCATGCAGGAGTCGATCCGCGCGGCGGTTACCGTCGTGCGGTCCCGTTCCGTCGCCCTCGGCATCGATCCGGACTTCTATCGCACTCTGGATATCCACTTTCACGTGCCGGAAGGGGCGACCCCCAAGGATGGTCCCAGCGCGGGCGTGGGCATGTGCACGGCCCTTGTGTCGGCCCTTACCAGCATCCCGGTGCGTGCGAGCGTGGCGATGACCGGTGAAATCACCCTGCGCGGGGAGGTACTACCGATTGGTGGGCTCAAGGAGAAGCTGCTGGCGGCGTTGCGCGGAGGCATCACGACCGTGCTGATACCGCAGGACAACCAGCGAGATCTGCAGGAAGTGCCGCGCAACATCGTGCAGGGCCTGAAGATCATTCCCGTCCGCTGGATCGACGAAGTACTCGCAGTCGCCCTCCAGCGCATGCCGGAGCCACGCGATGTGTCGGTGGCGGCAGAGGCAGATCCAGCGACCGCCGCACGTGAAGCCGAGGATGCGGATGCCATGCTCCATCATTGAACGTGCCGGGCTTGCAGCACCCGGCGGCGGGCCGCGTGTCGCGCGTGGGTTGACCCTGCTCCCTGGCAGTTGCTATACATCCGCCCCCGTGGCGGGCGCTGCTCAATCGCTAAGCGCTCTGGAGACCCTGATTACTCCGCTGTGCGCCATGCCACTTACTCCTCCAACTCCCTCGGAGAGTCATGAACAAGTCAGAACTCATTGATGCCGTCGCGGATGCGGCCGACATACCCCGGGCCGTAGCTACTCGAGCGGTCGAAGCCGTCACCGACAGCATCACCGCCGCACTCCAGCGTGATGACACCGTTACGCTGGTTGGCTTTGGATCCTTCCTGGTCAGCAAGCGTGAGGCGCGCACCGGCCGCAACCCGAAGACCGGTGAGCCCATCGAACTCAAGGCCGCGCGGGTTCCCAAGTTTCGGCCTGGCAAGGCCTTGAAGGACGCCTTGGGCTAGCATCCGGTCGTACGCCAGAATATAGTTGCAGGGCGTCGGGGTGCTTAGCTCAGTTGGTTAGAGCGTCGCCCTTACAAGGCGAAGGTCGCGGGTTCGAATCCCTCAGCACCCACCAGATTCCAATCTGGTCACGCGGGCGTGCAGAAGGGTTTTCGGGTCGGCGGAGGGGAACATCCCGCCGTCGGGTCGGTCTTCGATGGCCGTGTAGTTTTCGAGAGGCAATCGGAGCCAACAGGTCGCCACAGGTTTCCCCTTGCAACAATCCCTTAACTGGGGCATCGGTTTCAGAGCGGAGTGGTAGTTCAGTCGGTTAGAATACCGGCCTGTCACGCCGGGGGTCGCGGGTTCGAGTCCCGTCCACTCCGCCATTCAATCCAGGCAGCAGCTGACGAGGCGCGGACATCCGCGCCTTGCTCGTTTAGGCAGCGCGAAAGTTCCGCAATGGCTTTTCCGGCGTTCCGCCTCGATGTGAGGTGGCGGTCAGGTCGCTCGCCGGCCCCGCAGTTTCAAAGCAGAGGCACCGTACCATGATGCAGTCCATCCGAGATAGCGCGCAGGGGTGGTTTGCAACCCTGATCCTGGGTTTCCTGTGCATCCCCTTCGCGCTCTGGGGCGTTCAGTCTTACCTCGATGCCTCCGGTTTCATCGATGTTGCCGTGGTGGACGGGGATGCCATCAAGCAGCCGGAGTTTCGTCAGGCATTCGAACGCGCGCGTGCAGCGCTGGAGGAACGCCTTGGCGAACAGGCGGCGGGGATTGATCAGTCCGTGCAGAAGCGCGAGGTGCTCGACCAACTCGTGCGGGCGCGATTGATTCGTCAGTACGCCGCTCTGCATGGCTTGCGCGTGAGTGATGCCATGGTTGCCACCGAGGTGACCCGTTTGCCTGCGTTTCAGGAAGACGGCGTCTTCTCTCCCCAGCTTTATGAAGAGCGTTTGCGTTACTCGGGCATGTCCCGTCGGGGCTTCGAGGAGCAGATGCGGGAAGAATTGGTGGCGAGCCAGTTCATGCAAGGTGTGCTGCAGGGAGCCTTCATCACGCCATCCGAACGGAAGTCGATAGCGCGACTGCGCGCTGAGCGTCGGGATATTGCTGTCGTGCAACTCCGGATCGATGCGCTTCAGGGCCGGGTGGAGGTGTCCGATGCGCTGCTCGATGCGTGGTTCGCCGCTCACCGTGATCGTTACCTGAGCGAACCCTCCGTGTCGGTCGAGTACGTCACCCTGGCAGCCGCTGATCTCGGCGCCGCGGAAGATCCCGAGCCAGGCGTTCTGGAGCGCCTCTACGAGGAAAACCGTGCCCGCTATGAGCAGGCAGAGGAACGGCGTGCCCGGCACATCCTGGTGCGCATTCCCGAGGGTGCGGATGAGGCGGCCGTGCAGCAGGCGCTAGGCGAGGCACAAAGTCTCCGTGAGCGGATCATGGGTGGTGAGGATTTCGCTGCAATCGCGGAGAAGGAATCGGATGACCCCGGTAGTGCCCGCGCGGGCGGGGACCTCGGCTTCTTCAAGCGTGGCTTGATGGACAAGGCCTTCGAGGAGACTGCTTTCACGCTGGCCGAGGGGGAACTCAGCGCGCCAGTTCGCTCGGCCTTCGGTTTTCACCTCGTCCGAGTGGACTCCATTCGCCCCGCGGCGACCAAGACCTTCGATGCGGTGCGCGCTGAACTGCTGGCTGAATGGCGGCAGGAACAGGGTGAGCAGCGCTATTTTCGCGAGTTGGAGAAACTGGAGACACTCGCCTTCGAGAGTGGAGACGATCTGCAGACAGTCGCCGATGCACTCGGACTCGAAGTGCAGCGCAACGACGACTTACGCCCGGCTACTGCCAAGGGTGCCTTGACCTCCGATGCCGTACTCCGGCGCGCATTCGATCCGGAGTACGCGGCCTCGGGTCTGCTTTCGGAGCCGATCGAGGTGGGCACAAACCGGGTTGTGGTATTGCGCGTGGTGGCATCCCGACTTGCTGTCCCGCTTGAATTCGAGGCGGCGAAGGATCGGGTGCGCGCGGATTTCACGGCTGCCGAGGCGCGCAAGCTGGCAGAGGCACGTGGCAAGGAGTTACTGGCCGCCGTGCAGGCGGGCAGCGATCTGTCCGGCCTGCTGCGTGAGGGCGAGACCTTGCAGGAACTCGCCGGTGCCACGCGCAACCATCCCGATCTGCCGCGCGCCGCTGCGCGGCTCGTCTTCCGGGTTCCGTCCCAGCGCATAGTGGATGAAGGGCCTCAGGCCGTTTCGACGATTGCAGGAAATGGCGACTTCATTCTGGCGCTGGTGAGTGCCGTGAGCACAAAAGAGGAGGTCGGCCCCGAACTGCTGGCCCTCATCGAAGAGGAGCCGTGGCGGGATGCTCGCGCTGGTGCGGAGTGGGACCATATCCTGGCGGAGCTGCGCCGACGGGCTGTGATCACCATCAACGACGGTGCCCTCTGAACCGCAATCACGCTGGCTTCGCCTTGCGCAACAACGGCGGTGCGAGTGCGCAGATTGCGCACGGTGATCTCCCGCGCGGGCACAACATGATCGCTCACCGTCGATGCGGATTGCGCAGTGTGGACTGTCTCTCAGCCGCGCGGATGGATGACCGGCAGCCATTGTGCCTTTTGCCGAGACAGTTGTTGCCTGGCTGGTGCTTGCCGTAACGATCGCAGGGCATCTCGCAGCGGGCGCCCGTCCCAGTTGGACTGCCCCGCAACGGGCCGCCCATATCGATGACGCTGCAACTCGGTCACGGCGTCTTTCAAGGGGCCGTCAGGCAGGCGCTCCAGCAGGGCCGCAAGGCTGCATAATGGTCGTCCCTCGGCTCCCACCAGGAAGGGGGCGAGGGCGATGATCTCACGCTGAGCTGTGCGGCTGTCGTTGCGGGCCGCGGCACGGCCGAGATTGGCAAGAAGCTGAGCGGTTCGTCGGCTGCTCGATGGGCGATCTGGCCGTGGCTCGCTTCGAATTCCCTGGGTCACTGAGCGGGTTGTGATCCGGGTGAGTATGAGGCCGAGCAGCAGACCGAGGGACAGCCAACCGAGGACATCCCAGGTGAACCCGCGCGCCGATTCCAGTCCGGCACCTTGCCCCGTCGCGTGGTCCGCATTTGCGGAGGCCGGAGTTGTTGCGCCCGCGGGTTGCGCTGTCTCCGTCGGGGCCTCTGCCAGCGTGCTGACCGCAGGCTGGACCGATGTGTCCACCGCCCCGGCAGCCGGCAGGACCTCCACCCGACGGGCGGGCAGGGTTGCCGTTGCCGGTCTGGCCTCCTGCAGATCCCACCAGCGGACCTCCATCGCGGGCAGTTCGATGACACCCGCCTCCGTGGGGATCAGCACCAGTCGCTCGGTGCGCTGGGCCGAGACGCCATCCGGGTTGTGCTGTGTGGCGAGGTGGGGCGTGTCCGGATATTGATTCACGCTTGGCGGGACCGGAGGCTGCAGGGCGGGAAGCTGTGCAGCCGTCAGTCCCTCCGCGAGGACCCCGATGGTGCGCACGATGGGTTCCCCCGCCCGGGCACGCCCGGCAGCGTCCAGACCCGACCAGGCCTCGGTCAGGGCAAGGCTTCTGGCCGGCAACCAGCCTGTGGTGGCCTCTCCGAGGGGGGCACGCCTTACCGTCACGCGACGAGCCTCGCTTCGTAGTGTGACTGGGTCTATGCGTACGCCAAAGGGGTTCGAGAGACTCAGGCTGCCGCTCAGACGGCGGGCATCCAGCCGCATCGGTTCCACGGTCAGCTCACCACTGCTCTGAGGAATGATCGCGAAGCGTCGCTCTATCACTTCGAAGGATTCGCCCGCGCGCTGCGTTCGGTACGCGCGATCCTTGCCGAGGGTCTCGATTACCGCATCGCCTCCCGAGACCTTCGGCTCGGAGAGGCGCGCACTTTCAAGGTCCACACCGACCGGGCGCACCACCCGCACGACCATCAGCAGTTGCTCCTGCACGAAGACCGCATCCGGGGTGAGTTCGACCTCGAGCGCCAGGGTTTCCCCGTCTTGTGGAATCGCGCTGGCCTCCCGCACCGTCAGCGTGATCGGTGCCGAGCGCTCGGGGCCAAAGGCAAGCGCCGGTAGTTCGACGTCACCCGCCCTTCGGCTGGCGATCGTCAGCGTGAGATGCTGGCGACGGTGTATGGCACCCTTTTCGAGACTGATTTGGCTCGAACGGACGCTGCCGAGCACCTCGAAATCGTCAGCCAGCGGCGCGAGGTTAGGTTCGACTACGCCCTTACCTTCGAGTTCGTAGGTCACCGAGAAGGGCGTGCCCGCATAGATGGTGGTGGCATTGATGCGTGGCTGAATCTCCGCAAGTGCCGTCGGCATCAGGGTGATGGACATGAATGCCAGCAGCCAGAACAGCAATCTCTGGCCTGCGCGCGTTGCCGCCGCCTGGCGGTCGGCCGAGCTGAAGCCAGCAGTCGCCGTATGCCGGCAACCGCACTCACAGCCAGAAGGTGATTTCACCAAGGCGATTCCTCAGCCTGATCTTCCAACTCGCCCCCACGCTGCTGCTGTTGCAGAAACTTGTTGCGCAGCAGGCCCCCTGGGTCATCCGGGATGCGGGCGAGCCACTGCTCCGTCGCCTGTGCATCCTCGCGCACGTCATTTTCTGCCTGCGCCGCCTCGGGTGACTGCCCCGGGTGCTCACGCTCCTCGGTCGCCTGATTGTCCGGTTCTCCCTGACCAGGCGGTATTTCATCGTCGGGCTTGCCGGACCTGGGCTCGGACTGCCCTGCCTCTGGGGAGGGCTGCTCCTGGGGCTCTGGCTGGTTCTCGCCGCCGGCGTTGCGGTCCTTCTGCTGCGGCGAAGTTTCACCATCCTGGTCGCCCTGCTTGCCCGAGCCTTGTTGCTTCGAAGCGAGGAGTTCCTCGATCAGGCGGTGGTTGAAGCGGGCGTCCGCATGGGTTGGCTCCAGCGTCAGGGCGGCTTCGAGGCTGGCCAAGGCTTCCTCGTAGCGGCCCAGGCGCGCAAGCGTGGTACCACGGTTGTAGAGTGACCCCGCATCCTCGAAGGGCGAGAGCAGGGCAAGAGCACCCTCTGGGTCACCGGCCTGGGCACTGGCGAAGGCCCTCCAGCGCGGGTCACGAAAGGCGGCCGCGGCACCGGCGGGATCACCGGCCTCCAGTCGCTCACGGCCATATTCATCGGGATGCTGCCACAGCCACCATAGGTTGGTCGCCCGCGCTGACGTGGGCGTTGCTGCCGTCAGCACGACGCCAAGCAGCAACACGTTGCTTGCGTACAGGCGCGCACGCCAGGCGAGCCAGGGCAAGAGGCACAGAAACAGCAGAGGCCCCCGATCCACCCATTCGAGCGCCTCAAGGCCGGCATCGCGGGTGGCCGTTGCGGCGGCTCGGGCGCGAAATCCGGCCTCCAGTTGCCGGATGTCCCGGTCGTCGGGCTGGAGTTCGACCGCCTCGCCACCACAGGAGCGAGCGACCTCCTGGGTCAGCGCGGGATCGAGTCGTGACATCACCACTTCAGCACCTGGCCGCAGACCCGGAACGGGTGCCCCTGCTACGGTCGCAGCGGCGAGGATGGACAATCGGTTGCCGTGCCGGGCACAGAGCGATACCAACCGGTCTCGCTGCTTCGGCTCGATGCCATCAGTCACAAGCAGCACTTCGCCATCAGGGAAACCACCGTTGCGCAGAAGTTCGACTGCCCGAGCGTAGGCACGGTCGGCCCGGCTACCCTGTGCCGGCATGAGGTCGGGCTCCAGTACCGGGAGTTGCAGGCGCAAGGTGTCGAGATCGCTGGTGAGCGGCGAGACCAGGAAGGCGTTGGCCGCGTAGACCACCAGCGCCGTCTGTCCATCGCGCCGCCCCTCGAAAAGCCCCTCCAGCTTGAACCGTGCCCGCGTCAGGCGATTCGGCCTGAGGTCCTCGGCCAGCATCGAGCGCGAAAGGTCCAGTGCGATGACGAGTGCGTGGCCGCTCGCCGCCTGTGGGCGTGGCAGCCGCTCCCAGGCAGGGCCGGCACAGACGACTGCAAGCAGTATCAGCAGGAGATGGCCGGGCCAGGTTCTGCCATCGCCGCCACTCACCCGCGCGAGCACCCACGGTGCGAGCGAGGCATCGACCTGACTGCGCCAGACGCTCGATGGCTGCACCGCCCTTGGGATGAAGCGGATGAGGAGCCAGGCGCAGAGGGGCAGCAGGAGCCAGAGGGGTCTCTGGAAATGGAAATCAGCCCACATGCCGTTGGCCTCCTAGACTGCTTCGAAACCCCGGCCACCACGCGATCAGCGCGAGCGCGAGCAACCAGGGCTGCAGCGGGGAACGTTCGCGCAAGGGGTGCGAACGGTCGGTCCCTGGCTCCAGCGCATCCAGCGACGCGTAGATCTCCATGAGCTGTTGTGTGTCCTGCGCACGGAAGTAGCGACCCCCAGTCGTTTCCGCGACCGTGCTCAGCGTGCGCTCGTCCACCCCCCCACTGGCGCTGTAAAGCCCGAGGTGATTGGCCTGCCCCGACGCTGCCCCGATACCGATGGTGTGAATTCGGACGCCGAGGTCGCGCGCGAGTTCGGCCGCCCGCTCCGGGCCGATGGCCCCGGCGGTGTTTTCGCCGTCGGTCACCAGGATGAGGACCCGTTGTTGGGCGTCCTGCTCCGCGCGGAGACGCTTCAAGGCCAGGCCGATGGCGTCACCGATGGCGGTGGCCTTGCCCGCAAGCCCGATCTCTGCCTCCTCAAGTAGATGGCGCACGGCGGTGGTGTCAAAGGTGAGAGGTGCCTGCACGTAGGCTCGCTCACCAAACAGAATGAGCCCGACCCGATCACCCCGGCGGCGTTCAAGAAAGTCACCCGCCACATGCTGGGCCGCCTCCAGGCGATCCACTGGGCGCCCGGCCAGCATGAAATCCACGGCCGCCATGCTGCGCGAGAGATCGATGGCCAGCATGAGGTCGCGTCCACTGCGCGGGATGCGCGCTTCCCCATGCGACCACATCGGCTGCATGGCCGCCAGCACGAACAGCAGCCAGCCGAGCAGCAGCCAGCCCTTCCAGTGAGTGTGGGCAGTGGCTGCCGTCAGGGCGGAGAAGCGCTTGGCGCCAGGCAGGCGCAGGGCCTCGATGGTGCCCAGTGGCTGAACATCGCTCGGTGCACGCCGGAACAGCAGCGGCAGCAGGACGGCGAACCCAGCCAAAGGCCAATCGAACTCAAGCACGTGGTGGGTCCGGTAGTCGCACCAGCGTGGCCCGGACCAGCCGATCAGCCGCTTCAAGCGCCAGTGCGGCCGTCCGCGGGTCGTCGGGTCGGGCGAAGCCGGCGTGAACGAGTTCGCGTCCGTTGCCGGCACTGAACCAGGTATCGGCGCACAGGGCTTCCAGATGGGCAAGCCATGCGTCGCCGGTGATGGCCGCGACCTGCTCGCGCGGGTGATGCAGCAGCAGCAGTTGTCGGATGAGGACCATGGCTTCACGGGTGGCCTGTTCCGGCGTGGCATTCACCAGCGAGGCGAGCCGGTCGAGTTCCTTCTGTAGCGAGCGCCGCCAGCGGAGTCGGCGGACACGCCTGGCGAACCAGAGCAGGCAGACCAGAAGACCGAAGCCCACGGCAAGCGACAACAACCACTCGACGGCTGTGGGCCCGGGCCACGGCAACTCCGCCGGGGCATGCAATGGTCGCAGTGGCAAGGCGTCGGGCATGTCAGCGATTCCCGCTGCGCTCTGCCGCGCCCAGCAGACGCGCCGCGACCGCGGCCGGCGATTCGGTGGTGCGGGCAAGGCAATGGTGCCCCCCGGTACGTGTGGCGATCCCTGCCAGCCGCTCGGCGAGTCGCGCCGGTGTGTCAGCCCGCCCGGACATCGTGCGTGCGTCATAACGTACTGGTTGACCGCCATCGTCGATTGCCCAGGCACCGTTGAGTGCCGGGGGTGCCTCTTCAAAGGGGTCGATGACTTGCAGCATGGCAAGCCGGTGGCGGCGGCCAAGGGTACTGAGTTCGGTGAACGCGACCTCGTCGAAGGCAAGGAAATCACTCAGTACGTAAAGCTGCGTGCGCGACCCTGCCGCCGCGAGCAGAGCGGATGCCGTCGCCCGGATCCGCCCGGTTGGTACAAGCGCGACGTTGTCCTCTGCCTTGAGTCCGGCGCGAGCAAGCAGCCCCAAGGCCGCCAGGAGGGCCGGACGTCCGCGGCGTGGAGGCAGCGCGGTGATTCCCCTCGGGCTCCAAGTCAGGCAGCCGATCCGATCCCCGGCGGCCATTGCCGACCAGCCAAGGAGGGCGGCTACATGCGCGGCGTGCACGCTCTTGAACGCTGCACGGGTGCCGAAGTGCATTGTTGGCCTCAGGTCCACGCACAGCCACACCGGTTGCTCCCGCTCTTCCTCGAACAGCTTGGTGTGGGTGCGGGCACTGCGTGCCGTGACCCGCCAGTCGATGCTGCGCGCGTCGTCCCCTACCTGATAGGGTCGCGACTCGGCATAGGTCAGGCCACGGGCGCGCAGTCGCTGGCTTCGCCGTTCACCCAGTTCGCGTACCCCGGCCCGGCGCTGGGCGAGTTGCACTCCCGATCCCTCCAGGGCGAGCAGATCGTGGAGTAGCACGCGGGCAACGCCGGTGTTCTGCGGCGGCCAACGGGAGGCCGGGGAGGTCGTCACGCTGCAAATCCGTCCGTGTCAGGGCGCGGCCACGCGCTCGAGCAGAAGGCTCACGCAACGAGCGCCATTCATGCCACTGGCGGCGGCCTCATAGCTGACGAGCAGGCGATGACGCAGAACATCGACCGCGACCGCCTGCACATCTCCGGGCTCCACATAATCCCTGCCACAGAGCAGCGCATGTGCGCGGGCCGCGCGGTCGAGTGCGAGACTGGCGCGGGGGCTGGCACCAAACAGCACGGCCTCACCCACCTCGGCGTGGTAGGGGGCTGCCTTGCGAGTCGCCACCACCAGTTCGAGCAGGTAGTCGCTCACCGCCTCCGCCATGTGCATGCGCAGGGCCTGACTACGCAGGGTCCGAATGCATTCACGGCCCATGAGCACATAGCTCGGCAGGCGCCCCTCCGCCAGCGCCAAGGCTTCGGCACGTGCCAGTTTCAGGATGGCACGCTCGGTGTCAAGGTCGGGGTAGTCCACGTGCACATGCATCAGGAAACGATCGAGTTGCGCCTCCGGAAGCGGGTAAGTGCCCTCGTGTTCCAGCGGATTCTGGGTCGCCATCACCAGGAAGATGTCGGGCAGGGGGTAGGTCGTTCGACCGACCGTGATCTGCCGCTCCGCCATGGCCTCGAGCAGGGCTGCCTGCACCTTGGCCGGGGCGCGATTGATCTCGTCTGCCAGCACGAGGTTGTGGAACAGCGGGCCGGGCTGAAACTGGAAGCTGCCATCCTGAGGACGGTAGATATCGGTGCCAGTCAGATCGGCTGGAAGCAGGTCCGGGGTGAACTGTATGCGCTGGAAATCCGCCTCGATATGTTCACTCAGGGCCCGAACCGAGCGCGTCTTGGCGAGCCCCGGGGCTCCCTCAACCAGTAGGTGGCCGTCGGCGAGCAGCGCGATGAGCAGGCGATCGACGAGCAAGGTCTGACCAAGGACCGCTCCGTTGAGTGAGCGCCGTAGCTCCTGTAGTGCCTCGAGCGGATTCGACACCGAGAAGACCTCTCAGATTGGCTGGGACCCGTGAGTCCATGGCAGACGCACAGGGTTCCGGGTGCCGGCCCGCGGGACCATGCCGACGCGATGGGCCGGGTTCGCGCGGCCGCCCGGGAGCAAATCCCGGGGTTGGCTGAAATCATTCCCGAGCATAAGGCCCGCTACCTGTCAGCAACACAAGCTGCCGGCGCGACGGCCCTCAGACGCCCAGATCCTGCGCTCTCGCAACCCATCGAGTGTCGCAGGTGCAGACCTGGCTTCCCCGTCTTCCGGACGATTGGGCCGAGGGCCTGAAAGTCGCGGCGTAACCTCCGGTGGCACAGCCTGATGGCTAGGCTTCGCCCCGAATGCCGCGCGTCGGGGGCTGACCAAGCCCGGGGTTGCGGCTCGGGGTGCTGCCGTTCATCGCTGTCAAACGAGAACCCCGTCACACAACTGAGATCGCAGCCGCAGCGGCTATGTGGTGCCCGTCACAGTTCCAGTGATCAAGCGTGGTGGCGGGGTCACGCCCATGGGAGTCTTTCCTCGACGAGTTCGGGGGGGTGTCGCACCTGAGACTCGGAGACTGAGGCAGGCAGTTTTGTAACACTTGTTCACAATGTTTGTGATGACGTCAATCAATCGTCACAATGCTGTAACAAGGGCATGGTAACTTCTCCCCACTCCCCCATCGCCTCGCCGATGTGGCGGAAGAGGCTCCGGATGCCTCAGGGCGCTCGGGGCAGGCGGCAGGGGTGGGAGGCGTCCTCGCTACGGCATCGCTACCCGCGTGTTCACGTTCGAAGCTTGAGTCTTATTACACCTCGAGAAATGCCAAACCCGTCGCGAGGCGGGGGCGGAAAGCCAACGGATCTCAGCCACTGCGTTGAGATGGCTGGGTTACCTCCGAGGGACTGTCAGGCAGACGGGAAGCCCTTTCCGCTGCCGACTGTTTCGCCACTGGAGGTTCCCATGACTTCGCGCAACATTTCTCTCTCCGACGGCGGTCCGTTCTGGGGCAAGGTTTCCACCGGTACGCTCTGGGGCAGGTTGGCTGCCGGAGCCATCGTTGGCACGTTTGCTTGTGGGGCGCAGGCCGCGCCGGTCACTATCAGCAACATCAATTCCAGCGAACCGAATCTCTTCACCGGGGCGACGCTGAATGCCGCGGGCAATCAGGTGATCATCGAGTTCACCGATTTCTCGGCCAGCGCACCGCAGGTGGTGGGGCCGGTCGCAATACCCTTCGTTTCTGCATTCGACACCATCTCGTTTCGTTTGACGGCAGCAGAGGGTTGGTTTTTTACCAGCCTGGACTACATCGAGGGGCTTCAGGGCACGGCCACGAACGGCGGTTTTGCATTTGGAACCGGCAGCTTCACGTACAACGGGACATCTGTGACGCTCGGCACCTTCCCCGTGTTCTCCAACGGCGGAAGCGGTGTTTCGGTCGGGAGTCTGTTCACCAGCCCGACTATCCAGCTCGGTCCGCAGTTCACCACCCTCGATATCACGATCACCAATTCGCTTTTCGCTGGTGCACTGGGTGCGAACGCCACCGCCACGATCGCCAAGACGTCTGCCCTGCTCAATATCCAGACCCAGTTCATTCCGGTGCCGGCGGCTGCCTGGTTGTTCGCGTCGGCCATGGTGGGACTGGTCACAATTGGGCGTCGCGGTAGTTTCGCCTGAGGTTTGAGAAGCGGCCGCCAGTGCGGCTCGCATTTGGGTCCACGTTGTTTTGTAGCTGTGCGTTGTACGAGCCGGTGCATGCTTCTCGGGGCATTTGCCGGTTAGTCGAGAAGGGGTCTCCTGGCCGGGTGCAGCGATCATCTCCCCGCTGCACGCCGGAGGCACGATAGCGGTACTGCCACTACCGATATCTGAGGCCCTGCGGTAAGGCATGTCAGGCAGAGCGCAAGCTGCTTGGCGTGTGCGATGAACCGGCCGGGTGAGGCCTGCCACGCCTCCCCCGGTCCCGTTCAAAGGTTGTCTGAAGGTTTCCTGCGGTCGCGCTGGATTTTTCTTCCGCGGTCGCGCGGTTCTCTCGCTCAAGGTGATGCCGGACGGCGTACCTCGGCGGGTGGAGCAAGGGCCTCCTGGCCGGGTGCAGCGATCATCTCCCCGCTGCGCGCCGGATGCACGATGTCGGTACTGCCACTACCGGTATCTGAGGCCCTGCGGTAAGGCACGTCAGGCAGAGCGCAAGCTGTCCGACGTGCGGTGAACCGGCCGGGTGAGGCCTGCCACGTCTCCCCCGGCCCTGTTCCCTGGCTGGAACCCGCTGTCTTCCCTCTGCGCATCTCCCGGATAATCTTTGCAGCCAGTGCCTGGTGCTCACCCAGAACGGGGTGTTCGCTTGGGTAGGCTCGCTGCATCAGCCTGCAATACCCACCAGGCCAGAGCACCGGGATCCGCCCGTCCCATGCCGATGAAGGGCTGTAAGGCACAGAAGTCGCCGTTGCACTGGCCCCGTGCGGTTCCGCAATGGCGTAGAGTCACCCGCATGCAGAAGACCCGCGACCTTTTCTCCTGGAAGCCGCACTGGGCCCGCCGTCTTGGGCCCGCTCCCTTTCTGCCAATGAGCCGAGAGGAGATGCAGGCGCTGCACTGGGATGCCTGTGATGTCGTGATCATCTCCGGCGATGCCTACGTCGATCATCCCAGCTTTGGTGCCGCCATCGTGGGCCGATTGCTCGAGGCGCAGGGCTTCAGGGTCGGCATCATTGCCCAGCCCGACTGGCGCTCTCCGGAGGCCTTTCGTGCGCTGGGCCGCCCGCGGCTGTGCTTCGGGATCACGGCCGGCAACATGGACTCCATGGTCAATCACTACACCAGTGACCGCAGAATCAGGCGTGACGATGCCTACACGCCCGCTGGTGAGCATGGTCAACGGCCCGATCGGGCCGTCCTCGTCTACAGTCAGCGCGCCCGCGAGGCCTACGCGGATGTGCCCATCATCCTGGGGGGCATCGAAGCGAGTCTCAGGCGCGTGGCCCACTTCGATTACTGGTCGGAGAAGGTACGGCGAAGTGTTCTGGTGGATGCCAAGGCCGATCTGCTCATCTACGGCAATGCGGAGCGTGCACTGGTGGAGGTGATGCATCGGCTCGCCGCCGGTGAGCCCATCGACTCCATTACCGATCTTCGCGGCACGGCCTACCTCCGGCGCGGTACCCCAGAGGGGTGGGTCGAAATCGACTCCACCACAGTCGACCTTCCCGGGCCAGTTGAGCCCCATTCAGACCCCTACGCGCTGAACGGCTCGGAAGGGCAGCGGAGGGGCGCCCGCACCGACCTTGCCACGCCAACCCCCGCAGCCGATTCGGCTGCGCACCGGGATCCACCGGCGGTTCCCTTGCCCTTTCCGCGGCGTGCGCCGGTGGTGGATCGCGGCCATACCGTGTTGCGGCTGCCCTCCTTTGAACAGGTACGTGATGATCCGGTGCTGTACGCGCATGCCTCGCGCGTGCTGCATCTGGAGGCTAATCCCGGCAACGCGCGGGCATTGGTCCAGGCGCACGGGGATCGCGATGTATTCCTCAATCCACCACCCGTCCCGCTCACCACGGCGGAAATGGATCGCATCTACGAACTGCCCTATCAACGGGTGCCACACCCGATCTACGGTGAGTCCCGCATTCCTGCCTACGAGATGATCCGCTACTCCGTGACCATCCAGCGGGGTTGCTTCGGTGGCTGCACCTTCTGCTCCATCACCGAACACGAGGGACGCATCATTCAGTCGCGCTCGGAGGATTCGATCCTGCGCGAGGTGACAACCATCCGTGATTCGGTCCCAGGCTTTACCGGCGTCATCTCAGACCTTGGCGGCCCGACCGCCAACATGTGGCGCATCGCGTGCAAATCGCGCGAGATCGAGGCGGCCTGTCGCAAGCCGTCCTGCGTCTATCCCGGGATCTGTTCGAACCTCGTCACTGACCACGCGCCACTCATTCGTCTGTACCGCAAAGCCCGTGAGCTGCCTGGCATCAAGCGCGTGCTCATCGCGTCTGGGGTACGTTACGATCTTGCCATCGAGTCGCCGGAGTATGTGCGGGAACTGGTGACCCATCATGTCGGCGGGTACCTCAAGATCGCGCCAGAGGCGATCTCGGAAGGGCCCTTGTCGAAAATGATGAAGCCCGGCATCGACGCTTACCAGCGGTTCAAGGAGCTCTTCGATCGTTACTCCCGTGCGGCGGGCAAGGAGCAATACCTCATTCCCTACTTCATCGCCGCGCACCCCGGAACCACTGACGCGGACATGCTCGAACTGGCCCTTTGGCTGAAGCGCAATGGCTTCCGCGCGGATCAGGTACAGGCCTTCCTTCCGGGTCCGATGGCTACGGCGACCGCCATGTACCACACGGGCTTGAACCCGCTGCGCAAGATCACGCGCCGTGGAGAGCAGGTGGTCGTGCCGAAAGGATTGCGGGTCCGACGGCTCCACAAAGCCTTCCTGCGCTGGCACGATCCGGAGAACTGGCCGTTGCTTCGCGAGGCACTGCGGCGGATGGGTCGCGCCGAACTCATCGGCCCACGGCGGGATCAACTCATTCCCGCGCACCAGCCGCGCGGAACGACCGCGCAGCCAGGTAAGGCCTTCACCCAACGGGGGCAGATCCGCACCCAGCACTGCGGATTGCCGGAGGTCACTACGGATCCAAGTGGTACCCGCCAGCCGCGTGCGACGCAGGCTCAGGTGCGACGGGGGCCTCGGCGGCAACGCGCTCGCTGAGAGGGGGCGAGGAAATCGTCGCGAGCGGCCCGAGGGCAAGGCGGGCGGATCTCGGCGACGAGGCCATGTTGCCAGTCTCGCCGGCAATGGCGAAACCAAAGATTACAAGTGGCACCGATGCACAATAGGGGTCAGAGTGTGAGCTTTCTCGATTTTGAACAACCAATCGCTGAGCTTGAAGAAAAGATCGAAGAGCTGCAGCGTGTCGGTGAAGGTTCGGCGGTCGATCTGAACGACGAGATCGGGCGCCTCCGGGCGCGCTCTGCGGAGCTGACGGAGTCCATCTTCCGGGCATTGACGCCCTGGCAGCTATCGCGACTCGCCCGGCATCCAGCCCGACCCTACACCCTCGATTACATTGAACGCATCGTCGAGGGTTTCATCGAACTGCATGGTGACCGGCAGTTTGCCGATGACTCGGCCATCGTTGCCGGCCTGGGGCAGATCGAGGGCAGGCGGGTTGCGGTGCTCGGCCACCAGAAGGGGCGCACCACCCGGGAGAACATCAACCGAAACTTCGGTATGCCCCGACCCGAGGGCTACCGAAAGGCACTGCGCATTTTTCGCCTTGCAGAGCGCTTCCAGTTGCCGCTTCTGACCTTCATCGATACACCTGGTGCCTATCCGGGGATCGATGCCGAGGAGCGTGGTCAAAGTGAGGCCATTGCGCAGAATCTGCTGGTGATGTCCGAGTTGCGCACGCGGATCATCGCGACGGTCATTGGCGAGGGTGGATCGGGTGGGGCCCTTGCCATCGGTGTGTGTGACCGACTGGTCATGCTGCAATACGCCATCTACTCCGTCATCTCGCCGGAGGGTTGCGCTTCGATCCTGTGGAAGAGCGCCGACAAGGCCCCCGAGGCCGCAGCCGCCCTCGGTCTCACTGTGGACCGCCTGCGTGAACTCGGACTCGTCGATGTGGTGGTCAACGAACCGCCCGGCGGGGCACATCGTGATGTCGACCAAATGGCCCAGCGTCTCAAGGAGCAACTCATCGTCCAGTTGGACGGACTTGGCAGCGAGTCCATGGAGACATTGCTCGGCCGTCGAACCGAGCGACTGCTGGCACAGGGTCGCTTCCAGCGTCGGGAGTAGCCACGTCGCCCATGCGCCCGCCTGACGCAGTGTGCGCGCAGTTGATCGCGAGCCTTGCCGGGGCGGTAGCCGCTGCTGGAGCCTCGCGAGTGGCCCTTGCGGTCAGCGGAGGGATGGACTCCTCGCTACTGCTGCACTTGGCCCCCCTCGCGCTGCCGACACTACGGTCGGAAGGTGCGTTGCGCGTGCTGCACGTGAATCATGGTCTCGCGGCCGAACGCGACCTCTGGAGTCGGTCAGTGGAGTTGCGAGCGCGACAACTCGGGCTTGGTTTCCGGGCCTTGGCTGTGTCGGGGTCGCCTCCGTCGGGTGAAAGCGTGGAAGCGTGGTTGCGGGTTGAGCGCTATCGGTTGCTCGCGGCGGAACTCGACCGTGGCGAGGCATTGCTCGTCGCCCAGCATCTGGACGATCAGGCCGAGACCTTCCTGTTGCAGGCGCTGCGGGCGGCGGGTCCTGCTGGTCTGGCCGCCATGCCGGTCCACGCGAGCCTCGCAACTGGCCTGCTGTTGCGGCCTTGGCTTGGCTTCTCGCGCGCGGAACTCGCGGCTGTGGCCAACGCGGAGCAACTGGCCTGGCATGACGATCCATCGAATGCCGACACCCGCTTCGATCGCAACCATCTCCGGCAACTCGTCATGCCGATCCTGCGTGAGCGCTGGCCGGCAGCCGCGCGTACCCTGGCTCGCACCGCGCGCTGGCAGGCTGAGGCCAGCGAGGCACTCGCGGCCGCGGCAACCTGCCTGCTGCCTCCACTCACCGGGCGTGACAGTGTCGGGCTGCCCACGCTGCATATTCCTGGTCTGCTTGCGCACGCTCCGTCCCTGCAGCGCGTGTTGCTGCGAGCCTGGCTTGCCGAATGTGGAGCGTGCACACCGGGGATCCGGCACATCGAGGTGCTCGAGACACTCCTTGCCTCCGCTGAACGAGCGCCCGGCTGTGTGGGTTGGGGAAAGGTGCGCGTCAGGCGTTATCGCGACCAGCTCTACTGTGAGTTCCTGCCGCCCACGCCATCTCTCCCTGCAGCGGCCGCCTTCTGCTGGCAACCGCCCGATGCCGTGGAACTGTCCTGTGGCCGTCTGTGGGCGAGCCTCGCCGAGGAAGGCCCGGAGCGGCTCCGTATGGACGACGCGCCTTGGTTGGTGGCAGCCAGGCGTGGTGGAGAGCGCATCCGTCCGATCGGTGAACGGCATACCCGCAGCCTCAAGGGTCTGTTGCAGCGTGCGGGGGTCCCACCCTGGCGACGTTCTGCCCTGCCGCTCATCTACCGTGCCGGCGTCCTCATCGCGGTGCCCGGTCTCTGTGTGGCCGCTGCGGCTGTCGCGCCCGCGGGTGAACCCGGCTGGGTTCTGCACTGGGAGCCATCTGTCGGGGGGGCGCCGACCAGCGCCAAAGCGCCGGCGCCGGCCCGACTGCAACAGCGGGATGCGTTCAGTACGGATGGTGCAGGGTGAGTACCGGGCAACGCGCGCTCAGCCTGGCCGTCGGCGAGTGCCTGCGGATCCGCGACCCCGAGCAGAAGATTGCGGCCGTGGCTGCCACGCGGGCGGCCCTCGCTGCTGGCAGGCTCGTGCACGACGCCGAGGGAACAGTGATCGGCATCGACGAACCCGGACGGCCGGAGGCACCGGAACTCGTGCACCCGCGAGCCGTGCCGCAGCGTAGCCTTGGCGATACGGGCGGTCACGTGGCCTTTCTGCACGCCGTGGCCCATATCGAATTCACTGCCATCAATCTCGCGCTGGATGCTGCGCACCGTTTTCGCGATATGCCCGTGGCCTACTACGAGGATTGGCTGCAGGTGGCGGCCGAGGAGGGGGCGCATTTCGGCATGCTGCAGGATCACCTTGCGAATCTGGGCTCTGCCTATGGCGATCTGCCGGCGCATGGCGCGATGTGGCGGACTGCCCTTGCCACCAGGCATGACGTTCTGGCCCGCATGGCGATCATCCCGCGTGGTCTGGAAGCCCGTGGCCTGGATGTTACGCCGGGCATGATGCGGCGACTTGCCAGTTTTGGCGATCGAGCGGGGGCACTCATCCTCGAGCGCATCCTGCACGACGAGATTGGTCATGTGGCAGTCGGAACGCGCTGGTTCAACTGGATTTGCGCCGCGCGCGGCCTTGCCGCCGCACCGACTTTCTTCGACTGCCTCGACCGTTACCTCGGCGATCTGCGGATGCCCGCGCCCAATGTCGAGGCGCGCCGGCAGGCGGGATTCAGTGCTGAGGAACTACGCTTGCTCGCGGCCTGGAACAACAGTACCTGGGCGTGATGGCGGCTGGTACACAGAAGCGGAATGCTGCGTTGCGTTGTGACTGCTCGAGCCTCTTTCCGGCAGCGGCAACGCCACGCGATCAGGATTACCGGCATGACGCCCGTTTCCGTTGCGATTGCCGGGCGCACGGTCAGGGTCTACGCTGCATTTCACCATGATTGCCTGAATGCTGCCTTGAGGTACGAGTGGCAGCATGCCAGTGCAGTCGCGGTGTGCAACGTATAACTAAAGCAGTCAAGGCGAGGTCAAGCGTCATGTCCGATCGAGAACAGGGCACGGTCAAGTGGTTCGATAGTGCGAAAGGCTATGGCTTCATCAAGCGCGACCATGGTGAGGATGTCTTCGTGCACTTCCGGGCAATCCGTGGACAGGGGTACAAGTCGCTCGCCGATGGGCAGCGGGTGGAGTTCTCCGTGACGGAGGGGCAGAAGGGGTTGCAGGCAGAGGACGTCTCCGCTCTGTGAGGCAACTCGTCGCCACGGCGTGCCGCGGGCGTGTGCCTGAGTGGTACGCCGTGGCGGAAGGCGGATGCGGGCGGCGTTCTCAATTGGTCGGTTGGTGGCAGTCGTCTGCGCTCCCGGCGAAGTAGCGCATCAAACGGGGAAGCAAGCAGCATGTCTGTGCCAGCAAGCGAGCGCGCTCAGCCGGGCTCGGTTCTTTTCGTCTGCCTCGGCAACATCTGCCGCTCGCCTGTGGCGGCTGCGGTCATGCGCGCTCGCCTCGCCGAGTCCGGAATGCTCGGGCAGGTAGAGATCGATTCTGCCGCCACGCACGCTTACCAAATCGGCTCACTGGCCCATCCAGAAACACGTCGCCTCGCCGAATCACGTGGCTACGTGCTCGATGAGCATCGGGCCCGGCTGGTGGTTATCGGAGACTTCAAACGTTTCGAACTCATTCTGGCGATGGATCGCCGCAACCTCTCGGCCCTCAAGGCACTGGCACCGTCCACTGCCGCTGCCAACCTTGGGCTCTTGATGGACTACGCGCCGTATCTGCGCGTCGAGGAAGTCCCTGACCCCTACGGTGGGCCACCTGAGGGCTTCAAGCGTTCACTCGACCTCATCGAGGCCGGCGTCAACGGTCTACTCCGCCGCTGTTACCGAATCTGAGAGCCGACACGCATTTGCCCGATGCCCTCGCGGCGGCCCGGGTCAGTTGCGCGGGGCGCAGCCGATCTTCGCGCCGCTCTCAGCGGGCGCGGTAGGTGATTCGGCCCTTGGTCAGGTCGTAGGGGGTGAGTTCCACGGTGACGGAATCACCCGTCAGAATGCGGATGTAATGCTTGCGCATCTTGCCGGAGATGTGGGCCGTCACGGTGTGGCCGTTCTCGAGTTCGACGCGAAAAGTCGTGTTGGGGAGGGTCTCGACGACCTTGCCCTCCATTTGGATGCAGTCTTCCTTTGCCATGTGTGGTGTACGGCGCCCCTCGGGTGTTTGACTCGGCGCGGATTCTGCACCATTCGTCAAGGTGTGACCATCGGCAACGACCGGGAAACGTCGTTGCCTGCCGGCAGCGGCGTCTGGCACCCACGCCAGCGACATCGGCCCCGGCGAACCCGTCAGGGTGGCTCGGATCGCCAGCGTCCGCCCCAGAGGTACTCCAGCGGCTGATATTCCGTCTTGTAGCGCATCCGGGCGCTGTCGCGGATCCAGTAGCCGAGATAAAGCCAGCGCAGCCCGAGTGCAAGGGTCAATTCGACCTCGAGCAACACCATGAGTCGACCGAGGCTGCGCAGCTGCGCCTCGGGTTCAAAGAAGGTGTACACCGCCGACAAGGCATCATCCATACAGTCGACCACCCCGACGGCAAGGAGGCGGTCATCGTGCGGATGCCGCAGCTCGAGGAAGCGGGTATCGCTCCACGACGCGCACAGGAAGCCCTTGAAGGCGCCCGGAGTGGGGTCATCCATGCCCCCGCCGCGGTGGCGCGCAGCGAGGTAGCGCTGGTAGAGATCGAAGTATTCGCCGTCGAAGCAGGCGGGACGCCAGTGTTGGAGCAGATCCCGGTTGCGACGCAGGGTGCGGCGTTGGCAACGTCGCGGCGTGAAGCGCGCAGCCTCGAGCCGCACCGGCACACAGGCACCGCAACCTTCGCAGGCCGGGCGGTAGAGATGTGGCCCGCTGCGGCGAAAGCCGTGCGCACTCAAGGTGGCGTACAGCCCCGCATCTCTGGGCGCATCAGGGTCCAGGAAGATCGTGGTCGAGCGCTGCTCCGGCAGGTAGCCACAAGGTTGTGGCGGCGTCGCGTAGAGCGCAACGGATGCAGGGGCGCGCTGATTCAGATCCGGGCTTGTTCGCATGCACCGATCCACGGGTCACTGAGCGGCGGAATGGAGCAACAGACCGCCAGGGTTGCGGCGAAGTCCGCGCGTGGCAGCGGTCGCGCCCCCAGACTCTCCAGATGCCGGGTGTGCACCTGGCAGTCCACGAGCGCGAAGCCCGCCGCGTCGAGGGCGCGAATGAGGTGAACGAAGGCGATCTTGGAGGCATCGGTGTAGCGGGTGAACATGGACTCGCCGAAGAACACCCGACCGATGCAGAGTCCATAGAGGCCTCCGGCCAGTTCGCTCCCCTGCCAGGCCTCGACCGAGTGGGCGTATCCGGCGGCGTGGAGTCGCCGGAAGGCTGCCTGCATTTCCGTCGTCAGCCAGGTACCGTCCTGGTCGCGGCGGGGTGCCGCGCAGGCCGCCAGCACGCGGGCGAAGGCGGTATCGAAAGTGATGCGGAAGGGCGTCTGGGCGAGCGCGCGGCGCAGGCTGCGCGACACGTGCAGCTCGCTCGGTACCAGCACCGTGCGCGGATTGGGTGACCACCAGAGGATGGGTTGGCCCGGGCCGAACCACGGAAAGATCCCGCGCCGGTAGGCCTCGAGGATACGGGCGGGCTCGAGGTCACCGCCCACGGCAAGCAGGCCATCGGGCTCGCGCAAGGCCTGCTCGATCGGCGGGAAGCCCGCGGCGAGCCGCCTGGCCGCAAGCCAGTAGACCGGGCTCAAGCGTTGCGCCCGGGTTCACCCGCACCCGGCCCGGTCGTTGGGCACGGTGGGTGCGCGGCGGCGTCAGGAAGCGCCACTGTCATGGGCTTCCGGCCCAGCCTGCCGATAGGGCAGGTGGCTCCTGGCCGATTCGAGGTAGGCGAACACTGCCTGGGCCTCGCGGTGGCAGAAGTCGTCGATGGCATCGCGGAATCCGGCATCACGTACGTGCTGCACTGAGCGGGTGAGGATCGGCTCGAAGCCGCGCTGAAGTTTGTGTTCACCCTGAGCGCCGGCATCCAGCCGTGCGAGGTCGTGATGGATGCAATACTCGAT
>DBNU01000203.1:22692-24049 GCA_002299125.1 Proteobacteria bacterium UBA664
TAGAGTGTGTCGCCGTCCCGCAGGGCGAAGGCGCCGGCCACCGTTCGTCCGTCGGCGCGCGCCAGGAAGAGCAGGGTGGATGCGGGTCGCAGGGTCGCAAGCTGGGTGAACCAGGCCAGGTTGAGGCGCGGCTCACCCCACTTGCGCTGGAAGGTATCGCAGTAGAAGCGATGGAAATCCTGCCAGTCCGCTGGTGTGGCCGTATGGCCGTCGAGGCACAGATAGTCGAAACCGGATGCCTGCCGTCGCTCGCGTCGGATCTCCTTGCGTCGACGCGCGGTGAGGTTGGCGAGGAAATCCTCGAAGTCCCGGTAGCCCCGATTGAACCAGTGGAACTGCACGCCGATGCGGGCGTGCAACCCTGGTTGGCCGGCGAGCGCCTCGGCTTCGCGCGGCGTGACGAAGAGCAGGTGCCAGCTCGACAGTCCCTCGGCACTGACCAGGGCGGCGGCCGCCGCCGCCAGTCGACGCGCCCGCTGCACGAAGGTGGCGTCGTCGATCTCGCCCAGCAGCAGGCGTGGGCCTGTGACTGGCGTGAAGGGTGTGCAGCTCACGAGTTTCGGGTAGTAGCGCTGGCCGCAACGTTGCCAGGCTCGGGCCCATTCCCAGTCGTCGGCGAATTCACCGATCGAATCATGCTTCACGTAGAGCGGCAGCAGCCCGACGCAGATCCCGTCTTCGTGCAGGGCCAGATGCAGCGGTTGCCAGCCTTGCGTGTGCAGCACACCAGTCGTCTCCATGAGGCCGAGAAAGGCCTCGTTCACGATGGGATGGTCTGTTGGCAGCAAGCGGGCACGGGTAGCGGGCGGCAGTTCGAGCAGCGACGCGTGCAAGGAAATGCTGACGGTGCTCATGGCCGGAGGTCCTGCGGTGCAACCCAGGTGATCGGACCGCCGGGACCGAGCGGGATCCCGAATCCGGCCCACAGCAGGAGCAGGACGGGCCACGCGAGGGCGAAGCACACGACGAAGGGCATCATGAGACGGATCAACAGCGCGAAATCTCCTGCCGGCGCATGCTGACGCAGGTAGCCCAGCGTGATGACGAGGTAGGGATTGAGCGGCGAGATCACGTTGGTCACCGAGTCGCCCACCCGGTAGGCGGCCTGCGCGAGTTCCGGGCTCAGCCCGGCACCCATGAGTGTGGGCACCAGCACGGGAGCGAGCAGCGCGTACTTGGCCGACGCCGAGGCGATGAGCAGATCCAGCGCCATGACGAGAAAGATGGTCGCGAGCAGCAGGATCGGCAGCGCCACGGCCTGTCCGGCCAGCCAGCCACCGGCCGGCACGGCCAGCGCCTCACCCAGACCCGTGTACTGGAAGGCGGCGATGAACTGGGCGGCGAAGAAGGTCACCAG
>DBNU01000240.1 GCA_002299125.1 Proteobacteria bacterium UBA664
TGTCATTGGCGATCGAGAGCGCCTGCTCCGGGCTGCTGAACTTTGTAACCGAAACCACCGGGCCGAAGATCTCCTCCTGGAAGATGCGCATGCGGTTATGACCGTAGAACACCGTCGGCTCGACGTAATAACCACCCGCAAGATCGCTGCCCACGGCCCGACGGTTGCCACCGATGAGGAGATCCGCCCCTTCCTGCCGACCGATCTCGACGTAGGACATGATCTTTTCGAGCTGATCCTGGCTCGCCTGAGCACCAATCATGGTGTCGGTGTCCAGCGGATCGCCGCTCTTGATGGCCGCGACACGGGCGATCGCACGCTCCATGAAGCGATCATAGATGCGCTCATCGATGAGGGCGCGCGAGGGGCAGGTACAGACTTCGCCCTGATTGAAAGCGAACAGCACGAAGCCCTCCACTGCCTTGTCGAGGAAGGCATCGTCCGCATCCATGATGTCGGCGAAGAAGATGTTCGGCGACTTCCCACCCAGTTCCAGCGTCACCGGAATGATGTTCTGGGATGCGTACTGCATGATAAGGCGACCGGTGGTCGTCTCGCCCGTGAACGCCACCTTGGCGATCCGCGGGCTGGTGGCCAGCGGCTTGCCGGCCTCCACGCCGAAGCCATTCACCACGTTCACCACGCCGGGCGGCAGCACATCGGCGATGATCTCCATCAGCAACAGGATGGAGACGGGTGTCTGCTCGGCCGGCTTGAGCACCACGCAGTTGCCGGCGGCCAGAGCCGGAGCGAGCTTCCAGCAGGCCATGAGCAGCGGGAAGTTCCACGGGATGATCTGACCCACCACGCCGAGCGGCTCGTGGAAGTGGTAGGCGATGGTGCGCTCGTCGATCTCGGAGATCCCGCCCTCCTGGGCCCGGATACAGCCAGCGAAATAGCGGAAGTGATCGGCGCAGAGCGGCACATCGGCGTTGAGTGTCTCGCGGACGGGCTTGCCGTTGTCCCAGGTCTCGGCCACGGCGAGTCGCTCGACGTTGGCCTCGATGCGGTCGGCGATGGTGTTGAGCACGCGGGCGCGTCCCGCGGCGCTGGTGGCGGCCCAGGCGCTGCGGGCCTGATGCGCGGCGTCGAGCGCGAGATCGATGTCCTCGGCCGTCGAGCGTGCCACCTGCGTGAAGGCCTTGCCGGTGACCGGCGTGATGGCGTCGAAGTACTCGCCGCGGACCGGGGCGACCCATTTGCCACCGATGAAGTTTTCATAACGGCTGTTGAAGGCGAGTACCGCGTTGGGCTGACCGGGGTGGGCGTATTTCATGGATGGACCTCCTGGACTATCTTCGTGTTATACGCGCGCGGACAGATCGCACGGGTTGAGCTGCCAAGTTAGTCGCCGCAGGTTCAAGAAAGGTTGGTGTGCATCGCAGCAAGAAGGCCGGCTGCCGGGGTGCTGCCCGGGGCTTGAGCCGCTGGGGCAGATGAAGGCCTCAGCGATTGCGAGGCGTTCTGCCCCGGCAAGCCGGAGCGAGGTAGGCCTGCCCGCGTCCACTTCCGGGACCGCCCGACTGCGCGCTGGCGGTCCTGAATCCAGACAGGACGGACGAGCAATCACCCGCGGTGTCCCTGGACGGCAAACAGCGGCACCATCCCATATCCGACCTGACTTCCGACGGCCACGAGCATGAACCGCACCGAGTTGCACAGCCTGCGCGCCCGAGCCGAAGCGGCCTGGACCTCCTTCAACACCGGAGCCCCCGGCACATCGTCGGATTTCGATCTGCGGATCACCCACTCGTGGCAGCGTTCCCGGCAGAGTCTGCCGACCTTCCTGGATTCCGCGCCCATCCAGTCCTCGCCACCTGAACGCGAGGATGTCCTTGGCGGCGCTTTGGTGGATGCAGCGCGCCAAACGCTCGACGACCTGCGCCGCGATGCCCAGGCATCCGACATGGTCGCGGCGCTATCAGACGCCGCCGGCACGCTCATCTGGACCGGCGCTGGTCGGCTGATGCGGGCTCGGGCTGAACGGGTCAACTTCACCGCGGGGGCCTGCTGGAACGAACAGGCCTTCGGGACCAACGCCGTGGCGGTTGCAGTACGCGAGGCGCGACCCGCGACGGTCTTTTCGGCCGAGCACTACGCCCCCGCGATCCACGACTGGGTCTGTTACGCCGCCCCGATCCTGCATCCCGCTACCGGCGCGGTGCTGGGCTCACTGGACCTCTCCACAGTCTGGGAGCGCCACAACCCACTCGCCCTGCGCGCAGTCCAGGCCTATGCGAACGAGATCGCGCGACTGGCACCACACTGTCTTGCCCCGCGTGTGCGCATCGATCTGCTGGGTCGTCGTCCCTGCCTGCGGGTGGCGGAACGGGTGCAGGCACTCAGTCGGCGCCAGTCCGAGATCCTCTGCGCTTTGCTGCTGAACCCGCAGGGCCTCGACCTCGACGCACTGCATGCCGCGGTGTACGGGGATGCGGACGTCACCATGGCGACGCTGAAGTCCGAGTTGTCCCGGCTGCGACAACACATCCCGGAGGATGTGCTCGCCTCCCGCCCCTACCGCTTCCTGCGGCCCGTGGACGCCGATCTGACAGAGTTGCTGATTGCGGCTCGCGGCGGCGACGCGGCGCTGCTGCTCGATCGCTGCAAGGGCTCTCTGCTGCCGAGTTCGGAGGCCCCCTGCGTCCGTGAGGTCCAGTATCGGATCGATTACGCGCTGGAACGGGCCTGCCGCACCATCAACGACCCGACCGTCCTCTCCCGGGTGCTCGAGTACATGCCCGACTGCGATGCGGCGGCCTCACGTCTGTTCGAGTTGCTCGCGCGCGAACGGGTTATTTCCAGGTCAGCGCCTTGCGGCACACTGGCGCGGACTTGAGGAGCACATCGTCATTCCCGCGCCGGCGGGAATCCAGAGTCGTCACGCCATCGTTGCGCAGGAACGGGTTCCCCGTCGCAACCCGTGCCCACGCATGTCCTTGTCAGGGGCAGGGATGACGGCTTGACCGGCAGCACTGCAGACGAACAGGCGGCGCGCGCAACGCCACGACGTGATCGGCACATGCAACGGATTTCTTTCCCCCTGCAGCCGCCGGCCGCCCCCCCCGCAAACTTGAGACACCCGATGATCGACTGGAACCACATCGATACCGTCCTGCTCGACATGGATGGCACCCTGCTCGACCTCCACTTCGACTCCTTCGTCTGGCATGAACACCTGCCCCGCCGCTTTGCCGAAAGCAATGCGCTCGATCTCGAAGCCGCGCGGGCACTGCTCAAGCCGCGGTTGGATGCGATCCAGGGCACGCTGCCCTGGTACTGCCTTACACACTGGTCCCGCGAATTCGGCCTCGACGTACCAGCGGTGGAGGCTGAGGTAGCCCACCTCATCCGCGTCCGACCCGGGGTCCATGGCTTCCTCACCGCCTGCGCTGCGGGCGGCCTGCGCCGGATCCTGGCCACCAACGCCCATCCGCAGAGTCTCGCGCTCAAGATGCGCACCAGCGGGCTGCACGAACACCTCGATGAACTGCATAGCTCGCACGTCTACGGTGCGGCCAAGGAAGAACGGGCCTTCTGGCACGCCCTGCAGGCTGCAACCGGTTTCGTACCCGAACGCAGCGTGCTCATCGACGACAATCTGGATGTGTTGCGGGCCGCGCGCAGCTTTGGCGTGGCCTGCTGCCTTGCCGTACCGCAACCCGACAGCCAGCAACCCGCCCGGCCAACCGCCGAGTTCCTGGCCGTCGAGTGCTTCGAACGTCTGGTCCACGAGACGCCGCGTCTCGCGCGCGCCTTCGCGTCGTGCCCACAGGCCCAAGGCCAGATCACGACCGTCCAGCCCACCCTCGGGCCGCCACGGGCTGAATGCGCACCGTCGTCCCGTCAGGCACCGGCGACAGATTTTCCGACCGGCAGATAGAGCAAATCATGCACCGTGTGGCCCAGGCGCCGGCCACGCTGTTCGAAGCGCGTAACGGGGCGCCAGGCGGGTCGGGGGGCGTCGCGCCCCGGTCCGAGCGCGTTCAGAAAATCGGGAGAGTTCTCGAAGACCTCGAGCATCCACGCGTGGTAGTCCGTCCAGTCCGTGGCCAGAAACAGCCGGCCCTGCGCACGCAACTTGCGCCACAGCAGCCGCGCGAAGGCGGGCTGCAGCAGGCGTCGCTTGTGATGGCGCTTCTTGGGCCAGGGATCAGGAAAGAACACATAACAGGCGGTGAGGGAGTCATCCGGTAGCAGGCGATCAAGACCCTCGGCCGCGTCCAGTTCCAGTAGGACCAGGTTGTCGCGCGCCAGCCGAGCGGCCGCATGCAGGGCGTGGCCGAGTCCGGGGCGATGGACCTCCAGACCGACGAAGTGATCTCCGGGGTTGGCCTCTGCCCGCGCAACCAGAAAATCGCCGTTGCCGCAGCCGATCTCGAGATGCAGCGGGGCCACGCGGCCAAAGTGCCGGGTGGCATCCAGCGGCAGGTCTGCGGCCGCAGGGCGCAGCAGTCGGTGCCCGTCCGCACCCTCGAGCGCCCGTGCCTGACCGGGCGTCAGCCGGCCCTCCCGCCGCACCCAACTGCGCACACCACGCCGGGCAACGTCCGTCGTCACCTCGCCCTCGGCGAGCACCACCTGCCCGCCCGGCGTCCAAGGACCGCAGCCGCCGCGTTCCGCGCTCATTCGCCCGGAATGCCGCTCAGTGGCGAGGAGGCACTGGCGTGGCGACGACGCGGCATCCGGCCGGCCAGAAAGGCCTCACGCCCGGCCTCGACGCCCTTGCGCATGGCACTTGCCATGAGCACAGGCCTGCGTGCCTCCGCGATGGCGGTGTTCATCAGGACGCCATCGCAGCCGAGTTCCATCGCGATACAGGCATCCGAAGCCGTACCGACCCCGGCATCCACGATCACCGGTACCGTGGCCTGCTCCAGGATCGTCAGGATGTTGTAGGGATTGCGGATACCGAGACCCGAGCCGATGGGGGCGGCAAGAGGCATCACGGCCACACAGCCGAGGGCGGCCAGTCGCCGTGCCGCGACGGGATCGTCACTGGTGTAGACCATGACCGCGAAACCCTCGGCGATGAGGCGTTCCGCGGCCGCAAGGGTGGCGGGCACATCGGGATAGAGCGTTTCGGTATCGCCGAGCACCTCGAGTTTGACCAGCGGGTGTCCGTCGAGCAGCTCACGCCCAAGGCGGGCCGTACGCAGTGCGGTGTCGATGTCGTAGCAGCCGGCGGTGTTGGGCAGCAGCGTATAGCGCTTCGTGTCGATCACGTCGAGCAGTGTCCGCCCATCCGGCCGCGGATCGTTGCCCAGCCTGCGCACGGCGAAGGTGACGATCTCGGCACCACTGGCGTCGAGAGCGGCGGCGGTCTCATCGAGTGAGGCGTACTTGCCCGTGCCGATCAACAGGCGGGAGCGGTAAGAGCGACCAGCGATGATGAGAGGGGCTTCAGTTGAGGTCATCAGGGTGCAACCGGGAGGAATGGGGTTAGGCGGAACGATTCATGGGCCGGATGTTCAGCGACTTTCGCCGCAGCCAACCGAACTTCAACGCGCCCTCAGCCCCCGCCGACAGCGCCGACCGCTTCGATGTGGTCACCATCGGCGAGCCGACATCCTGCCCACTGGCTGCGGGGAACGATGCTGCCGTTGCGCTCGATGGCAATCCGGCGTGCACCTACGGCGAGAGCCGCGACCAGATCGGCCACAGAGCTACCTGCAGCGACCTCACGCCAACCGCCGTTCAGACACACACGCAAGACTGCCCCCTGGGTTGTCTCCGTCGCTCGATTCAAGGTGGTCACTCCACGTGCTCGCGCCGATTCAAAGCGTGACCACCAACCCTTCGCGGGCAATCTCGCATTGCAGGGAGGAGCCGCGCTCGGCAATCAGTGCCCGTGCGCGTACGAGCATCTCCTCGACGATGCGATCGTCGTTGCCCGGGTCGTGGTGGAAGAGGTACAGCAGCCTGACACCGGCATCGATGGCCGCGTCAACGGTATCGAGATAGCAGGAGTGGCCCCAGCCGCGCTTCGTGATGTAAGCCTCTTCGGTGTACTGCGCGTCATGGATCAGGATATCGGCGTCGCGGATGAGCGCCAGTTCGGCCATCCGTTCCTCGCTGATCACGCTGCGGAAGATCGCATGATCCTCGTCACTGAGGTCACCCGCATTGGCGAGAGAACGGTCAAGAAACCTGAACTCGTTGTCGGAGACGTAGACGACGGTGCGGCCAGCAATCGTGATGCGGTAACCGTAGGTGACGCCGGGGTGGTGCACGCTGCCATGCCGGATCAGGAAAGGCCCGTGGCGCAAACCCTCGCACTGGGGTTCCACGTAACCGATGTCTGCCTGCCAGTTTTCGGTCTCGACCGGAAAGTAGGGTGCCCTCATCTGTGCTGCGATGCTGCGTTCGATTTCCTGGGCATCGCGGCCCGGCCCAAAAAAGCGCACGCGCCAGTCGCGGCGGAATGCCGGTACGAAAAATGGCAACCCACAGATGTGGTCCCAGTGATAGTGGGTCATGAGCACGAGCAGTTCGCGCGGACCATCATTCGAGATGATGTGCTCACCCAGAGGGATGATACCGGTACCGGCGTCGCAGACGAGGAGGGAGTTGCCGGCCCGAAGTTCCACGCAGGAAGTGTTGCCACCCACTCCAAGGTGAGACTCGAAGGGCGAGGCATAGGATCCTCGAACGCCCCAGAAGCGCAGGAAGCAAGGATCGGGCTTGTCGATGATGGACATCGGGGGTAGTAGGCTCGCGCGGCGCTCGACGGTAGCGCGATTCTACGGCTCCCGAGGCCCGACGGGGAAAGATGCGCGCGACCTCCCGGCCTGACACTCGGTGATCAGGCGTGGTCAGAGCGCCGAGGGAACCCCGGCTGCCGGAAGCGATGCCGTGCTGTTGGGAAGCAGACGCAGGATGAGATCCCGGATCGTCTGTGTGCTCATTGGCTTGATCACGTACTCAAGCACACCCAGGCTACGAGCCAAGGCCCGATCCTGCGCGTAATCCTTGCTGCTGATGACCACGACCGGGGTCGTGGCGTGATCCGGACGGTTGCGCAGCTCCTCCAGAAAGGTCAGTCCGTCCTTGTCTGGCATGAGGATGTCCAGGAAGAGCAGGTCAGGCTGGATGGTCGCAAGGTAGGGCAGCGATTCCGCGACCGACGCAAAGGTATGCAGGCGCACGTCCAAGTCGCGCGTGACCCGCTCGAAAAAAACCCGGATGGTGGAGGAATCATCCACCACCACGATGATGGGAGGCCCCTTCCCCGGTGCTGGCTGACCCTGCGCAGTCGCGATCAAGTCCGACAATTCCCGTGCCCTGCCTGCATTGCTCACAGGGAGCTGCATCGCTTCGTTGAGCCCACGCACCCGACCTCCTCGATAAACATCTACCTGTCTCTCGCCTGTGGATTTATAGAGGATAAGGGTTAAAAGTCAACCATAACGCATTGAGTTGATGCTGTTTTGCTGAAATTAAGTTGCCCCAAGACTGACCGACGCTGGAACGCTGTACCGCACCTCGTCATGGCCGCGCCGCCACCGCCGGTCAGCGCGCAGGAGGTTGACCGCCCCGCCCGGTCCGGTATTGTTAGCGGTGAGCGGCGGGTGTAGTTCAATGGTAGAACGGCGGCTTCCCAAGCCTCAGGCGTGGGTTCGATTCCCATCACCCGCTCCATCGGCCGGCCGTACAGTGCATTCCCAGGTTGCAACCTCGGCTCACAGCACGATCAGCCGCGGTGGTTTCGCAGGTTGGTTCTGTTGGCTGGCCTTGCAAGCTTAGTCTGCAGGGCCCAGATCGGAATGCGGTGCTTGCCTTGGCTGTGACGCAGTTCACACGATCGATGCGCTGACCCGGGCGACCGGGAGCCTGCTCCGATGGCGCATGCGGCCATGAGCCGATGAACGCGATGTTCCCGGCCAGTCACGGACGGCGCACTGTCTCCACGCTCCAAATCGCTGGGTACCGCGGGCCAACCCGCCTTCAGCCCTTGCGATCCCGTATGACAATGAAGGCGACGCCCTGCTCAATCAGACTTGCGCGAGCCTGTCGCAAGGTCTCCACATCCGCAAACGGGCCGACCCGCACCCGAAACCATTTCTCGTTGTCGTTGATGGTCACCTCCTGAATGGCGGCGCGAATCCCCTTGAGCGCGAGATCCGCCCGGGCCCGCTCTGCATCCGCGGAGCGCCGGAAGGCACCTACCTGCAGGGCGTATTCACCTGGTTCAGTGACGACCTCGGGCTTCTGATCCACCGTTCGCTCGGGCTCGAGCTGCCAGTCCGGAACCTTGACCTCCATGTCACGCAGAATGGTGTAGAAATCGTACTGCGCCACCGGTGCGGTTCCCTGCGTCGGAGCCGCGACCGGCGCATCCGGAGCGGGCACCGACTCGCTCGTGTTGAGACCGGGTGGGGGTGGGGGCGGCAGCAGGAAATACCCGGCCGTCACGACCAGCACCACGCCCGCGAGAAGACCCCAGAGAAACGGATGGCTACCACCGCTACCGTCCCGGCGTGAGCCTCTGGTGCCGCGACGGGACCGGGCCCTCACATGCGCTCCGGCGTACCGACACCCAGCAGATGCAGCGCGTTTGCAAGCACCTGCCGGGTAGCAGCGGCCAGCGTCAGTCGGGCGACCTCGAGCCCGTCGGGGCTGACGCCAAGGAACTTGTGGTTGTTGTACCAGGCATGCAGCGCGGCTGATGCCTCGCGCAGAAAGTTGGCGATCTGATGTGGTTCGCGGGCCCGGGCAGCGCTGGCGACGACTTCAGGGTAGCGGGCGAGCTCGGTGATCAGCGCGAGTTCCTCTGGCTCGACCAGCGGCGAGAGTGCCTCGAGCTGCGCAGGCGGGCTCCAGGCAAGCCCTGGGTTTGCCTCCTGCCACTGGCGAAACACGCTGCAGATCCGCGCGTAGGCGTATTGCGCGTAATAGACCGGGTTGTCGCTCGATTGGCTGGTGGCCAGATCCAGATCGAAATCCAGATGCTGGTCACTGCGTCGCATCACGTAGAAGTAACGCGCGGCGTCGTTGCCGACCTCCTCGCGCAGCTCCCGCAGGGTCACGAACTCCCCTGATCGGGTGGACATCTGCGCCCGTTGCCCGCCTCGGTAGAGGGTGGCGAACTGCACCAACTGGATCTCGAGCCGCTCGGCATCGAACCCGAGTGCCGTGAGCGCCGCCTTCACTCGTGGGATGTAGCCGTGATGATCTGCACCCCAGACGTCGATCACGCGGTCGTAGCCACGCTCGAGCTTCTGGGCGTGATAGGCGATATCGGAGGCGAAATAGGTCCGCTGTCCGTTCTCACGCTCGACCACGCGATCCTTCTCGTCGCCGAAGATCGAGGAGCGAAACCACAGCGCGCCCTCCTTGCGGTAGAGATGCCCGGAGGCTTCGAGGCGCTCGATCGCGCGGTCCACGGCCCCGGAATCGGTGAGGGAACGCTCGGAAAACCAGCTCTGAAACTCCACCCCGAACTCATGCAGATCCGCTCGGATATCGTCGAGGATGGTGTCAAGGCCGGCCGCATGCACGATGCGCCATCCTGCACTCCCGAGAGACATCCGAGCATGTTCGATGAGTGCGTCCAGATATTCCTCGCGCTCATCGTCTGGCACGGGGGCCTCGAGCAGGGTGCCGCATACCGGCACGTCGAAGCGCTCGCGTTCACGCTCACGCAGACTGCGCGCGATGTCACTTACGTAGCTACCCTGGTAGGCATTGGGCGGGAATGTCGGGTTCTGGCCACCAAGGGCCAGGTAACGCAACCAGACGCTCAGCGCGAGGATGTCCATCTGGCGTCCCGCATCGTTCACGTAGTACTCGCGATCCACCTGATGTCCGGCCGCCTCCAGCACATCGGCCAGCGCCGCACCGTAAGCCGCACCGCGTCCATGGCCAATGTGCAACGGCCCGGTCGGATTGGCCGACACGAACTCCACCTGCAAACGTGCACCACTACCCGCGGGTGACCGCCCATAGCCATGTCCCGACTGGAGTACGGCCAACACGGTACCCAGCGTGGCCCCGGCGCTCAGAGTGAAGTTGATGAAGCCAGGCCCCGCGATCTCGACGCGCGCAACGCGATCGTCCGCCGGCAGCAGGGCAACCAGGGCCTCGGCCACCCCACGGGGAGAACGGCCAACGAGCTTGGCGAGCACCAGCGCGGCATTCGAGGCGAAATCGCCGTGACGTGGGTCGCGGCAGCGATCGATCGACAGGGGGGGTAGCAGTACGTCCGGGGCGACGGCCCGGGCTGCGGAAAGGATGAGGTCGGCGAGGATGGTCTTCACGGGCGCAACGGTTGCTGTGAGCGGGCCGGGAGTTTAACGCGCCCATCGCCCGTCCGGGCAGCCGCGGCTACAGTGCTTCCAACTCGCTCAGCAAGTCGCGCACCTCGGCGCAGGATTCCAAAAGACGTGTGCGCGCCCCAAATGAGGCCAGACTCTCGAGCGAGGTCCTGCGGATAACGCGCTTGACCTCCAGGAGCGCAGCCGGGTGCACACTGAAGCTGCGCAACCCCATTGCCAGCAGAAGCCGGACGTAGCGGGTATCTCCGGCCATCTCGCCGCACATGGCGACCGGAGTGGCGTGGCGTAGTCCCGCCTGCAACACGCAATCGATCAGCCGCAGCACCCCTGGATTGATCGGGTCGTATAGATAGCTGACCTCCTCGTTGTCACGATCGATGGCCATGGTGTACTGAATCAAGTCGTTGGTACCAATCGAGAGGAAATCCAACGCTGCGGCGAAGGTGTCGGCGCAGAGTGCGGCTGCCGGTACTTCGATCATGCCGCCAATGGGCATGGACTCATCGAACTCACACTCTTCTCGACGGAGCTCCTTGCGCACTTCCTCCAGATGCGCCATGAACTGCCTCAGTTCCTGCAGTGTGGAGATCATCGGAACCATCATGCGCAGGGGCCCGAAGGCCGACGCGCGGAGGATCGCCCTCAGCTGCGCAATCAGGAGTTCGGGCTCGTGCAGGCAGAGTCTCAAGCCACGCAGGCCGAGCGCGGGATTGACTGCACTGGCAGATGTGCGCTGCCAGCTCAGATTGAGCTTGTCCGCTCCCAGATCGACCGTGCGGATCGTGACGGGTACACCATCCATCTCACGGAAGATCCCCACGTAGGTCTCGAACTGCTCTTCCTCCGAGGGGGGAGTCGTGCGGTTCATGTAGAGGAACTCGGTACGATAAAGCCCCACCCCCCGCGCACCAACGCGCCGCACGGAGGCGAAGTCAGCGGTGAGCTCGATGTTGGCCTGAAGTTCGATGGCCATGCCATCCAGTGTGAGGCTCTCCGCCTCGCGAAGCTGGATGAGCTCGGTCTGGTAGCGGCGCTCCTGGCGCTTGCGTTCGCGGTAGAAGCGCAGCAGCGCCTCATCCGCCAGCGCGATGAGCACACCCGCAGTACCGTCGATGACGATGGTTTCCCCATCGCGCAGCAGTCGCCGCAGGTTGGGCAAGCCAACAATCGCAGGTATACCTAGGCTTCGGGCCAAGATGGCCGTGTGCGCGGTCGGCCCCCCGTGTTCGATGGCGAAAGCGGCGATCCCGGCCTGCTGCAACTGCACCGTGTCGGCTGGCGTGAGATCTTCGGCGACGATGACCAGCCCATGCAGGTTCTCGCCTTCCTTGTCGTGCGCCACGGGTGCTGCACCAGACAACACGCGCAGAATGCGCTCCACGACATGCCGGACATCGTCCTGGCGCGTGCGCAGATAGGGGTCCTCCATGGCACTGAACACGCGCATCAGCGCATCCCGCTGCAGTGCCAAGGCCCACTCGGCATTGCAGGCGCGCTCACGGATGAGCCGCACCGGCTCACCCGTGAAGGCCGCGTCGTTCAGCATCATGAGATGCGCATCGAGGAAAGCACCGATGTCACCCGGAGCATCGGCCGGTATGCGCGTAAGCACCGAACGGATCTGATCGCTGGCCGCGGCAACCGCCGCCCGGAGGCGTTCTACCTCCGATTCGATCTCATCCGTCTCCAGGCCGCGTTCAGTAGGCTCTGGTGCATCACGCTTAAGCAGGTGCACCGCACCAATGGCGATGCCACGGGAAACACCAAGCCCATGCAGGGCGAGGGTCACTCGCTCTCCCCGAAGCGGTTCTCGACCATCCCGACCAATTCGACCATCGCCTCCTCGGCGTCGCTACCCTCGATGATGAGCGCGAGTTCGGTGCCCTTTCCGGCGGCGAGCATCATCACGCCCATGATGCTTTTGCCATTCGCCTCCCGACTCCCTCGGATGAGACGGATTTCGCTCTCGAACCGGGAGGCGAGCTGGACGAACCGGGCCGCGGCGCGGGCGTGCAGGCCCAGCTTGTTGCAGATAGTGATGGTACTTGTGAGGCTGCTCATTTGCTGTCGTCCGGTATCAGGAAGATTCCATTCAGGCCACCACTTTCAGCCTTGGCCGCGAGCTCGGCCAAACCGAGCTCAGGATAGTTGAGCACCCGAATCAGCATCGGGAGATTCAGGCCCGTCACAATGCGGATCCTTCCGTTTGGCAACAGACCGGTAGCCACATTGCTGGGTGTGGATCCGTAAAGGTCGGTCAGGACCAACACCCCGGATCCATCATCGAGCTCGCGCAGATACTCCCGAGCCCGCGCATCGAGCAACTCCGGATTGCAATCCCGCGAGGCGGTGATGAGGCGAGTGGGCAAGGGACACTGTCCGAGCGCCGTAGTTGCGCTGTCGAACAACACCGTTCCAATACCATCGTGAGTGATGATGAGCAGGCCAACTGTCATGCCGTTTCCCGCGCCTCCCGTGCTTCGATGTCAGCGTTCACGATGTGTCACCACGGTACGACGACCGGAAACTTCCATGTGTGCTGCCACCTGCTCAACGAGCCAGACGGAGCGATGACGCCCACCAGTACAGCCAATTGCCACCGTGAGGTAACTACGATCGTCTGCCTCGAAATGCGGCAGCCAGTGATCGAGAAAGACACAGATTGATTCAAGGTAGGCACGCGCGCGGGGGTCCTGATTCAAGAAGGTCGCGACCGCCGGATCCTTGCCCGTCAGATCCCGTAACGACGACTTCCAGTGCGGGTTGGGCAGGAAGCGGGCATCAAAGACAAAATCGACGTCGCCCGGGACTCCGTACTTGAAGCCAAAGGACAGACATTGGAGCGAGAGCTGCCCAACGGTCCGACCGACGATGCGCAGCCGGATGAGTTCGCGCAACTGATGAATATGCGTGGTCGTGGTGTCCACCAGCAGATCAGCGGCCTCAGACAACGGCTCAAGCAAGTGGCGCTCGGCCGCAATGGCTGCGACCAGCGGGCAGCCATCGGCGAACAGGGGATGCTGACGCCGGGTCTCCTGGAAGCGCTTGAAGAGGGTGTCATTGGACGCGTCGAGGAAAAGCAGTTCGACATCGAGCCCGGATTGTCTCAGCTTGCGCAACTGCTCTGGAAAGGCATGTAACGCCGCCGCCGGATTGCGTGCGTCGATGCCGACGGCCACCCGCGACCAGTTGGGTAAACCGCTCGTCTGCATGAGTTCTGCAAAACGCGGCAGGAAGTCAAGCGGGAGATTGTCGACACAATAGAAGCCGGAATCCTCCAGGGCGCGCAGGGCGACAGTCTTGCCGGCACCCGACAGGCCGGAAACCACGAGCAAGCGTCTGGATGCCTCCTCGGGAGCCATGGTGCTCATCCCTCGGCACCCGTGCCGCCGACATTCAACATCAGGTCACGTTGACGCGCACTGAAGGCCTCCGAGCTGTCGTATCCGCTCATCCTGAGGATGTGGTTGCGCACCGCGCACTCCACCAGCACCGCCAGGTTACGCCCTGGCCCGACCGGGATCGTGATCTCCGGGATATCGATATCGAGGATACGACGGGTACTGTGCGACCCGGAAAGGCGGTCCAGCTCCCGCAGATGCTCGGTGTCCATGGGCTGCAGACGGATGATGAAGCGGAGATACTTGTTGCTCTTGATCGCGCTGTCCCCGAACAGCTGCCGTACATTGATGATGCCTATCCCACGAACCTCGAGGAAGTCGGACAGGGACCGGGGGCAACGCCCGTTGATGATGTCGGGGGCTATGCGGGAAAACTCTGGCGCATCATCCGCGACCAGACGATGGCCGCGGGTGATGAGTTCCAGCGCGAGTTCGCTTTTGCCAACCCCGGAAGGCCCGGTAAGAAGAACGCCAACGGCGGTCACCTCCATGAACACACCATGCAACGTGACTACCTCGGAGAGCACGTTGGTGAGATGGTAGTGGAGGGCATCGATGATGCGATCGCTGGACAGCTCGGAGACGAAAAGCGGGATTGCGTATTGATCGCAGCAGACGCGGAGATTTTCTGGTACCGGCTGCCCCTCCGCCACGATGATGCAGTCGGGCTCGTTCGCGTAGAGCTGCCGCATCGCGTCCTGACGGGAGATGTCACGCAGATTGTCGAGATAGCGTATCTCGGAGAGCCCGAGGATCTGCACCCGGTTGGGATGGATGAGATTCAGGTGCCCGACCAGGGACTTGGAGGGCGAGATCTCGATGGCTTCAGGTAGCGAGCGGCTTGCCTGCATGAGGTCGTCATCGGCATAGGGACGGACCTTGGCGGCGCGCACACCCTCACTGGTGATGGTGCGGTCCCCACCATGGTGTCCGGCAACCCAGCCGAGGCCAAGTCGGGCTGCATGCAGGTTATGCAGTTCGCGCACGGTTAGCGAGCGCATTGGGGGTCGACTCGTTTACGTACTCGCGATCGGGGAGAGGGGGCGGTGGGGGTGTTGGATTTGCTGCTGCCGACACGCCCCGTGGCCATCGGCCGAAAAACGACCGGTGCGACGTCGGCGCGGCTAGTGTCTCATGGCTTCACCCGACCGGGGTGAATCGGCTGCGAGCGACCGACCTCACCAGAACGGGTGACATTCCATCCGCAATGCACAAATCCACGGCCCCGGGCGGCCTGGTATGAGAACTCGGTCTATCCAGCACAGCACCCTGGGTGGCAGGTCTCCCTGCCACCCAGGCGAGTCGCAAGCGACCCTCTAGTGATCGACGTGGGCCTTCAGCCCACCCTCGGAACGGTGGTGATCGGAGCGTCGCTCCTTCACTCGACAGACCTGCCGGTCGAGCTTGTCCGCCAGGAGATCGATGGCCGCGTACATATCATCGGATTCCTGGTCCGCATGGATGTCGGCACCTGCGACGTGGATGGTCGCCTCGGCCTTCTTCCGCTGTTTCTCGACCGAGAGAACGACCCGAACGTTGGTCATGTGATCGAAATGCCGGACGATGCGCTCGAATTTGGCGTTTACGTAGTCCCGAAGGGCATCGGTGATGTCCACGTGGTGTCCGGTCAGATTCACTTGCATGACAATCTCCTGTTGCCGCCGCCAGGGACGGCTCTGAATGAGGCGACCCCTGTCTGGTCGGTCGCCCCCTATGTGCGCCCCATGTGAGGCAAACACCGTCTGTCCACGGGGCTTCATCGAATGCTTCGATGATTTGCCCGCAGTCAGTTTACTGTAAGCCCCCGGAGCGACCGCTCATGAGAGTCTCTTGCGCTCGTTGGAGGGCGGTAGGTTCATGGCCTCGCGGTACTTGGCGACGGTGCGTCGCGCCACCTTGTAACCTTGCTTGTCGAGCAATTCGACAAGCTGACTATCGCTGAGCGGCTTGCGTCCATCCTCCGCAGCGATGAGTTTGCGGATGTGCGCACGTATGGCGGTTGAGGAGGCTTCCCCGCCCTCGGCGGTGCTGACGTGACTCGAGAAGAAATACTTCAGTTCGAAGATACCGCGCGGCGTATGCATGTACTTGCGCGTCGTCACGCGCGAGATGGTTGACTCATGTAGCCCGAGGACTTCGGCGATGTCGTGCAGGACGAGGGGTTTCATGCCTTCTTCGCCGTTTTCGAGGAAGTCTCGCTGACGCTCGACGATGGCTGAAGCCACCCGGAGCAGGGTCTCACTGCGGCTTTGCAAACTCTTGATGAACCAGCGCGCCTCCTGCAGGTGGTTGCGCAGGGAATTGTTGTCGCTGCTGTTGTCGGCACGCCGCACCATGGATGCGTAATGCCGATTGATGCGCAGGTTGGGCATGGCCTCGGCATTGAGTTCCACCACCCACCGGTCACGCTGCTTGCGGACGAATACGTCGGCAACCACGTACTCCACTTCCGGCGGCGACAGGTGACCACCTGGCCGCGGATTGAGCGATTGGATGAGTGACACCACATTTTGCAGTTGCTCGCGCGTGAGCTTCAAACGACGCATCAACAGGTTGAAATCCCGGGCAGCAAGTTGCGGCAGCCAGTCGCGCACCAACTGCATGGCCTCGCTGCGCCACGGGATGTCAGGCGGGCGATCAACGAGTTGCAGGAGCAGACACTCGCTCAAGGAACGCGCACCGACCCCGAGCGGATCGAGGCTCTGCACGAGCTTCAGCATCACCTCCACTTCGTCCATCCCGACCGCTGCACCCAACCCACTGGCAACTGCCTGCTGGATATCCTCCAGTGTCTGCTGGAGGTAACCGTCGGCGTCGATGCCGTCGACGATGGCCTCGGCGATGGCCTGATCACGCGCCGACAGCGGCACGCAGTTCAGCTGCCAACGCAGGTGATCGAGCAAGCCGGGCTCCGCGCTCCGCTGCGTCTCGAAATCGCCATCCTCCCCAGGTGGAGCCGAACCCGCTGGTCCAGCGGCGTCGTAGAGGTCCTCCCAGGCCGTGTCCACCGGGAGCTCCGCAGGGATGTCGACGGTGACCCCGGCCTCGACGGCCTCCGCGTCTCCCGGATGCAAATCACCTGCCCCGGCTGTCGCCGTCTCTCCGAGCATCGCTTCAGCCGAGAGGCTCGACCCGTACGAGTCTTCAGGGGTGCCCTGCCCCGGGTACTGGGTGTCAGCGCCGTCGCCACCGCCTGCCAGATCCGGAGACGATTCGGCCGTGGCATCCGCATCTCGCTCCGCGAGATCCTCTCCGCGCACGTCATCCGGGTCATCGGCCCGCTCGAGCATCATGTTCGAGTCGAGTGCCTGCTGGACCTCGAGCTGCAATTCCAGGGAGGAGAGCTGCAACAGACGGATGGCCTGCTGCAGTTGCGGCGTCATCGTGAGGCTCTGGCCGATGCGCAGTTGCAGTGACTGTTTCATGATTCTCGGGGCAGGTGGTGAACGGGTTGACCCACGTGGCCAGGACGGTAGCGACCAGTTGCAGCGAGTGTAGCCGATCGAAGCAGTTCGACCGCGCGTAGCATGCGCCGCTGGCACGACTTTCGCTTAGCGGCAAAATGCCAACGCGCTACAGTGCATTGGTGGCAGGAGGCAGTCCCGAATGCGGATCGGCATTCCGGCGAGGATGACGGCGCATCGCCCTCCGCGCGCCCCTCGTCATCCCCGCCCCCGACAAGGGCACTCGGGGGTGGGGACGACGGTTGTGATTGCGCGGGGATAATCTCGCGGGCCCGCTGGTTATCTCAGAGGCGGAAATCGGCCCCGAGATAAACCTGCCGTACCCGTTCGTCTTCGAGCACCTGCTCCGGCTCGCCCTGGGCAATGATGACTCCCTCATTGACGATGTAGGCGCGGTCGCAGATGCCGAGGGTCTCGCGGACATTGTGGTCGGTGATGAGCACGCCAATCCCGGCGTTCTTCAGATGCGCCACGATGCGCTGGATGTCCACCACCGAGATGGGATCGACGCCTGCGAAGGGCTCATCGAGCAGCATGAAGCGGGGGCCCAGGGCCAGCGAGCGGGCGATCTCGACGCGCCGGCGCTCGCCGCCCGAGAGACTCGCGCCCAACGTGTCCCGGACGTGAGTCACGTGGAACTCATTCAGCAACGCCTCGCGGCGGCGCAGACGTTCACGTGCCGTGAGGTTGGGCACGAGTTCGAGCACCGCCTCCAGATTCTGGGCGGTGGTCAGTCGGCGGAAGATCGAGGCCTCCTGGGGCAGGTAGCCCAGCCCAAGGCGGGCGCGGGCGTCCATGGGTAGACCGGAGAGGTCCTGTTGACCCAGGCGGATATGTCCCTGATCCGGAGGCACCAAACCGACGATCATGTAGAAGCTGGTGGTCTTGCCGGCCCCGTTCGGGCCGAGCAGGCCGACTACCTCTCCCGGACCAATCTCCAGCGATACGTCACGCACCACCCGGCGCCCGCGGTAGCTTTTCGCGAGATGCTGGGCCGTGAGCCGCAGTGCAGCCGCGCCCTCGAAGAACGCACTCAGGGCCTGGTCTTCCCGTCCGCAGCGGGGCCGGGGTCGGGGCGAGCGGCGGGCTTGTCAGCCTCACGCTCGACCTCGGACCCGGCCGCAGGCTCACGCCGCGGCGGCAGTACCACCCGCACGCGCTGTCGTGGTGCTGCCGGGTCGGCCACCTTGCTGGCGGCCTTGCCCTCCGGGGCCTTGCGCGCGGTGACGACATTGCGCGCCGTGTCGTAGATGATTTCGTCGCCGGTGAGCAGCTTGCCCTCCTCCTTGAGCTTCGCCTGGCGCTTGAGGTAGACGAGGTTTTCGAGCAGGAAGTACTCGACGCGCAGCCCCTCTCCCTCGACGTATTCCTGCTTGCCCTCCGGGAGTTGGCGGAAGGTGGCCGGGGATCCGTCCACCAGGATCTCCTTCATCTCGCGCGCCTCGGTGAATCTCACCGTCATCACGTCACCCGTCACCCGGATACTGCCCTGCACGGCGACCACGTTGCCCTTGTAGATGGCGGTACCGGCCCGCTCGTCGAACTCCGCAAAATCGGCCTCCACCTCGATGGGCTGATCGTGGTCGGTGGTGAGAGCGGTGGTCGTGGGCGGCAGGCAGATCGCGACCAGCGCGAGCAGCAGGCCAGCCAGGGCCGGGCGGGGCCGGGGGGAAATCGCGGGGCGCGGGCGCTTCACTTGGGCAGGGTTCTCGTTCGGGGGGAGACGGTCGGGGCCGGGGTCGACGCCCGGGGGCGGTGGAGGCTCCGCACGTTGCTAAGCAACCTCAAGCGGTCGTTGGCCAAGTCGATCTCCAGGCCAACGCCGAAGCTACTGGTCGCGCCCTTGCGCAGGACCCCGCTGGCGTCCGTCTCGGCATAGCGGGCGCTCAACAGGGCGCGCAGGTCGCGGGTGATGAATTCCATCTCGCGCGCACCATCCGGCCCCTCGCGCCAGCCCTCGACCTCGCCGTAGAGCAGGATGACATCCTGCGCCGCGTCGACCCAGGCACGCTCGGCCACAATCTGCCAGTCAGGTTGGCCAGCAGTATAGAAGCGCAGCCTGGGCCGTATCAGGTCGGCACCGCCACCGTCCGAATAGTGGACGAGCAGGGAGGAGTCCAGCCGCTCGGCCAGTTCCCCGTCGGGGCCCGTGCGCGTGCGCTCGAAGGACGTGATTGTGTAGTCGGGCTCTCCCGGACGCACGATGGCTTGCCGTTCCGACTCGTCGAGCTCCGAGGACCACCAGGTCGAGAGCACGACGAGCCCCAGCAAGGCGACCGCGATGTAGGCCTGTTGCCGCCGCACCCGTGCCTCCGCTCAGTCCTGGCCCAGGCCGAAACGCGCATGCTGGGTGGCCAGGAGCCCTTGGGCAGCCAGCACCAGTTCAGCCGCGGCGCGCGCGGCACCGGCCCCGCCACCATGGGGGATGACCCAGTGGGCGAGGCGCTGGACCTGCGGGTGCGCGTCCGCCGGAGTGAGTGCGAGCCCGACCCGGGCGAGCACCGGCGCATCGGGAAGGTCGTCACCCATGTAGGCGAAGGCCGAATCCGGCAACCCCGTGGCCGCACGGATGCGTGCGAGTGCCTCGCGCTTGTCACTCTGGCCCTGATAGATGTGCCGGATCCCGAGGGCGCTCATGCGCTCGGCCACCACCTGAGAGCGCCGCCCCGTGATGATGCCGACCTCGATACCGGCCGCCATCAGCATGACCACGCCCTGGCCGTCGCGGGCGTCGAAACACTTGAACTCCGCGCCGTTATCGCCGAGGAAGAGCCGCCCATCGGTGAGCGTGCCGTCGACGTCGAAGAGAAACATGCGCACGGCGGCCGCGCGCGGAAAGATCTCGGGCGGCGCAGCGGCGGCCAGCGTATCCAGCAGCCGCTCGTGGACATCCATCACCCCGTTCATACCACACCGGCCCGTAGCAGATCGTGCATGCTGAGTACGCCCTCCAATTGCCCAGACTCGTCCAGGACCAGCAGGGCATTGACCCGCCACTCCTGCATTTGATTCAGCGCCTCGGCGGCCAGGGCGTCAGTGCCGACGCTGCGGCCACCGGGTGTGAGCACGTCCCGCATCGTGAGCACGCGCACATCCTGACCACGATCAATCACCCGGCGCAGATCGCCATCGGTGAAGACCCCGAGCACCTGACGGGGGTCACTCTCGGCGACGACCACGGTCATGCCGAGGCCCTTCTGCGTCATCTCGAGCAGTCCCTCCACCAGCGTTTGACCGGCCCGCACGCGCGGGCATTCCGCGCCGCGGTGCGCGATGTCCCCTACGCGCAGAAGCAGACGCCGGCCCAGCGTCCCACCAGGATGCGAGCGGGCGAAGTCGTCCGCCGAGAAGCCGCGCGCATCGAGCAGGGCGACAGCGAGGGCATCCCCCATCACCAGCGCCGCCGTCGTGCTCGCGGTCGGCGCAAGCCCGAGCGGACAGGCCTCGCGATCGACGGACACGTCGAGATTGACGTCGGCAGCACGCGCCAAGGTTGAATCCGGGCGCCCCGTGAGCGCGATGAGCGGGATACCGAGCCGCTTGACCAGCGGCAGCAGCAGCAGGAGTTCGCCGGTTTCGCCCGAGTTCGAGAGGGCAAGGGTGACGTCTGCGGCCGTGAGCATGCCGAGGTCGCCATGACTGGCCTCGCCCGGATGGACGAAGAACGCAGGCGTACCCGTGCTGGCCAGGGTGGCCGCGAGCTTGCCCCCCACGTGGCCGGACTTACCCATACCGAGCACGACCACCCGCCCGCGGCAGGCGAGCATGAGGTGGATCGCACGCAGAAAATCCGCGCCGATCCGCGCCTCGAGCGCCGCCGCCGCGGCCGCCTCGGTGCGAATGACAGCGCGGGCCAGTTCCAGTACGCCGTCTTGGCTGCGGGCTCGAAGGTTCATCAGCAGACCGGATTGTGGTCGCTTCGGGCCCCGCCCGGCAATCGCCGCTGCCCCCCCACCGTCCCGACCGGATGCCGGCGCGCACAGGCTCCGTGCATACTGCGCGCCCGTGAATATTCTTCTCGACCCTGGCTCCGACGCCCGCATCCGCGCCCTCGCCGCGTGGTGTGCCGTCGTCTTGCCTTCGGCTCGCCACCTGCGACCGGCCTCGGATGACGCCAGCTTCCGACGCTACTTCCGCGTCGACAGCGA
>DBNU01000232.1 GCA_002299125.1 Proteobacteria bacterium UBA664
GTACCGCGCGGTAGGGCGCAGCACCATCCAGTGCCACCGCCGTGAGCAGGGAGGACTGGAACCAGCCACGGTGCTGATCGCTGCCCTCGAGGTAGAGATCGGCAGGCCAGACGAGACCTTCCCGTTCGCGCAGCACGGCCGCGTGCGTGACGCCGGAGTCGAACCATACATCGAGGGTGTCAGTGACCTTGCGGTAGCGCGCGGCCTCCTCGCCCAGCAGCTCTTCCGGATCGATGTCGTCCCAGGCGTCGATGCCCTCGCGAGCAACGCGCTCGGCAACCCGTTCGATGAGCTCGGACGAGCGTGGGTGGAGCTCACCCGTATCCCGGTCCACCAGGAGTGCGATGGGCACACCCCAGCTCCGTTGCCTTGAGATGCACCAGTCCGGCCGGTTGGCAATCATGCCGCGGATCCGCTCCTCGCCCCAGCTCGGGGTCCAGCGCACCGAGGCCACAGCAGCGAGTGCGTCCTCGCGCAGGAGGCGGCCATCCATGGCCACGAACCACTGCGGCGTCGCGCGGAAGATGATGGGCGTCTTGTGGCGCCAGCAGTGCGGGTAACTGTGGGTGAGTCTGCGGTGATGCAGCAGCGTGCCGGCAGCCTGCAAGGCTTCGATGATGGGGTCATTCGCCCGCATGACGTGCAGCCCGCCCACCACCGGAGTGTCGCTGCGGAACACACCGTCATCGCCCACCGGGTTGGCGATCTCGAGCCCGTAGCGCACTCCGACGAGGTAGTCGTCCTGACCATGCCCCGGCGCGGTATGCACGGCACCCGTGCCCGCATCCACCGTGACATGCTCGCCCAGTACGACCGGCACGCGTCGGTCCTCGTAGGGATGGGCAAGCTCCAGCCCCTCGAGCACGTTCCCCTCGGCGTAGCCGACTACCTGGTAACGCTCGATGCCGTAGCGCCCGAGGGCATCCTCCATCAGCGCCCTGGCCAACAGCAGTTGCACGCCCTTCCCCTCGCGCTCGCCTGCAACGAGCACGTACTCCAGCGTCGGATTCAGGGACACGGCCCGATTGGCCGGCAAGGTCCACGGGGTGGTGGTCCAGATCGGCAGCCATACGTCCCCACTCGGGGAGCCGGCCGGCGAGACGTGCACTCGCTCCGCCAGCAGGGCCGTGTCACAGAAGCGGAAGGCGACATCGATGGCAGGTGACTGGCGATTCTCGTATTCGACCTCGGCCTCCGCCAGGGCGGATCCACAGTCGAGGCACCAGTGCACGGGTTTGACTCCTGCAACGAGATGCCCGCTGTCGACGAGGCGCCCCAGTGCGCGCAGGATCCCGGCCTCGACCACTGGGTCCATCGTGCGGTAGGGATTACCCCAATCGCCGAGAACACCCAGACGAATGAAATCGCCACGCTGGCGCTCTACCTGCTCCGCGGCGTAGGCACGGCAGGCCCGCCTGAAGGCACGGCGATCAGCATGGACCGCACGCCCGAATTTCTTCTCGACCGCGAGTTCGATGGGCAGGCCATGACAGTCCCAGCCTGGCACATAAGGGGCATCCAGACCGTCGAGGTTCTTCACCTTGACGATGATGTCCTTCAGGATCTTGTTGACCGCATGCCCAATGTGGATATCGCCATTGGCATAAGGCGGCCCATCGTGCAGCACGAACACCGGGCGCCCGGCCCGTTCCCGGCGCAAGCGGCCATAGAGATCGAGCGCATTCCAGCGCGCAAGCAGCGTCGGCTCCCGTTCCGGCAGGTTGGCCTTCATGGCGAAGTCGGTCTGCGGAAGGTTGAGGGTGTTCTTGTAGTCGGCCACCGGAGGGCTCCCATTGCAGGCAGCGGTTCAAGGCCGCCGGGGCCAGTCAGTGCAAAGGCCACCCGGGGCCCGGCACGGGGGGCACTCGCCGCGTGAGCGGGCGCCATCCGAGCGGGCGCAGAGTTTAACGCCTCGGGGGCCTCGCGCGGAGACGGTCGATGCCTCCGGGGAGGCAAGGGACGTCCGGGCCGTCATGCCACCGGGAAGCTCGGCATCAGGTCCGGCCGAGGATGAGTCGTGAACCATTCCCGGGCAGCACGCAGATCATCGTGCATGCGGGAAACCAGCGCCGCGAGGCTATTCATCGCCGCGTCGGGACGCAAACGCACACCGAATGTCACCGTGAGCTTACGCCCGTAGCAGTCGCCCGCCCAGTCGATCACATGCACTTCCACGACCTGACGGCGACCATCGACGACTGGCCGCTTGCCCACGTAGGCAAGCGCAGCATGCCTGCCGCCCGCTGCGGCCAGACCATCGACCCAGGCCGTGAAGATCCCATCGAGCGGAAGACGGAAAGCGCCCAGCGCGAGATTGGCCGTTGGGAAACCCAGGGTGCGACCGATCCGATCACCCATGACAACGCGGCCGCGGATGCGGTAGTGGCGTCCGAGCAGCTGACGTGCAGTATCCAGCGCACCCGTCCGCAGGGCCTCGCGCACGCGCGTGCTGCTCACCCGCTCGTGACCGATCCGGTGCGTGGGTGCGCGCATCACGCGGAAGCCACCGCGCTCACCCAGCTTGCTCAACAAATCAAAATCTCCACCCCGAGCGTGGCCAAAACGGAAATCATCCCCAACGAGCACGAGACCCGCCGCCAATTGCGCCACCAGATGTCGTTCGACGAAGGCAGCGGCCGATAGGGCGGCGAGCCGGGTGTCGAAGCGCAACACCATGACGCCATCGACACCGGCATCGGCGAGCAGACTGAGCTTCTGATCCAGTGGCGTGATGCGCTCCAGCAATTCTGGACGCGCGAAATACTCGCGCGGCTGCGGCTCGAAGCAGATCACGACAGCGGGCTGCCCTTCGCTCTGCGCCAGGTCCCGTAGTTGTGCGAGCACGGCTCGGTGGCCGCGGTGTACGCCATCGAAGTTGCCAATGGTCACGATCGGGCGATGGCCGCCAAAGGGGCGGTGAGTGGAGCGAAAGATCTTCATGGTGGCGAATCAGGCAGGCGAGGGCTGGCAGACAACCGCAGGGACGAAGGGCGCCATCCCAACAGGAGCAGCGTGATGGCGTAGGTGGTCAGGCCGGCTGCGATGCAGACGAGCAGGGTCGACAGCCGCCGGCCATGGTCGGCTGCCAGCCAGAACTCCACGGGCGGCAGCAACCAGGCCAGCGACAGCGCCATGACCAGACTTGCCAGCAGGGGTCGGCCGATTGCCTCGACCTGCCGCCCCACCCAGGGCACATAGCCGGACACCATGAGCAGGAGGAGCAGGGTCAGCGCCTGCACGAAGCCGGTGAGCGTGGCGGCGAGGGCAACGCCAACATGCCCGAGCGCACCGGCCAGGGGAAGGATCAGCGCCAGGTGCAACAGCGGCAAGAGCGCACCCAGCACCAGCAGGTGACGCATGGCTACCCGGTTCAGGGCGGCTGGCAACAGTACCCGAGCGACACACAGGGGCAGGACACCGGGCGCGAAGGCTGCCAGGGCATGCGCAGCGGCCAGGGCGTCGCCCGAGCCCAACGCACCATGCTGAAACAGGGTGGCCACCACCGGTGTAGCCAGAAGCGTGAGCCCGACGGCCGCAGGCAGGGCGACCAGCCAGGTGAGGTCCAGGGCCGCATCGACGTTCGCCGCCCAGAGACGAGGGTCGAGCGCGGGCGCCGTCAGCCGTGGCAGGAGTACTGCGGCGAGCCCACCGGCAATGAGCGCAAGCGGGAATTCAACCAGCCGCTCGGCGAAGTACAGCCAGGCGAGACTGCCAGGCAGCAAGGTCGAGGCGACAACCGTCGCCACCACGAGATTCACCTGTACTGCCGACGCATTCAGCACACTCACCACGAAGCGCGCTCGCCCGCGCGCCGAGGAACGGTTCGAGGCCGGCTGCGAATCGAGCGCGAGTTCACCGGTCTCGGGCCAGGGGGCCTCCGCAGCGGGCGTATCGTCTGCCCAACCCCCGCGGCGGCGACGGCGCCAGACGGCAAACGCCAGCCAGGCCACCTGCAGGACAGCACCTACGGCCACGGCCTGCGCCAGCGTATGGGCGCGCCCGACCGCATCCGCCACCGGCGCGAACAGAAAGGCCCCGAGCATTGCCAGATTGAGGATGAGCGGTGCGGCAGCCACCGCACGAAACCAGCCACGCGCATTGAGCCCCGCTGCCAGCACCGCCGTGACCGCGGACAGGGCGAGGTAGGGCCACATGGTGAGCAGCAGCGCTGCGGCCAGCGGACGCGGATCCGCACCCGGATCCCCCGGCAACTGTGCCCCACTCCCCAGCCCCGGGGCGAGACCGGCCACGAACAGGGGCGCGAGGGCCGGCCCGGCCAGCATGAACACGACACCGATGGCGGTGGCGTGGCGCAACCAGCGGGCGATCCGGCGCCGCGCGACCGCCACTCCCGAACGCGTCGCGGTGCGCACCAGCGGCGGGACGAGGCCCTGGGCGAGCACACCCTCTGCGAGCAGTCGCCGGAACAGATTGGGCAAGCGGAAGGCGACGACGAAGGCCTCGGCCGTCGATCCGGCCCCGAGTGCATGGGCAATCAGCGCGTCGCGCAGGAAACCGAGGAGCCTCGAGGCGAGCGTGAGCACACTGGTCGAGGCGGCCGCTCGCAACAGATCCCCGTTCACACGCCCCCCACCGGCACCGGAGTCTTCCCGGGCTGGAGCGTGACGCCGACGCCCCGGGCGACAGCGGTAGACGTATTGGACATCTCCTGCCGGGGCTGATTGACAGTCCGCTGATCGCAACGCAGACTGCGTCGCTTCGATTTCTGCTCGCAAATACAGGAGATGCCGTCTTGGCGAACTCGCCGCAGGCGCGCAAACGCGCCATCCAGTCCGAAAAGCGCCGCCAGCACAACGCCAGCCGTCGCTCCATGCTGCGCACTTACCTGAAGAAGTGCCTCCTTTCCATCGCCAGCGGTGACCGCGACAGCGCTGTCAGTGCCTTCCAGATGGCGCAGTCGGTGGTTGATCGGCTCGCCCGGCAGGGCCTCATCCACAAGAACAAGGCGGCGCGTCACAAGCAGCGTCTGAACGCCCGCATCAAGGCGATGGCCGCCTGAAGTCTGCTGTCTGAGCCCGGGCGACGGACGCAAGCCCGGGCCAAGGTCGTCTCGGTCCGGGCTTGCCCCCGGCACGCCGCGTTGAAAACCCCGCTCCAGGCTCGGTGGCTGCCCACCTCCGCCCCTGTTCGCATCCGCTCGTACCTCTGGCACGACGTCAGCCGACCACCAGATTGTCGCGGTGGATGATTTCGCGCTCGGCCACGTAGCCCAGGATCTCGCCGATTCGGTCACTGGCCTGGCCGCGGATGAGGCGCGTCTCCTCGGCGGAATAATTTGCCAGACCGCGCGCAATCTCGCGCCCCTCCGGGTCGCGGCAGACCACCAGTTCGCCGCGGCGGAAATCGCCGGATACGTCGGTGACGCCGACCGGCAACAGGCTGCGGCCGGCACTCCGCACCACGGCCGCCGCACCGGCGTCCAGCCGCAGTTCACCACGCACCTTGAGGCCGCCGGCAAGCCAGCGTTTGCGCGCGGCGACCCGCGTCTCAGTCGGCACGAAGAGGGTCCCGACAGGCTCCGAGCGCAGCACCCGAGGCACGGTACCGGGATCGCGACCCGAGGCGATGACGGTAGCCGTGCCCGAGCGCGCGGCCAGACGCGCCGCCGTCACCTTGGTGCGCATGCCGCCCCGGCCCCAGGCACCGCCCTCACCGGCCATGGCATCCAGGCCCTCGGCATCGACCCCGGTCTCGGAGATGAGTCGTGCCTGTGGGTCCTCACGTGGGTCGCGGTCAAACATCCCGGCCTGGTCGGTCAGGATGACCAGTAGATCAGCCTCGATGAGATTGGCCACGAGGGCGCTCAGGGTGTCATTGTCGCCGAAGCGGATCTCGTCCGTGGCGACGGTGTCGTTCTCGTTGATCACCGGGACCACTCGCGCCTCGAGCAGGGTGCGCAGGGTAATGCGGGCATTGAGGTACCGCTGCCGATCGGACAAGTCCGCGTGGGTGAGCAGGATCTGCGCAGTCGGCAACCCATGGCGCTGGAAGGCCGAGTCCCACGCCTGAACGAGGCGACTTTGGCCCACTGCGGCGGCGGCCTGCAGGCGGTGCACCTCGGTCGGACGCCGACCCCAGCCCAGCCGCGCGACGCCCTCGGCCACGGCACCCGACGTGACGACGGCCACCTGACGCCCCGCCTCCACCAGTGCCGACACCTCGGCCACCCAACCCGCGAGCAGTTCGTGCTGCAGCCCGCTGCCGTTGCGGGTGAGGACGGCACTGCCGACCTTGAGAACGATCCGCCGCGCCTCGGCGAGGCGCTCGCGGGCGCGCGAAGGGCCGGGGGCGAGCTCGTGACCGCTCATGGCAGCGGACTTGCGGGAGGGAAATCGAACGGTTCGGGATCGACGACCTCCGAACTATCCTGGTCGCCCTCGCTGCCCGGATCGCGCTGACCGCTCGGGCCGTCGTCGTCCGGTTCATCCACTGCCGGGCCGATAACGACCCCCGAACCCGCCGCGGGCCGACCGCGTCCCGCAGGGGGGCGTTCCGGCAGGAAGCGGAGCGGTGCCTGACCAATCCGCACCGATGCCGACTCCGGCGAGGGCGCGAACTCGATCTCCCCGGCAGCATCCTCCGTGTCTGCCAGGGCAAGCGACTGGACGGGCCCCATGGCCTCCAACCGCTCCATGAGGGCGTAGGCGAGACGCTGACAACCCTCACCCGTCGCGGCGGAGACCTCGAAAACCGGGCCCTCCCAGCCGATGGCCGTGAGGATTTCGCGGCAGTGAGCCGAACGAACCTGCGGCTCCACGAGATCGACCTTGTTCAGCACGACCCAGCGCTCGCGACCGGCGAGGCGCTCGCTGTAGCGGGTCAGCTCCTGCTCGATGACCTGGAACCCCTCCACCGGATCGCCGTGGCCCAGCAGCGGCAGGACATCCACGACATGCAGCAGCAGGCGTGTGCGCTCGAGATGGCGCAGGAAACGGTGGCCGAGCCCGGCCCCTTCCGAGGCCCCCGCGATGAGCCCGGGGATGTCGGCCATCACGAAGCTGCGTCCCAGCCCCACCGACACGACACCGAGTGAGGGGTAGAGCGTGGTGAAGGGATAGTCGGCCACCTTGGGCCGCGCAGCAGAGACGGCGCGGATCAGGGTCGATTTGCCAGCGTTCGGCAGGCCCACGAGACCAATGTCGGCCAGCAGCTTGAGTTCGAGCCTGAGTTCGTGCTCCTCACCCGGCGTACCGGGCTTGGCACGGCGCGGGGCGCGATTGGTGCTGCTCTTGAAATGCGTGTTGCCGAGCCCACCCTGCCCGCCCCGGGCGACCATCAGGCGCTGCCCGTCGCGGGTCAGGTCACCGATGACCTCACCATTGTCTGCATCGTGCACGACCGTGCCCACGGGTACCCGCAGCGCCAGATCTTCACCGGAGCGGCCGGAACACTGGGCCCCGCTGCCGTCCTCGCCACGCTCGGCCTGAAAGCGACGCTTGTAACGGAAATCCACGAGGGTATTGAGCGCGGCATCACCGACGAGGACAACACTGCCGCCCTTGCCTCCATCGCCACCGTCCGGCCCACCCAGCGGGACGAACTTCTCGCGCCGGAAGCTCGCAGCACCATTGCCTCCGCGACCGGCGGCCACGTGGATTCGCACTTCATCGACGAACTTCATGAAGACGCCTGCTGCCGCGGTTCGGGGATGTTACGTGGACACGCCACAGTGGCGCACATGCGCGCGCCACGGCCTCGGTCGAGGAGCGTAGCGCCCCGATGCGGGCGGAACGGGGCCTGGCCGGATGCTAACGCCAATGCTGACGACCGATTGCGGGCAACGACCGGAAACCGGAACGCACGGTCAGGAGGCCGAGGGGCGGCCCCGTTACCCGGGATGACGCTGAGGCGGCAGGCCTCATCGGCCGGGAGGAGACGGGCCGCCGGGGGCGCAGCCGATACCCCGACGGGGATACCGGCAGCGCGGCAGACATCAGTCGCAGGATTCCGCGGCCACGACGGGCTGCACGGAGACAAAGCTGCGGTTTCTGGGGCCGCCGTTGTGGAAGCGGACGGTGCCATCCACCAACGCGAACAGGGTATGGTCGCGACCAAGCCCGACGTTACGCCCAGGATGCACGCGGGTACCGCGCTGTCGCACCAGAATTCCGCCGGCCGCGATGGCTTCCCCACCGTAGGCCTTCACGCCCAAGCGCTTGGCTTCCGAATCGCGGCCGTTGCGCGTACTGCCGCCTGCCTTCTTGTGTGCCATTGCCGTTCAACTCCTGAGCCGAAAGTTCCGGACCCGATAGGCCGGTCGCTGCGTGCCAACGGCGGCTCGCTCGCCCTGAGCGGGAAAGCTCAGCCGGCGACGATGCCGTCGATGCGTACGAGTGTGTAGTGCTGCCGGTGACCCTGCCG